>JAYVUV010000348.1:0-13881 GCA_043787615.1 Janthinobacterium sp. | reverse complement strand
TAACCGCCTTCGCCGTCGAGGATCGGATTGGTCGACAGATGCAACCACAAGGCGCTGCCGTCCTGGCGCAAAAACTTGAATTCGTGGCGTTCCGGGCTGCCTCGCTGATGCAGCGCCATGTTGCGTTCGAGCAGGGCGCGCCCTTCCGCGTCCATGAAGTCGATCAAGGGCCGCCGCAACATGGTCTCGATCGGGTAGCCCAGCATCTGCGCCATTTTCGGATTGACGAAGCTGGTGCGGGCCTCGGCGTCGATTTCCCAGATGCCTTCCTCGGCGCAATGCACGATGCGGCGGAAGCGTTCCTCGCTGCGTTCGAGCGCGGCCTGGCGCCCCTCGGCCGGTTCGAGTTCGACCCGGAACGCCTGGCCGCTGCCGTCCGCGCTGGCATGCAAGGTCACGGCCAAGCCGGCGCCGTGTCGCGCTTGGCGCAATTCCAGCTGCACCCGCTGGGGCACGCTGGTGTTGAGCGCGACCTGCACGAAACGGTCGAAATCGTCCAAAAACACGGGGCTGACGAAGTCGCGGAACAGCCGCCGCCCGAGCCGTTCGCGCTCCAGGCCCAGCAGCGCCGCGCCGGCCAGATTCACTTGCAGGATGGTGGTGTCGAAAGCGAGCACGACGTAGCCGAGCGGGGCCAGCAAATGGGTGGCGTTGAAATAAGCTTGCTCTTGCTCGTAGCGCAAGCGCGCGGGGCTGAGCACGCTGTCGTCGAGCTGTCCGGCTTCCAGCGCGCCGGCCGTGGAGGCCGCCAGAGCGGGACTGCCGCCCATGGCGCCGATCATCGCATGATGGGTTGCCGCGCCGGGCGGCGGCGGCCACTGATCTTGATTCATCTGTCCCCCCCGTGCTGCAAGGCCGGGCCACGGCCGCTAACGTAGCACTACACTAGCATGGGCGCCCGACGCTGTCGAGCGATGCGCCGGCCGGCCGCGCAAGTGTTGCAATCAGGCTCAGATGGGCGCCGCCCTCAACGCTCGGCGCGGCTCAAACGCCGTTCGGCGCGCCGCTGCAAGGCTTCGAAGGCTAGGCTCAGGCACCAGTAGATGGCGGCCGCCGCCAGGTAGAGCGGCAACGGCCTGAACGTGGTGGCGATCACTTCCTTGGTCGAGAGCATCAATTCGGTCATGGTGATCACCGACACCAGCGAGGTGTCTTTGATCAAGCTGATCAAGGTATTGCTCATCGACGGCACCGCCACGCGCAAAGCTTGCGGCAAGATGATGAAATACAGGGTATGCCAATAGCCCATGCCCAGGCTGGAGCTGGCGGCCCACTGGCCCCGGCTCACGCTCAGTATGGCGCCGCGCAAGCTTTCCGACAGGTAGGCGCCGGAATTGAGGCTCAACGCGAGAATGCCGGCGGTGACGGGCCGAAATTCGATGCCCACGCTGGGCAAGCCATAATAAATCACGAAAATTTGCACCAGCAACGGAGTGCCGCGCATCACGCTGACATACAGGGCGGCCGGCCAGCGCAGCAAGGGCGACGACATGATGCGCAACACGGCGGCTGGAAAACCGAGCGCCAGGCCGCCCAGCATGGCGGCGATGGCGAACAACAAGGTATAGCCGGCGCCCACCAGCATGGCGGGCGCGGCGGCGTGCAACAAGTCCAGAAGTTCCATGGGGGTCTTCTACAAGAAGCGCGGCCGTGATCGGCGGCCGCGCGGAAAAGCGGGAGCGCGGGGCAGGCCGGACTAGACCGGCCCGACGCGGGTCAGTTCGCGGCCGGGGCGCGCGTCACGTCGCCGCCGAACCACTTGACCGAGATTTTTTGCAGGCTGCCGTCGGCGCGCGCGTCGGCCAGGGCCTTGTTGAGCGCCGCCTTGAATTCCGGATTGCCCTTTTGGAAGGGAATGCCCATGCTCTCCAGATTGCCCACGCGCGCGCCGGCCTTCAGCGGCAATTGCGAAGTGCTCAACAGATAGGCCACCATCAGGCTGTCGTTCAGGGCGGCGTCGATGCGGCCCACGGTCAGATCCTGCAAGGTTTCCGGCGCGCTGGGATAGCTTTTCACTTCCACCCCGGCCGCCGCTTTGGCTTGCTGCTCGAACACGCTGCCCTGGCCGACGCCCAACTTCTTGCCCTTCAGCTCGGCCAAACCGGCGTAGCTGGCGCTGTCGTTCTTGCGCAGGATCAGCTGCGGCGTGGAATAAGTGTAGGGCTCGGAAAAGTCGAAGGTTTCCTGGCGTTTGGCCGTGATGCCGACCTGGCCGACGATCACATCGTATTTGTTGCTGGCCAGGCCGGCCAGGATGCCGCTCCATTCGGTGGTGACGAATTCGGCTTTCACGCCCATTTTTTCGGCCAGCAATTTCGCCACATCGACATCGTAACCGGTCAACTGGCCGCTCTTCTGGTCCTTGAAATTAAATGGCGGATACGTACCCTCGGTGGCGATGCGCAGCGTGCCGCGGGTTTTGACGGCGCCGAGCAAGTCGGCGGCCGCGGCGTGCAGGCCCACGCCGGCCAGCAAGCTCAAAACGGTGATCTTCATCATACCGGCCAGCAGTACACGGCGTGTCGTTACGGAGCGATTGTTGCGCATTACAAAACCCTTCTCTAGTGTGTAAAAAATGCTTCGATGTTAAAAACTTATTATTGGCGATATATTACATGCCCCTCGCCGGCCCCGCCCGCCGTTGACGCGCGCCGAAAGGATGGCCCGCCACCAGGGTGGCGCTTTCGATCAGGCCGCTCATGCCCAGCACCAGTTGGATCAACTTATCATCGGGCAAGATCCACAAGGCGGAGCCGGACGGCGCCACCTGGGCCGCCGCGCAGATCACGGGCGCGATCCATTCGGCGTCGGGCGTGAGGTCGACAATGACAGCGCCGTCCGGGCTGGTCTGCAAATACACCTGGCCGCCTTCGGTCAGGCTGAAGCAGATGCCGTATCCGGTCTCGCCAGGCCGGATATGCTCTTGCAGGCCACGGTTATATTCCTCGATCCAGATCTCGACCTCGTAGGGTGTCTCCAAATGCTCCCAGGGACGGGGCCGGAAACGCGGCGCCGCCGCCGGTGGGTCTTGGTCTTCGCTTGCGCCTTGCATGATCATCCTGAATCGTTGTGCTAAGCCACTGGCATCATGCCGCCGGCCAATTATTCATTATCCTATCTCCACGGCCACCGCGCAGAACTTTGATCCATCTCAGCGCGGCCATGGATCGTTCCCGCCCGGCGCCGGTCTTACCTGTACCAGCATCTCAAGCGAGGCCCTTCATGACGTTCCTCCGGCATGTGACGCTCTGTCCGGATACGGCGCGTGCGCCGCCCGTCCGCCCTCCTGAGCGTGGCCGCCATCCTGGCCCTGGCCGCGCTCTTGAACGCTTGCGACGCCGAAAAAAAACCGCCGGAACCGAAACTGGCGCGCGCGAACGCCGTGCAAGCGAGGTAGACGGCCGACACCACCACCAAGAAAGAAACCTCATGCATCCATTCAAAGCTTACCGGGCCAAGCAAAGCGGCTACGTTTCCGAGTTTTCCAACTTTCTGACCGACTTCCTCGACCGCCATCCGCACGTCAGGGAAGACCAGCGGCTCGGCTGGCGCATCTTTTGGGAACGCGGCGTGGATTTGGCCGAGCAAGAGCGCCAACAGCGCGATCGCGTCCGCGCCAAAGCGTATTGCTATGACTAAACCAGCGCGCAGCGCCGGCCGGTCAACCTTTCCAGGTCCGTTTCAGGCCGGTATCGGCATGAATCCAGCCGCCGCGCGCGCCGGCGCGGTAATAAAACCCCACCCCGCCCTGGCGGAAACTACGCACCAGGCCGCCCAACACTTCGGCGTTCAAGTTAGGGATGCGGATGTCGGCCGCGCGGCCCTGGATATGCAGCGACTGGCGCGCCGCCGGCACCCCCGCCTCGATCAACTTCTTGTTCGAATCGGCGGTGCGGTAACCCGACAAAATCTCCAGCGGCTGCTCGATGCCGTAGCGCGCCACGAACGCCTGCGTACCCCACAATGTTTCAAACAACTTGGGATCGATGGGCGCGATCTTCTTGCCGTTCACGTCGCGCAGCAAATGGCACAACTCTTGATAGGCCGAATCGATCACTTCGCCATCTTTCCAATACAAAATTTTGGCGCGTTCACCGCTGGCCGGACGTATCACGTCGAGCACGCGCGGCTTGAGCCAAAACTCCAGATCGAGCGCCTGGGCGTCGAAAATATCGGGTGGCGGCTCCAAGGTGGTGTCCGCTCCATCTGCCCCGGACGCCGCCGGCCCGGACGGCGCGGCCCGCGCGGCGGCGGCCGCCTTGACCGGCTCCGCGCCGCCGTGGCCATGGGCGGCGACGCCCGGGGCCGCGGCGCCGCGCGCGGCGCAACCGATCATCGGATACGACACGGCGCCGAGCGCCGCCAACCTCAATCCCTGCTGAATAAAATTTCTACGCGATGCCATAGTCCACTCACTGAAACGAGGTGCTCACTATAGCGTATTGTGGAGGGGATGAAAAACCCCGCCGGCTCAATCGCGCAGCCCCGCGTCGGCCGGCGCGACCGCGTCCGACGGGGCCGGCCGCGAACGCTGCGCCGCCAGCAGCGGCCCCGGATGGTCGAGCAAATAGCCTTGCAGCAATACCGGCAAGCCGCTGTCCTGTGCCGCCTGGCGCAACAGGTCCAGATTGAGCGCACTATCGACCCGTTTGAAGATCACCTTGACGCCGGCCGCGTGGCACGCCGTCAGCAGTTCGGCGCCGGCCCGCGTGCCGGAGACGCTGCGCGCGTCGAGCTTGAAGGCGGCCGGCCGCAAGCGCTCCAGCAAGCCAAGCGCCTCGGCCGGGCCGGTCACATTGACGGCGCAGGCGAAGCCATTGCGGCGATAATTATCGGCCACATAATTGAGTAACCAATTTTGCTTGGCCGTGACGGCCGGCAATTGCAGCACGATGCCGGCAATCGGCAAGCCCAGCGCGTCCAGGATGCGCTGGAAGGCATAACCGTGGTTGCTGCTGACGGCGCTCAGCAAGCGGTCGTGCACATTCAAATAGAGCTGGGCGTGCTCGGCTTCCGGCTGGCGGAAGAAATTGATCGCGTGCAGCATACGACACAGGCGATCGAGCTCGATCGACTCGTCGTCGCTGGCCGCGTGGTCGAGCAATTTCCACAACGATAAACCGGCGTCGACCGCCGACACGCTGCGCGCCAAGCCTTCGTAAGCCAGCACCCGATCCGTGTCGAGCTCGCGGATCGGCTGAAACGCGCTGGTCATGGTGCAACTGAAAAAACGCCCCTGGGCCTTGCCGGCCTTGTCCAGCCAAATACTGGGGCCGGGCGTCTGCTCGCCGGACGTGTCCACGCCGGAGGCATCCACGCCGGACGAGGACACTTCGGACAAGCGGGCCAGATATTGACTCAAAACGGGGAACGGCATGGTCTTCCTTCACAAAGCGGCGCCGGGCGAGGAACATGGGTCATGCTCGGCAACAAAGCGTGCAGGATATGCCGCATCGCCTACCAGCAAAACGAATGCTTTTGGCATTTGATATGCGCTGAACGCATAAAGACGCCAGCGCGGGTTGGTATATCGATATGCGATAAGCTTCCTTGCCGGCGTGGCTTCGGCGTATTATCGTCAATCCGATTATTGTCAGCGCGAGCGCAACCGCGCCGCCGTATGAGGAAACAAACGATGTGCCAACTTTTGGGTATGAACAGCAGCAAGCCCGCCGCCTTGGGATTTTCCTTCGAGGGATTCGCCGAACGGGGTGGACGGACCGGCGAACACAAGGATGGCTGGGGCATCGCCTTCCACGGCGCCGATGGCTGCACCCTGCTCACCGATCAACTGGCCTCCATCGATTCGCCACTGGCCGCCTCGCTCAAACGCGCGCCGGTCAAGGCCACCAGCGTGGTGGCTCACATCCGTAAAGCCACCCGGGGCCGCGTCGCCAGCGAAAACACCCATCCGTTCATGCGCCGGCTGTGGGGCCAGACCTGGTCCTTCGCCCATAACGGCGACCTCGCCGACGCCCCGCCCGAGCCGGCCGGGCAATTGGCGCCGTTCTCGCCGGTGGGCGACACCGACAGCGAACAAGCCTTCTGTTTCCTGCTCAACGGCTTGCAACACCGCTTCGCCCGGCAACCACCGCCGACTCAGCTGTACCACGCGGTCGCCACCCTGGCCGCCGACATCGCCCTCGGCGGCAGCTTCAACTTCCTGCTCTCGAACGGCGAGTTGCTGTTCGCCCACTGCTCGACCCATCTGCATTACGTGGTGCGAGAATACCCGTTCACGGTGGCGCGCTTGATCGATTGCGACATCAGCATCAATTTTAGCCAACACAATCACCTGGACGACCGCATCGCCGTGATCGCCACCCAACCGCTCACCTCCAACGAAGCATGGATCGCATTTTCACCGGGGCAACTGAAGATGTTCGTGGGAGGGGAAGCGGTGTCGCCGCTCGCGCGGGAGCCGGCCCCGGGCGAGGCGTGCGCCACCCGGCCGCAATGGCGCTTCGCGTGAGCGCCCGAACCGAGCCCACGCCCGCGCCGGGTCGCACTCAGGCGCTATTACACTTGCAAAAACGCTTGCGGCGCGGATCGGCGCCCGCCACGGTGCTCTCGCCGTCCGCGTTCAGCTCTTTCCAGCACAGCACCGCGTCGACACCATACGAGGCCTTGACCAGTCCGGAACGCAGATAGCCCTGGCGCGCATAAAACGCCTCGGCGCTGACGGTGCTGTGCAATTGCAGGGTTTTAATATCCCACGCCGCCGCCTGCTGCTCGACCCGCTTGAGCAGCGCGTGGCCCAGCCCGCGTCCTTGCGCTTCCGGCAGCAAATAGCATAGGCAAATCTTGCCGGCGCGGGTGAGCAAGGCCACCCCGACCACTTGCTCGCGCTCGAGCGCCACAAAACAGCAATTGCTCGACGAGGCGATCCAGCCGGCCACCGTTTGCGCGGTTTTATTGCCGAGCCAGGCATCGAGGATCAGGGGATCGTTCCGATGGTCGGCCACGCAGCACTCGGTAATGGAGCGGCGTAATACCGCGCAGGCGGCGAAGGCGTCGGCCGCGGTCGCGATGCGAATTTCAACACTCATGGGCACTCACAATTTTCCTTCATAGCGTATCGAGCAGTGGCAGCTGCTTGGCGCGCGTTTCCGACTATACACCAGGCCGGCCAAGACTGCTTTTGCGCGCCGACAAACGGACATGGCAATAATGGAAATAGTAAGCCGGGCGCGGCGCGTTCGCCACGAAGCATTTCAGCGCCCGATATGCGGTTTTTCATCGACGCCGGCGGCGATCTAAGCATATGACGAAACAGTCGTATCTTTTCCGGGCCGAATTTTAGACTATGCTTACCTATTTTCATCTTCACGAGATCGCCATGCCCCACACCCCTTCCGCCGCGCGCCGCCGTTCGCTGACCACTTTCCTGCTCGCCCTGGCCGCCGGCGCGCCCGTGATGGCGCCTGCCCACGCCGCCGACACGGTGTTGCTGAACGCCTCCTACGACGTGATGCGCGAATTTTTCAAGGAAATCAATCCGGCTTTCGTGGCGGAATGGAAAAAGAGCACGGGCGAAACCATCACCATCAACCAGTCGCACGGCGCCTCCAGCAAACAAGCGCGCTCGGTGGCCGACGGCATGGAAGCGGCCGTCGTCACCATGAATCAGGCCAACGACATCGACTTGCTGGTCGAGCGCGGCGTGGTGGCGCCGGGCTGGAACAAGCGTTTCCCCAACAACGCCGCGCCGTTCTACTCGACCATGGTGTATCTGGTACGCAAAGGCAACCCCAAGCATATCCAGAATTGGGACGACCTGGGCAAGCCGGGGGTGCAGGTGATCGTGCCCAATCCCAAAACTTCCGGCAACGGCCGCTACACCTATTTGGCGGCCTGGGGCAATGTGATCAAAAGCGGCGGCGGCGAAGCCCAGGCACTCGACCTGGTCAAACGCCTGTTCAAGAACGTGCCCGTGCTCGACACCGGCGGACGGGCCGCCACCACCACCTTCACCCAGCGCCAGATCGGCGACGTGCTGGTCACGTTTGAAAACGAAGTGCAACTGGTGCGCACCGAGTTCGGTGACAATTTCGAGGTGGTGTACCCGCCCGCGTCCATCCTGGCGGAGTCGCCGGTGGCGGTGATCGACAAGGTGGTCGACAAGCGCGGCACCCGCAAGCCGGCCACCGCCTATCTGCAATACCTGTATTCCGATGCGGGCCAGGAGATCGCGGCGAAACACTTTTTGCGGCCGCGTTCCGAGACGGTGGCCAAGAAATACGCGGCCAGCTTCAAACCGATCAATTTATTCACGGTCGATGAAGTATTCGGCGGCTGGAAACAGGCGCAGAAAAAACATTTCGACGACGGCGGCGAATTCGACAAGATCTACGAAAGCAAATAAGCGCCTCCCCATCAAGGCCGGCGCGTATCGCGCGGCATCATTTTCACCAACGAATAGGACTTAATATGGCAATTTCAGAAATCAATGTGCGCAATCAATTCAAAGGCACGATCAAGGAAATCATCGTCGGATCGGTGGTCTCGGAAGTCGATATCGAAACCCCGCACGGCATCGTCACCTCGGTGATCACCTCGCGCTCGGTGCAAGACCTGGGTTTGAAAGTGGGCAGCGAAGTCATCGCCCTGATCAAATCGACCGACGTTTCGATCGCCAAGATCGTTTAAGCCGCTGCGCTAGTCGAACCTCGCCGCCGGTATCCCCGGCGGCATTCCCCTTTGGTATTTCCATATCAGTTTTCGAGGCCGGCGCCCTGCCGGCTTTATCGCGTATCCACGCGACGCTCCCGTCCACATGCGCAATTAAAACGACAAGCCTGCGTGAGTCCAGATCGAGCCACCAAGCCGTGATTCAATCCACCGAACTTAGCAGAGCCTCGCGTCAGCAGGGCTTTAGGCTCATGGATTTGTGTGGCTTGGGACGCCCGGCTCTTGGCTTGGATTTGATGATGTCTGGCCGATGCGAGTAGGTCCGGTCGGCGATCAACTGTAATGTATGGCGCAGGCGCTCGGCGATTTCTGCGCCAAGTAGCAACGCTGGCCACAGCGGCTTGAGGATGGAGTGGGCGGCCGCCCGGTTGATGCGCCGCGTCGCTGGCAACGACGCTTGGCGCTGAGCCGCTTGCGTGGCCACCGACTGCAGGTTGTCGCAGACGATCTTGGCGGCGAAGTCGTGCAGCGCAGCCTGCTGGGACAGGCCGGAAACGTGTTCGAGCTTAAGCCGGTGCTTGAAGCGCTTGAAAGCTTCCTCGATGCGCCAGCGTTGAAGGTAAAGATCGCCAAATTCGGCGCATGGGAACGCCACCGATTCGAGCAGATTGGTCATCAGCACACCTACCTTGCCGGTGCTGGCGACATGGCGAACAAGGCGCACCGTTTGGGCCGTGGCCGGGCACGCGTAGTCGTCGGCGTCGCGCCGCTCCGGCGCCGCCAGTGTGACGATGCGCTCGCGCTCGTCCGAGCGCAGGAAGTCGTGCACACAGGTGAAGCCGGCGTTGCCGGCCTTCTCGACGCGCATGCAAAAGCCGATACCGCGCGCGTTGAGCACGGCGACCAGCCAGCGCGATGAGTAGCCCGGTCCATCAGCAACAGATCGCCGCTGGAGAGGCGATCGAGGTGTTGGAACAACATCTGGCGCTCGCCCTCGTGGACGCTGTGCAAAGAGGCGGCGAGCATCATCTCGGCGCCGGGTAGGTAGAGACCGAAGGCGATCTGGTCAGCGCTGGCGGCACGAGCGTCGTGGCTGGCGCGGCGCCCGAAACGCAAGGTCGAGGCGTCGGCGGCGACGAGCCAGTCGTTGAGCGCCGGGACGGCCGCCACGGACAGTTTGGCGCGGGCCTTGGCGAAGGCTTGTTCGCAGACGTGGTGTACGAGTTGGGTCCGCTCCCTCAAATGGGCGAAGAATTTGTCGAGTTCGGTCTGAACGCACTTGCGCATACCGCTGAGCATGACGGCGAGGAGCGCGGGCAAAGGCAGTTTGCGCCGCCGGACGAAGGCGTTACCCGCTTCGGCCTGGCGAGCCAGGTCGCGAACTTGGGGGGAATGCAGGAAGACGAAAAACGCAATGAACAAAGACGGTAGGAACATGGCGGCCAATGAAGGTCAAAAAGATCTTCATTGGCCGCGAAGCAGTGATTCTGTCAAGAATTAAATGAAATCGGCGCCATAAAATTGAAAGGTTCGCTTAAGTTCGGTGGAATGGTGCGTTTCCCATGGAGCACTACAATAACTTTCATCTGAATTCGATAGGTAGATGATGGCAAAAAGGCCCGCACAGGGCGGGCCAGAACCAGGCATCGTTTTGGGATTGCGAGAACACGAATACCCCCCGAGGCAAGACATCCGCCCAGATGGTCCGCAGCGTGCCACCTAATGCCGCTAGCGTCAGATTTGTTTCCCTCCGACGACTACCATTGCGATGCCATATGCAGCCATTAACAAGCATTGACCGACCACCACTGGTTTGAACTTGGTGAATGGTGCAAGTATTCCCCCCACGTCGAATGCGAAATTCCCAGCGGAATTGGCTGCCAAATACTTGTCAGCGTTTGGGGCACTCGGGTGGTCCCGGGTGTAAACGATATTGGCAATGACTGGAACGTTCCAGACAGTATTGAGAGCACATTCCACCCCGCTCGATGCGCTGCTGCCGGCGCCAATAACGTCCAGGGACAGTCCCTTGAGCGCCGATATGCTCGTGCAGGTATCGTTCATAATTGCAAACCAACGAGTATCTTCCTGTAGCATTGGCGAATAGTCCGGCGCAATGTACAAGAGGTTAGCCACGCCCTGCATTGCCGCCAATTTCTTGTTCTTGGGATCACTGAACCTCAGGCCGGCAAGCACCACCATCCCAATTGTGCCAATGCCGGCCAAGATACCCAATACGAAATTTGCTTTTTCCATTTCGTCGTCGGATACTGCCACGACAGCACTGAGTTGCTGCGCGTTTGGCAAGGCGCGCGAGGCAAGCTGTGGAGGATTGAACAGGACCCTCAATTCCGCCAGACTGGATGCGTCGATCAGTTGCCCCGTCAGTGGTGCATCGTGCGGGAAGGGCGCTGCATTTTGAGCGACCTTGTAGACAAGATTGACTGGGATCGCGCCGATGAGGCAGAACAGATCGAGGACGCTCAAGTCGTTGCCAGAAATTTCCTTGTACAGCCAAGACAGTACGGGAATGTCGATTGTTGCGTTCAGTAGGTCCATCACCCCCTGCGCAAGTTTTGCCAGCACGTCTGCGACCGTGGTAAGAATATTTTGTGCCGTGTCGAGAACGAAGTTGGCGACAATCGCGGCCAGTTTCTCGACGATTTGGGAAATTGACAGAGTGCCGAACTGGTCAACGAGTTGCGTCTGAATCTGAGTGACCATCAGGCTGATGGCGTCGCCCTCTTCGGTGATGAGATTCTCCAGTTCGTCGAGCACCGACCCCGGCGAGGGCGCTACGTAGCCAGTGGCTGTGTCGTTTGCATTGGATTGAAAATGATGGGTACCCAGATTGGCCGGCGCGCTATGGATTTCCGGCGGCGGCGGGTTCGCGGCACTGATCTGGTTTGGCGTCTGATCATATCCGGTCACCCCTGCCCATTGGCCAATGGCGGCCTCGACTTGGCTGAAACTGTCCCCAATGGCTTGGTCCAGCGTCCCGACGTTGCTAATCGCCTCTTGGACCACCTGCACCAGGATATTTTTCATGACCTTGTGGGTGGCGAGAATGTCCTTCCACGCAAACAAGAATTCCAGGAATAGTATGAGGTCCGTGATCAAGGTTTTTATCTGGTTATATATCCAGACGATCGCACCAACGACCTTTTCCACGCCGTCTAGCAGCGCTAGGTAGGCCTGTCCCGCAATCCTGGCGACGAAGTGGAAGGCGCCAGTTGCCGCGTCCTCCACCACACTGACGAACGCCTCTACGCCCGACTCGAGCCAGTTGACCAGATCGCCAAGGTCCATTGCCAGCCCGCCGATATCGCCCAATGCCCGCGGATGGACCACAGTGCGCTTGCCGGGAAGCCCGGGCGGCGCGCTCGACAAACGGCCGTAGGCGGTCGCCAGCGATTGATTCGCCTCGGCCGCGGTAGCGAGGTCGTCGCCAGACACGCCAGGCGCAACCAGTGGCCGGGTCGAGCCGTCGGTGCAGGTGATCACCGCTGCCTGCAAGGCGGCGCTGCTGTTGAGCAAGGCCGCTTGGTTGAACGGCTTGTCCATTGGATTGATCACGATTGGCGGCGCGCCGGCCTCGCCCACTGTCAGCCGAGCGCAGTGCAGGCTATGCGCGCTTTCGATGATGGTCACCACCCCGAACTGGTCGGTGTTGATGGCCACTGGTGTCGGGTCGAGGACAGTGTATAGATTGTTGACGTAGAATCCGGTGCGCGATGATGCACTGATCATTAGCGGCGCGTTGGGCATCGGCTGGCCGTTCGCGTCTGCCAACCGGAGCCGCGTAGTGTAGGAACTGAACGCCACCGGCTGGGCCCCTGGGTCAGGTTGCGGCAGCGCTACCTGCGCGGTGCTCCACATGCCGGACGCCGGACTCTTGCTCAAGATGTAGAGGCTGGCATCGCCATCGGACGCGAAAATGGTATTGCCGCCATTGGTCTTGTTGACATACGGTGACACCATATCCACGTCGGCGAGCAGAAGCACCGGAAGCGACCAAGCGGCTGCTTGAGTGACGCAGGTGTATGGGCAACTGGCATAATACACATCGCCCCCGCTGTTCAACCACCACACGGTGACCACGCCATCGGTCAGGTCGGCATGCATGGTCGCCACGTCGGCCAGAACCTGGTTGTCGAGTAGTGGCAAGCCGGCACACGGACTGCCATGCATTCTTGCCGGGAAATAGTAGAGCATGCCCCCGTTCCCTGTGTCGGCCGCGGTCGCGAACAGGTCGGTCGATCCGTTGGTGCTACCGTTACGGAAGGAAGCGAAGGCCTGCGGCTGGTTCAGGCCCCCGGCCGAGGCCGGCAACTCGAGCAGCACCGGCGAAGCCGGGCCGGAGCCAAACGCATTCCAGAGAGGACAGTACATAAATTGAGGAGACCCGCCCGTGGCACCCTCGGTGTAGATGCCATCGATGCTGGCGCCGGCTGCCCTGCCCAGGCAACTCTGGTAGGGTTGACTCGCGTCCAGGTCGATTGCCAGGGCGTGCAGATTCCACAGCATGCCCGCCACACCTTGAGTCAGATAATAGCGCTGCACTAAGCCCTGGTTGTTCAGGTCGACCACGATGTACTGTCCCCCTGAGGTCTCGCTGATGAACACCTTGAGGATCGCGAACGGAGTCGGCGCGGCCGGTCCCGACGGTCTCATGAAAGGGCACGCGATCCAGGCTGGTTGGGCCAGCCAGCTTGAGTCCTGTGCGCTGTTCCCCATGCATAGGTAGAGCAAATCGTTGCCGTTTTGGGTCGCGACCATCGCCAGTCCTATAGTGCTGTCGGCTGAATTCTGGTTGACCGCGAAAGTTTTGCAGGTCGCCGTCCCGCCTGGAAAATCCTTCGCCAGGCACGCACTGCTGAGATCGGACTTGACCCAGCCGGCCGCGGTTCCGGTGCCGCCGCTGGTGTTGTTGAACGCCGGAACTTCCTGTGTGCCATACAGCACGCCGTCGGTGCCGATGGAGAGCAGAATGGCGTTGCCCTTGGCATCCTGAAGAGCCGCGAACGTATCCTCGGCGTCCATGATGCCCGCGTGCAGATAGTTCTTCATCAACTCGGATGAATAGGTGAGCGTATTATTGGATGTCGTTTCCATGGTAGTCCTCGCTTTCAATCTTCAATCTGGGTTGGTGTAAGTTACGTGCGAGACCAGGTCCTGGTTATCGGAGAACGCGACGTCGGCGTAGGTGAAGGTATTACCCCCAGGGAATACAAATTGTTGCAGGCTGCT
>JAYVUV010000347.1:0-12990 GCA_043787615.1 Janthinobacterium sp. | reverse complement strand
TTGAGCGATGAAGTCTGGCTGAACCCGGAACGAAAAGCGCCAGAGGAATTACGAAAAGCAGCATGACTTGACGCGACATCTTTGTTGACAACTACCGTTAACTTTGCAATAAATCTATCCAACCATCACTCATCATTGCATTAAATATTTATGCTTTTTCTGCATTTGTTAAATTGCCTATATACTAATTTATCGACAGCGGATGGAGGCGACATGGACTGGCAGCACTTTATCGGATTGGGCATCGTCGCGGCGGTTTTTACGGCCGGCTCAAACTGGTTCTCAACTTGGTATTTTTCAAACCGTCAGCAAAAGCAATCGGCTGACTATGACGCGGTACGTCTTGCAATTGCACTAGAACGGTTTGCGTATGAGTGCGCAAGTTTGATTTCTGACGAAAGTACTTGGTACGCCAGTCAAGGCAGCGCTGGGGCGCTCTTCGATGAAATGCCGCTTTTGCAATTTCCGGCGGAGACTGTCTGGAAGAATCTGGATAGCAGGCTTGTTGACAGAGTCTTAACTCTCGATAACCACTTAGTGCGGGCTAACAGTGTCATTAGAGGTGAGGCTGAACATCTCATCGGCGAACTGGCTACTGCAGAGGAGCCCGCAGGCCAAGCTGGGCTTATGGGGTATCGCGCGCATGTGTTGGCCAAGGACCTGCGGTCAAAATATGCGGCGATACACGAGCCAGAAAAGTTGCATCCATGGGATTACATTTCGGTGCTCAAGGAAAAGCACGACGTAAAAATGGAGTTGTACAGGAGCCAAGTGTTCTAGCACATCTTTTGATGCGCCTAGCTCAGGCCCCCCAATGTCATTTAGTCGTGGGGGGAATTTGCCCTTCAATCATGATTTCATTCACAACTTTGTCGAAGTCGGAAATGAACTCCTTGTCTTGGATGGTGCGAAACTTAGCAAACTCGGCTTCAGCCAGCTTCTTCGCCGCGTCAGCCGATACATGGCCGGCTCCACCCAAAACTTCATATTCGTTGAATTTTAGAAAGTCATCGAGCTTTTTCGTCCAAGCCTCCATCGTCATGGTTTTTTGACGTTCGGCCATGCCTTCAGCGAAGTCAAGGTATTGCGACACTAAACGATTCATGTTCCTCAGTTCCGACTCACTGAGGTAGTTTTTTGCGACGGAAATATCCGTCTTGAGTATTTTTCCGCCGGTCTTCTCGTTCTTCCAAGCCGTCAGCCCCATGTTGGGCTTGTCGGCGTCCGAGCGCAATTTGACCAACTCCGACGCGGTGTGCCCATGGATGGCGAAGTGAAATTTATTCTGCACCGTGGCATAGAAGACTTGCGTGATGGGCGCATGTTTATCGTAGTCAATGCTGCACTGCGCATACAAGTCCGTGATTTTTTGATAGAAGCGCCGCTCGGAGGCCCGAATCTCCCTGATGCGTTCAAGCAATTCGTCAAAGTAGTCTTTGCCGAACAACTTGCTGCCTTGCTTCAATCTGTCGTCATTCAGCGCGAAGCCTTTGACCAAATATTCCTTGAGCACAGCCGTTGCCCAAATTCTGAAGGTCGTTGCCTGAACGGAATTTACTCGATATCCGACAGAAATTATCATGTCCAGATTGTAAAAATCTAGCTCTCGATTTACCTGCCGAGCCCCCTCTTGGCGAACTACTCGAATTTTTCGAGTAGTTCGAATCTCGGGAAGCTCGTTGCTTTCATACACATTTTTGACGTGGTAGCCAATGGTGTTCTCTTCGACACCGAAAATTTCAGCCATCCCCTTGAGCGTTGTCCACACCGTTTCATCGCCCAAGATGACCTGCACTTTTACATTGCCATCAGACGCAGCGTAGAACAAAAATTGAGATGTGTTTTCGACATCGTTGTCCATGGTATCTGTTCCTGGTTGTTTTTTTATATGGTACGGCAAGCTTGCCTTGGGTGCGCTCATGTTTTGGTGTCCCACCATGGATTTTCCAAATCGGGTTACACAGCGGTTACATAGCGACTGAATCGTACGTGGCGATGAAAAAAGGGTTACAAGCTGAAAGCCGTAACCCTTTGATTTTTATGCTAAATTCTGGTGCCGACTGCCGGTTTCGAACTGGCCACCTGATGATTACAAATCAACTGCTCTACCAAATGAGCTAAGTCGGCGTAACTGCGAGCTGGATTATACGCTATTTGATGCGGGTCAGGGTGGGGCGGCCGCCCTTTTTCGGCGGTTCCCGGCCGTCGTCCGGCTGCTGGGGGTTGGCGTTTTGGTGGATCTCGGACACGCTCGACGAGGGCACCGAGGCCAGTCCCGGCCCGGACGCGGCCGGTTCCGGCTGGTCCGCGACCGGCGCGCCGTCCTCGCCCACCTGCGGCTCGAACGCCATGCCTTGGCCGTTTTCGTTGGCGTAGATCGCCATCACGTTATTGACCGGCACGAAGATTTCGCGCGAGACGCCGCCGAAGCGGGCGTGGAAGCGGATGCTGTCGTTGTCCATCTTTAAGCCGCTGGTGGCGCCGAAGCTGATGTTGAGCACGATTTCGCCCTTCTTGACGTATTCCATCGGCACCGTGGTCGATGCGTCGACCTTGACCGCCAGATAGGGCGTGTAACCGCAATCGGTGCACCATTCGTAGATGGCGCGCAACATATAGGGTTTGGTAGAGATTTCAGGCATGGTGTGGGCAGACTGTCTGGCCCGGCGCCAGCCGCGTCCCCCGTCGGGGGCGGGCGCGGCGGCGCCGGTAAATCAAGTAGAACGGTGGCCGCGCGACTTAACGGCGCATCACCTTTTCCGAAGGGGTCAGCGCTTCGATATAGGCCGGACGCGAGAAGATGCGTTCGGCGTATTTCATCAGCGGGGCCGCGGTTTTCGACAATTCGATGCCGTAATGGTCCAGGCGCCACAGCAGCGGCGCGACAGCCACGTCGAGCATCGAGAATTCGTCGCCCAACATGTACTTGTTTTTCAGGAACAGCGGCGCCAGGGTCGTCAGGCGGTCGCGGATTTCGGCGCGCGCCTTGTCGTGGCTCTTGTCGTTGCCCTTGGCGCGCTCGCTTTCCAGCACATGCACGTGAACGAACAATTCTTTCTCGAAATTGAATAGCATCAGGCGCGCGCGCGCCCGCATCAAGGGGTCGGCCGGCATCAATTGCGGATGCGGGAAACGCTCGTCGATGTATTCGTTGATGATGTTCGATTCGTACAGGATCAATTCGCGCTCGACCAGGATCGGCACCTGGCCGTAGGGGTTCATGGTCGAAATGTCTTCCGGCTTGTTGAACAGGTCGACGTCGCGCACTTCGAAGTCCATGCCTTTTTCAAACAGGACCAGGCGGCAGCGTTGCGAGAAGGGGCAGGTTGTGCCCGAGTAGAGAACCATCATTTTTATAGTTCCTTAGAAACAAAGGGGGTGAGCCCGCGAACGGATCACCCCGAAACAATCACCCGCCAATGCGGGCAACGTAAAACGAATGCGGTGAGCAGCACTCTCTTATTTGACTTCTTTCCAGAACGATGCGTTCAAACGCCATGCCAACAGGGCGAACACCGACATGAACAGCAACACCCAGACGCCCAGGCGCTTGCGCGTGGCTTGGGCCGGCTCGGCCATCCATTCCATGTAACCGACCAGGTCGGCCACGGCGGTGTCGAACTCCAGCTTGTTCAACTGGCCCGGCTTGACTTGCTGGAAGCCGTCGAACTTGTGCACCATCTTGCCTTCTTCATGCGGGTCTTTGACTTCGACCATCTTGACGCTCTGGATACCTTGCAATTCCCACAGCACGTGCGGCATGGCCACGTTCGGCACCACCAGATTGTTCCAGCCGGTCGGGCGGGTGTTGTCTTGATAAAAGGTGCGCAAATACGTGTACAGATAGTCGCCGCCGGTGCCGGCCGAGGACGACTTGGCGCGCGAAATCACCGACAGATCGGGCGGCACCACGCCGAACCACGCTTTCGCGTCCTTCGGACTGAGCGCGGTGGTCATCAAGTCGCCCACTTTTTCGCCCGTGAACAAGAGGTTGCCCTTGATCTGGTCTTCGTTCAAGCCCAGGTCCTTGAGGCGGTTGTAGCGCATCGAGGCCGCCGCGTGGCAGTTCAAGCAATAGTTGACGAACAATTTGGCGCCGTGCTGGAGGGCCGCCATATTGTTGGAACGGTCCGGCGCCTTGTCCAGCGCCACGCCGCCTTCGTTGGCCATGGCCAGCGCGGGCACCAGGGTCAAGATGGCGAGCAGTTTTTTCGGTAAATTCATGTCAAGTCCTTTGTACTTTAGTCGCTGTAATTAATGCGGATGGAAAGTCACGCGTGAGGGCACGGGCTTGAAGGTGCCCATCGCGCTCCACCATGGCATCAGCAGGAAGAAACTAAAGTAAAACAGCGTGCACACCTGCGACACCATGGTGCGCACGTCGGTCGGCGGCAAGGTGCCCAGGTAACCGAGGGTCACGAAGGACAGGCCAAACAGGATGTACAGATACTTGTGCCAATCGGGACGATAACGGATCGATTTCACTTTCGAGTGATCCAGCCACGGCAGCAGCGCCAGGATCATCACCGAACCGCCGAAGAACACCACGCCCCAGAACTTGGCGTCCAACACTTGCGGCAGCATGCCGACGATGGCCACCAGGGCCACCACCGCGATGGCGGCCTTGATGGCGGTCGCCAGGCGGGTCTTGAGCCAGATGAACACCACGTAGGCGGCCACGGCGGCCATCAGCACATACATGAAGTCGGCGGTGGTGGCGCGCAGCACCGAGTAAAACGGCGTGAAGTACCAGGTCGGCGCGATGTGCAGCGGGGTTTTCAGGGAATCGCCCGGCAGGAAGTTGTTGTACTCCAGGAAGTAGCCGCCCATTTCCGGCGCGAAGAACACCACGGCGCTGAAGATGGTCAGAAAGATCGACACGCCGAACAGGTCATGCACGGTGTAATACGGATGCGAGGGGATCGAGTCGAGCGGATGGCCGTCCGGACCCAGGTTGTCTTTCACTTCGATGCCGTCCGGATTGCTCGAACCGACTTCGTGCAGGGCGATCAAATGCGCCGCGACCAGGCCGAGCAGCACCAGCGGGATGGCGATCACGTGGAAGGCGAAGAAACGGTTCAAGGTGGCGTCCGACACCACGTAGTCGCCGCGTATCCACAGCGACAGGTCGGGCCCGATCAGCGGAATCGCGCCGAACAGGTTGACGATCACCTGGGCGCCCCAGTACGACATCTGGCCCCATGGCAGCAGGTAACCGAAGAAGGCTTCGGCCATCAGGCACAGGAAGATGGCGAAACCGAACAGCCAGATCAGTTCGCGTGGCTTGCGATACGAGCCGTACAGCAGGCCGCGCGTCATGTGCAGGTAGACGATGATGAAGAAGGCCGAGGCGCCGGTCGAGTGCATATAGCGCACCAGCCAACCCCATGGCACTTCGCGCATGATGTATTCGACCGAACCGAAGGCCAGGTTGGCGTCCGGTTTGTAGTGCATGGTCAAGAAGATGCCTGTGACGATCTGCAACACCAGCACCAGCATCGCCAGCGAGCCGAAGATGTACCAGAAGTTGAAGTTTTTGGGCGCGTAGTACTTGCCCCACTGGTCGTTCCACAGCTTGGTCAGCGGAAAGCGGTCGTCCACCCAGCCCAGGGCTTTTTCGGCCGCCGGCGCGTTGGCCGGGAACTTGGTTTCTTTAAATCCGGCCATGATTACGCCTCGCCTTTCTGATCTTTGCCGATGACCAAGCGGGTATCGCTCAGGTACATATGGCGTGGCACTTGCAGATTATCGGGCGCCGGCTTGTTTTTGAAGACCCGGCCCGCCATGTCGAAGGTGGAGCCGTGGCAGGGGCAGAGGAAGCCGCCGGCCCAGTCGTCCGGCAGGGACGGTTGCGGGCCGGGCGTGAATTTGGACGAGGGCGAGCAACCCAGATGGGTGCAAATGCCGACCGCCACCAAAATCTCGGGCTTGATCGAGCGGTGTTCGTTGCGCGCGTACTCGGGCGTGAATTCGTCCGGGTTGCGTTTCGAATCGGCGTCGGCCACCTTGCCGTCGGTCTGCTTCAGCGAAGCGACCATGTCGGGCGTGCGTTTCAAAATCCAGACCGGCTTGCCGCGCCATTCCACCGTGGTCATCTCGCCCGGCTTCAGGCTGGCGATGTCCACCTCGACCGGCGCGCCGGCGGCTTTCGCCTTCTCGGATGGCTGGAAAGTGCTTACCAAGGCCCCTGCGGTGGCCAAACCGACCACACTGCCCGCCGCGCACGTAGCGACGAGCAAGCCGCGTCGGCCGGAATCGACCTGCTTTTCGTTACTCATACAAACCCCAATCAGTCAAAATGCGAAATCTTTAAGAAACGTTAACATAGCTTCTAGCAACCTTAAATTATAAGGGAAGCGCGTAGCGATTTAAAGCAAAAACGTTGCCTCGGTCCTAATTGGGCCGAATTGTGGCAACTTGCCGCCCCGCCGGCGGTCCAACTCCGGTCGGGCGCGGTTTGGAATCGGCACCGATCGATAGTATGATTGTCATGTTTTTTATAAACAAAATAAGCGGGGATATGACAATGCCAATGTTGCAGGAATTTAAGCAATTCGCCATGAAGGGCAATGTGGTCGATCTGGCGGTCGGGGTCATCATCGGCGGTGCCTTCGGCAAGATTGTCGATTCTTTGGTGCAAGACGTGATCATGCCGCCGATTAGCAAGGTGTTCGGCGGTCTCGACTTCGCCAACTACTATCTGCCGCTCAATCATCAGGGCACGCAGCTGACCTTGATCGAAGCCAAGAAGGCGGGCGCGGTATTTGCGTACGGTAACTTCCTGACCATCCTGCTCAATTTCATTATCCTGGCCTTCATCATTTTTCAAATGGTGAGGCTGGTGAACAAGGCGCGCACCGTCGAGGCGCCGGCCCCGGCCGCCGTGCCGGAAGAGATCGCGCTGCTGCGCGACATCCGCGACGCGCTGAAAAAGTAGGCGGCCCGGCCACGGCCGGATTTCGAACTTGTAAAGAGCTTATGCGACGACTCTGGTTATTGTTTGCGCAAACGGTGACCATCGCGCTGGCACTGTATTTCGTGTATGCCGCCACCGGCAACGGCTGGCCCGGCCGCGCGGTGGGCAAGGTGCGCCAGCTTGGCACGGCCGACAGTCCGGCCGCCCGGCTCGAGGCGCCGCGCGGCGGGTCGGCGCCGGCCTCCTTCCGCGACGCGGCCGGGCGCGCCATGCCGGCGGTGGTCAACATTCTCACCAGCAAAGCGCCGAGGCGGGCCGAGCATCCGCTCTTGAAGGACCCGTTTTTCAAGAAGTTCTTCGGCGAGCGCAATCCGGACGGCGAGGACGAGCAGCAAAACAGCCTGGGCTCGGGCGTGATCGTCAGCCCGGACGGATACATCTTGACCAACAACCATGTGGTGGACGCCGCCGACGAGATCGAGGTGGTGTTGGCCGACGGCCGCAAGGGACCGGCCAAGGTGGTGGGGCTGGACCCGGAAACCGACCTGGCCGTGATCAAGGTCGCCATGAACAGCCTGCCGGTGATCGTGCTGGGCCAGGCCGAGCAAGCCCGCGTGGGCGATGTGGTGCTGGCCATCGGCAATCCTTTCGGGGTGGGCCAGACCGTCACCATGGGCATCATTTCCGCGCTGGGGCGCAATAATTTGCACATCAACCATTTCGAAAACTTCATCCAGACCGACGCCGCCATCAATTTTGGCAATTCGGGCGGGGCGCTGATCGATACGCGGGGCAATTTATTGGGCATCAACTCGGCCATCTATTCCCAGACCGGCGGCTCGGTCGGGATCGGCTTCGCGATTCCGGTTTCCACCGCCAAGGCCGTGATGGAGGCGATCATCAAGAGCGGCCACGTGGTGCGCGGCTGGATCGGGGTCGAGTCGCAAGACATCACGCCCGAGCTGGCCACCAGCTTCGGTCTGGCGCGCCAAAAGGGCGCCATCATCGCCGGGGTGGTGCGCAACGGCCCGGCCGACCGGGGCGGCATCAAGCCGGGCGACATCTTGCTCAAGGTCGAGGGCAAGCCGGTCGGCGACACCACCGACATGCTCAATCTGATCGCCCAGTTGACCCCCGGCGGCAAGGCGCGCATGACGGTGCTGCGCAAGAACCGCGAGGCCGAGCTCGACATCACGGTCGGCAAGCGCCCGGCCAGCAAATAAGGCACACTGCGGGCTGTGTTGTGGCGGCCTCGGCCGTCACGCCTTGGCCAACTTTTCCCTTAATGGAATGTGATTCATGCATTTGCGCGACCTGACCCAATTTTTATCCGAACTGAGCGAAAATAATAACCGGCCCTGGTTCGTCATGAACAAGCCGCGTTACGATATCTTGCGCGAGGAATTCCTGGCCCTGGTCACGGCCTTGATCGGCGAACTGGGCAAGTTCGATCCCGCCGTCAAGTTTTGCAATCCCAAGAAGGCGATGTTCCGCATCAACCGCGATGTCCGTTTCGCGCACGACAAAAGCCCCTACAAGACGCGTTTTTCGGCCGCCATCGCGCCCAACGACATGCGCCGTCCGAGCAAGGCGGGCGGGCCGACTTACTATATGCAAATCGACGGCGGCGGCAAGCTGCTGTTCGGCGCCGGCGAATACATGCCGCCGGCCGGGCGCCTGCGCGCCATCCGCGAGCATTTGGTCAACGACGCGCCCGGTTTTTCGAAAGTGATGAACAATAAGCGCTTGCGCCAGACCTTCGGCGACGTGCAAAACGAGGGTAAATTGCAGCGCCCGCCCAAGGGTTTCGACGCCGACGCCGTGCATATCGAGTACATCAAGATGAAGAGCTTTTTTGTCTGGACCGAAGTGGCGTTGCCGCTCAACGAGCCGGAGCGGGTGTTGCCGGCCCTGGCGCGCGGCTTGCAGGACGCGCTGCCGTTCGTGGCTTGGCTGCGCGAGGCGAAAGAGCCCAGCGAATAAACTTTCAAGGAGCGACACCATGGCTTTACCCCATGCGCCGTCCGGCGCCGTGATCGAGGTGCGGCAAGCGCGGCAGGATTTATCGGTGTTTTCGGCCATCGCGCTGGCCAAGACCGACGAGCTGGAATTGATTCGCATGATACTGCCGGCCGGCAAAACCATCCCCGAGCACCATGTGCCGGGCGAGCTGACCCTGCTGTGCCTGGAGGGCGAGGTGACGGTGCAAGCGCATGGCGCGGCGCAGACGCTGGGGCCGGGCCAGATGATGTATTTGCACGGCGGCCAAGCCCACGCGCTGCGCGCCGAGCGCGACGCGCTCGTGCTGCTTACCTTGTTGCTGGTGAAATAGCGCCAGCGCCGGCGCGCCGACTCCGCTAAGCCGACTCGTCGCGCGGGTCGCGCGCCAGCAGGCGAGCCACCATGTCTTGCGGCCGGTCGCCGTCGAACAGCATGCCGGCCACCGCGTTGGTGATCGGCATGTCCACGCGCAGGCGCGCGGCCAGTTCGCGCACCGCCTTGGCGCAGGGCACGCCCTCGGCCACATGGCCCAGTTCGGCCACGATGGCGTCCAGCGCCTTGCCCTGGGCCAGCCCCAGCCCGACCCGGCGGTTACGCGACAGGTCGCCGGTGCAGGTCAGGATCAAGTCGCCCATGCCGGTCAAGCCCATGAAGGTTTCCGTATGGCCGCCCAGGGCCGCGCCCAGGCGCGTGATTTCGGCCAGGCCGCGCGTGATCAAGGCGGCGCGCGCGTTCAAGCCCAGGCCCAGGCCGTCGGCCGCGCCGGTGGCGATCGCCAGCACGTTCTTGACGGCGCCGCCCACTTCCACGCCGATCAAGTCGTCGCTGGAATAGACCCGGATCGGGCCGCCATGCACGATGCCGACCACGTGCTCGCGCAGGGCGGCCGAGGCCGACGCCACGGTCAGCGCGCACGGCAGCCCGCGCGCCACTTCCTGGGCGAAGGAGGGACCGGACAGCGCGCCGCCGGCGACCCGCTCTCCCAGCACGTCGCGCACGATCTGGTGCGGCAGCAAGCCGCTGCCGCCTTCGAAACCCTTGCATAACCACACCAGGCGGACCGGCGCGCGCCCGCGCAATTGTTCCAGCAGGGGCCGCAGGCCGGCCACCGGGCAGGCCGCGATCAGCAAGCCATCCTCGCCGCCGGCATGGGCCAGCGCGGCCTCGAAATCGGCGCCCAGCGCGAGCGCGGCCGGCAGGGTGTAGCCGGACAGGTAACGGTTTTCGCGCCCGGCGGCCATGGCGGCCATGGCGGCCGGGTCGCGCCCCCACAACAGCACCCGGTGGCGGGCGGCCAGCGCCATGGCCACTGCGGTGCCCCAGGCGCCGGCGCCCAGCACACTGATCTTGGCGGGCGCGCGCGTGGCAGGGAGGGAAGCGGAGGCGGGGGAAGGCAGGGAATCTTGCATGCGACCTCAGAAGGTGGTGAAACCGGGGCGGGCCGCCCGCGCGAGGCGCAAGCGGGCGCGGCGGGTAATGACGGGTGACGACGGTGACAGCGGGCTTAGACGCCCCAGACCTCGGCGGCCTTCACGTAGCCGGTCTGGCCGTCGCGATGGCGCACCTTGATCCAGCCCGATGCGGCCGGTTCCGCCACTTCCAGCAGTAAGCCCTTGTCGGCGATAAACACGGGCGGCGCGGCCTCGTCGGGGCTGGCGCGCACCCTCAGGTTGGCGGCGCGCACCACGACATTGCGTTGTTTGCTGCTCAGGCCCTTCGCCTCGGTCCAGGACAGGTCGCCGCCAACGTCGCGCACCTTGACCCATTCGCCATAGCTGAGCACCACTTCGAGCGGCATGCCGCGCGGCGCCACGAACAGTTTGCCGCCTTTGGTGGAGGGCGCGTCGTACAGGATCACGGGGGCCGAACCGACGGTTTTGAAGTCGAACGCCTGGCTGTGCGCCGCCGCCAGCCACAGCAAGGCGCCAGCCATGAAACGGAAATTGGTCATGCACAGCCTCGGCTTGAGTAGAGGGAGCGCCGCGCGGCGATACGACCCGGCGCGGCGACTTGAACGACGATTGAGCGCCGCGTTCGATCGCGGCGGCTCAAGGCGACGACTTAGTGGGTCGCTTCACCATTGGCTGGCGCGGCGGCGGCGGCGGCATCGGCCACCGCTTGCAGACGTTGTTGGTAAAACACTTCGAAATTGATTTCGGCCAGATGCACGGGCGGGAAGCCGGCGCGGGTGATGACGTCGGCGATGTTGGCGCGCAGGTAAGGGTAGACGATGTTCGGGCAACCGATGCCCAGCAGCGGATCGAGTTGATCGGCCGGGATGTTGCGCGCTTCAAAGATACCGGCTTGCTTGCCTTCGACCAGGAACGCGACCTTGTCCTTGACCTTGGCGGTCACGGTGATGGTGACGGTCGATTCGAACACGCCATCGGCCAGCGGCTCGGCGCCCACGTCGAGCGACACTTCGATTTGCGGCGCTTCTTGTTCCAAGAAGATGCTCGGGGAATTCGGTTGTTCCAGCGACATGTCCTTCAGGTAGACGCGTTGGATTTGGAATACGGGTTGCAGGTTTTCGTCGGACATGGAACGCTTTCGTTGTAATGGGGAAGAACGGACTAGCCGTTCAGATGGGTGTTGCTCGCGAAGCTTGCGTCAAGCGCGAGGGCAATTGTATCAAAACCACTAACGCAGCAAGCAGTTTCTGCCCGCTCAAGTCGATTTAGTCGCCGCCGGCCGGTTTTGGTTCGGCGGCGCCGTCTTCATTCGCCTCGCAGCAGCGGGTCCAGGCCGCCGGCCTGATCGAGCGCATACAAGTCGTCGAAACCGCCCACGTGGGTGGCGCCGATGTAAATCTGCGGCACCGTGCGCCGGCCCGTCTTTTGCATCATCAGCGCGCGCTGCGCGGGGTCGAGGTCGACCCGGATTTTTTCGATCGCGGTCACGCCTTTGGCTTCGAGCAGGCGTTCGGCGCGCACGCAATACGGGCACACGGCGGTGCTATACAAGAGTACATGGGCTGTCATGGCTATCTTTCGTGGTCTGGGGCGTGCTATTTTGTGATCGGTAAATTCTGTTTTTGCCAGTCGGCCAAGCCGCCGTCCAGGCTGACCGCCTCGAATCCGGCTTGTTCCAAAATGCGGGCAGCGCTGGCCGAACGGGCGCCGGTCTGGCACACCAGCACCACGGTACGGGTTTTCGACTTGTCCAGCTCGCCGATCCGCTGGCGTAATTCGGCCAAGGGAATGTTTTTCGCGTCGCGCAGATGACCTGCGGAAAACTCTTCCGCGCCGCGTACATCTACAATGGTGCTCTTGCCGCGATTTATCAACTGCGTCACCTCCAGGGTCGAGGCGCGTTTGCCGCGCAACATGACGGCCGGCCACAGCAGGGCGCCGCCCGACAGGATGACGATTGCGAAAAGAAAAATGTGGTCAAGAATGAATTTCACAGGGGTCCAATGGTTTAAGTCAATCCGCGCATTATAAAATAGAAGCCGCAAGAGTTCCCGGCCGTTCTCTCGCGGCCCGTTTTTGTCCCCACCCACTTTGAAGATTGCATTATGTATAAGATCGTTTTCATGCGTCATGGCGAGTCCACCTGGAATCTCGATAACCGCTTCACAGGCTGGACCGACGTCGATTTGACGCCGAAGGGCATCGACGAAGCCAGTTACGCCGGCCGGGTATTGAAAGAGGCCGGCTTCCGTTTCGACCTGGCTTACACCTCCGTGCTCAAGCGCGCGATCCGCACTCTGTGGCTGACCTTGGACGCGATGGATCAGATGTGGCTGCCGGTCAAGCACGACTGGCGCTTGAACGAGCGCCACTACGGCGCCCTGCAGGGCTTGGACAAGGCCGAGACGGCCGCCAAATACGGCGACGAGCAAGTGCTGGTGTGGCGCCGCAGCTACGACACGCCGCCGCCGGCCCTGGCCGAGGACGACGCACGCGCCTCGTTCACCGACCCACGTTACGCCGGCTTGCCGAAGGCGGCGATTCCACTCACCGAATGCCTGAAGGACACCGTGGCGCGCGTGATGCCGGCCTGGGACGAGGAGATCGCGCCGGCCATTCGCGCCGGCAAGCAGATCCTGATCTCGGCCCATGGCAACAGCC
>JAYVUV010000346.1:0-2048 GCA_043787615.1 Janthinobacterium sp. | reverse complement strand
CCGGCCCGCGTGCCGTCGGACTCGGGCGGCGCGCGGCGCGGCGCGTGCACGGGCGCCGGCCTGGGTTCGTAAGCCGGCTCGATGCGCGGCTCCAAGTCGGGCGCCGGGTGGCGGCTGGCCGGCGGCCCCGCGGCGGACGGCGCCGGCGGCGTGTAGTCGAGCGCTTCCAGGGTCGGCTCGATGCCAAGCGGAGCCAGGCCCAGTTCCGGCGCGGCCGGGGCGCCGTCGTCGCGGCCGGCGCGCGTGTCCGCGTCCGGCTCGGTCGGGGTGAGCGCCAGCACCTGGTCCAATTCCTCGGACGGCTTGGCCCGCTCGTCGTCGTGCAAATGGCTTTGTTTGGCGCGCTCGGCTTTTTTAAGCGCCTGCATCAAAAGGCTCATGATCCGTTATTCCCGTTGGGCTGGGTGGCGGAGACCGGGACCGGAACCGGCCCCGGCCCCGGTCCCGCTTTGCCGTCGAGATAAGGTTGCGCGTCGAGCGGCGTTTGATCGGGCAACAGGTAGCGGTAATCTTTATAGTCACCATTGACGCTGGCGTCGTGCACCACCACCGGCCGCATGAAGATCACCAGCTCGGTCTTGCTGCTGTTCTCCTTGCGGTAAGAGAATAGGTTGCCGATCAGCGGCAGCCCGCCCAGGCCCGGCACGGCGTCCTTGGCGTTGTCGACCGAGTCTTGCATCAAGCCGCCCATGACGGCGATCTGGCCGCTGCTCACCTTGAGGATCGATTCCAATTCGCGCGCCTGGATCACCGGCACCTGGCTGATCACATTGCCGGCCAGCAGGGCCGGATTGGGATCGCGCACATAGGCCACGATGCGGGTGATGGTGGGCCGCACGTTGAGCGTGACGTCGTTGTTTTCGGCGATTTGCGGCGTGACGCTCATGACGAAGCCAACCGGCACCGTTTCGAGTTGCGATTCGTAGGTGGCGGGGGTGGTCACGGTGCCGGTGGAGCCGATCACGGCGGGCGTCACCTTGATGGTGAAAAACACATTGTTATCGACCACCTTGAGCAGCGCGGTTTGATTGTTCAGCACACTGATCTTGGGACTGGACAAGACCTTGACTTTGCCGAACGATTCCAGCAACTGAATGGTCGCCGAAATATTGCCCAGGCGCGAGGTCGGGTTGAGGTAGCTGGCGAGAAAGGTGCCGGGCGAGCTGCCGGGCGCCACGCCGGACGGCAGGGCGACCGTGCCGATCGGCCTTTGTTCCAGGCTCAAGCCGCCGTGCAGGCGCGACCAGTTGATGCCCTGCTGATATTCGTCGCTGAGGCGCACTTCGATGATGGTGGCCTCGATCAAGACTTGGCGCTTGGCGCTGCTGAGCACCAGATCGAGAAACTCCTGGATCTTTTGATGCTGGCGCCCGCTGGCGCGCACCGCGATCAAGCCCGCCTCCACGTTGACGATGACCGAAGCCGCCTCGCGCGCGACTGTTTGCTTGACGGCGGCCGCCGGCGGCTGGCCGGGACCGCCTTCGTTGCCGCGCTGGCCCATCTGCGCGGCCGGCTGGGCGTTTTGCTGAGCGCCCGGATGCATGGGATCGTCGAGCGTGTCGTTCAAGGTGGTGTCGCGCAGCATGTCGCGGATGTTTTTTTCCAGGCTATACCAAAAATTGTTTTCCGAACGATTCCACACCGAGGTGGTCGAATTATTGTTGCCGGTGCTGTTGGGCGAATTGGCGGCGCCTGGATTGGCGTTGCCGTTTTGATTGTTGTTGGTGTTTTGGTTGCTGCCGCCTGCGGCTTGGTTGACGGGGTTTTGGTTTTGATTGCCGTTGCCGCTGCCGGTGGTCGAAATTTGGGTGGCGATATTGACGCTGCTGCTGGTGCTGCGCGCCATGTTGACGTAATCGACCTTGTAATTGCGCCACACCGGCGCGTCCGGCAGCACCACCAGGTTTTTGCCGTCGATTTCAAAGCGCATATCGACTTGCCGCGAGATACGGGTGAGCAATTGCGGCAAAGTTTGGTCGAGCGCGTTCAGCGTCACGCTGCCTTCGATGCCGGGATGGATATCGACGTTCATGCCGGCGTCGCGCGCC
>JAYVUV010000345.1:0-11414 GCA_043787615.1 Janthinobacterium sp. | reverse complement strand
AGATCTTCCTGGCGCTCCGGACGGTCATAGATGCGATCGTGGTTGGACGCGCTTTTCGCGTAAAACTGGGCGGATTGTTCGGTAATCATATTTTTCTTAAGGTAATGCGGACTTGCGTCACAGCTCGTAATTGTCTTTATTGCCACTCATGGCCGACTCGACCAACTTGCGGTTCAACGTTGGCGCCAGCAACTCAATAAATGTGTAGATGTAACTGCGCAAGTAAGCGCCCTGCTTGACCGCCACCCGCGACACATTCATGCCGAACAAATGGCCCACCGAGATGGCGCGCAGGTTCTTGTCGCGCTCGGCGTCGAAGGCCATCCCCGCTATGATACCAATCCCCATTCCCAACTCCACATAAGTCTTGATGACATCGGCGTCTATGGCTTCGAGCAAAACGTCCGGTTTCAGCCCGCGCAGCGCGAAAGCATGGTCGATCTTGCTGCGCCCGGCGAACGCGCCGTCATAGGTGATCAGGGGAAAGGCGGCGATATCTTCCAGGGTCACCGACTTGATTTTCAGTAAGGGATGCTCGGGCGTGACCACCACCAAATGTTCCCACTGATAACAAGGCAGCGTGATCAAGCCGTCGATGGCGGCGATCGACTCGGTGGCGATGGCCAGGTCGGCCTGATCGCGCTGCACCATCTCGGCGATCTGGCGCGGATTGCCCTGAAGCAGAGATAATCGCACCTTGGGAAACTTGAGCATGAACGCTTGCACCACTTTCGGCAGGGTATAGCGGGCCTGGGTGTGGGTGGTGGCGATGGTGAAGCTGCCGCTGTCCTGGGCCGCGTACTCCTTGCCGATGCGTTTCAAGCTATCGATTTCTTGCATGATCAGCTCGACCGACTGCAACACCAACTGGCCCGGCTCGGTCAAGCCGCGGATGCGCTTGCCGTGCCGGGTGAAGATATCGACGCCGAGCTCTTCCTCCAGCTCGATGATGGCCTTCGACACGCCGGGCTGGGAAGTGAACAAGGCCTTGGCGGCGTCGGTCAAGTTATAGTTCTGGCGCACCGCTTCGCGCACGAAACGTAGTTGATGGAGGTTCATTGCAGGTAAGCCCTTGGTTGCCGCGGATGTCAGTATCTTGCCGAGTTGGACACACTGCCCTATTTTACGTGCTTGCTTATACCCAGAACGCATATAAGCAAATAAATAGTAAGTCGTTTGGAATAAAGATGAAGTTTATTACTATTGCGGGTAATTTGGGGGTGATTGCATGACTTTGTCTTATATAGTGTCGGGGTTTGCTGTGGGTTTGTTGGTCGGCATGACGGGGGTCGGCGGTGGCTCGCTGATGACACCGCTGCTCACCTTGCTGTTCGGGGTGTCGCCGTCGGTGGCGGTGGGCACCGATCTGGCGTTCGCCTCGATCACCAAAAGTGCTGGCACCCTGACCCATCGCCTGGGCGGCACGGTACGCTGGGACATCGTGCGCCTGCTCTGCATGGGCGCCTTGCCGGCCGCCGTCGTGGCGGCCGTCGCGCTCAAGGCCTTCGGCGCGCTCAACCCCGCCATCGGCCAGGTGATACGGTATTCGATCGCCGCCTCGGTGATGCTGACCGTGGTCGCGCTGCTGTTCAAAGGCAAAATGATGGCCTGGATTAACGCCCACCCGGAAAAACAATTGCAGGGCCGCGCCCTGGCCGCCGCCACCATCGCCGCCGGCGCCACGCTCGGTATCCTGGTCACGGTGTCTTCGATCGGCGCCGGCGCCATCGGCGCGACCTTGCTGGTGATGTTGTATCCTCGCCTGAACGCGGCGCAAGTGGCCGGGACCGACATCGCCTATGCCGTACCATTGACCGCGATCGCCGCCTTCGGCCATTGGTGGCTGGGTTCGATCGACTGGAGCTTGCTGATTTCTTTGCTGATCGGCTCGCTTCCCGGCATCACCCTGGGTTCCTGGGCCTCGCGCCTGGTGCCGGAACGTTTTTTACGCGCCCTGCTGGCCGTCACCTTGACCGGTGTCGCCACCAAACTGGTTTTTTAAGACGCCGCCGTAGCGCACCGTCGTTCGGATTTTTTTAGGATTGAACCATGTACCAATACGATCATTACGACCATCTCATCGTCAAGGAACGCATCGCCCAATACCGCGATCAAGTCCAGCGCCGACTTGCCGACGAATTGACGGAAGCCGAATTCGTGCCGCTGCGCCTGCAAAACGGCTTATATATGCAGCGCCACGCCTACATGCTGCGCATCGCCGTGCCTTACGGCCTGCTGTCGGCCAAGCAGATGCGCATGTTCGCCCACATCGCCCGCAAATACGACCGCGGCTACGGCCATTTCACCACCCGCCAAAACATCCAGTTCAACTGGATCGAGCTGGAACAGACGCCCGATATCCTGGCCGATCTGGCTTCGGTGGAAATGCACGCGATTCAAACCTCCGGCAATTGCATCCGCAATATCACCTCGGATGAATTGGCGGGCGTGGCGGCCGATGAAATCATCGATCCGCGCCCCTACGCCGAAGTGCTGCGCCAATGGAGCACCTTCCATCCCGAATTCATCGCCTTGCCGCGCAAATTCAAGGTCGCCATCAACGGCGCCCTGGAAGACCGCGCCGCCATCGCCGTGCACGACATCGGCTTGACCGTGGTGCATGACGACAGCGGCGCCATCGGCTTCAAGGTGATGGTGGGCGGCGGCATGGGCCGCACCCCGATTTTGGGCAGCGTGATCCGCGACTTCCTGCCGTGGCGACATTTGCTGACCTACACCCAAGCCATCATGCGCGTGTATAACTTGCACGGCCGGCGCGACAACAAGTACAAGGCCCGCATCAAGATCTTGCTCAAGGCCATAGGCGTCGAGGAATTCACGCGCCAGGTGGAAGCCGAGTGGACGGACTTGAAAGACAACGCGGAAACCTTGACCGAGGAAGAAATGGCGCGCGTGGTGGCCTACTTCCAGCCGCACGCCTACGAAACGCTGACCGCGACCGATCCGCTGGCGGCCCAGGCCGACAACAAGGCTTACGCCAACTGGCTCAAGCGCAACGTGAAGCCGCACAAGCGGCCCGGTTACGCGGCCGTGATTCTGTCGCTCAAGAAAACCGGCGTGCCGCCCGGCGACGCCACCGCCGAGCAAATGGATTTTGTGGCCGACTTGGCCGAGCGCTACAGCTTCAGTGAATTGCGCGTGACGCACGAGCAAAATCTGGTGCTGGCCGACGTGAAGCAGTCGCACTTGTTCCAGCTGTGGACAGAAGCGCGCACACACGGCTTGGCCACCCCGAATATCGGCTTGTTGACCGACATCATTTGCTGCCCGGGCGGCGACTTTTGCTCGCTGGCCAACGCCAAATCGCTGCCGATCGCGGCCGCCATCGCTGAACGCTTCGACAATCTCGACTTTCAGCACGACATCGGCGAGATCGAACTCAATATCTCGGGTTGCATCAATGCCTGCGGACATCACCACGTGGGCAGCATCGGCGTGCTCGGAGTCGACAAGGATGGCAGCGAATGGTATCAAGTGTCGATCGGCGGCGCCCAGGGCAACAGCCCGGCCATCGGCAAGATCATCGGGCCGTCGTTCTCGGCGCTGCAAATGCCGGAAGTGATCGACCGCTTGCTGCGAGTGTACCTGCGCGAACGCTTCGAGGACGAACGCTTCGTCCACACCGCGCAGCGGCTGGGCATCGCCCCGTTCAAGGAACATGTTTACGCCACGCCGATCAAGGCGGGCCATTTGGTGGGAGAAGACGAGTATGTTTGAACAGCGCCATGAAATTATCCTCCACCGCGCCGTGGTGGCCGACGACTGGGGCGTGCTGCGCCTGGACGAAGGCCAGAGCGCGGACGCGGTCGAACTGCCGGCCGGCAAAGTGATCGTGCCGCTAACCGTATGGCAAGCCCAGCGCGCGGCACTGGAAAGCCGGCCCGAAGTGGGAGTCTGGCTGGCGCCGGACCAGCACGCCGAAGACTTGCGCGCCGACCTGGACCGGTTCGCCGTGGTGGCGATCGACTTCCCCAAATTCACCGACGGCCGCGGCTATTCGATCGCCTACAATCTGCGCACCCGGCTCGGCTATCGCGGCCAGTTGCGCGCCATCGGCGACGTGCTGCGCGATCAACTTTTTTCCATGCAGCGGGTCGGCTTCGACGCCTACGCCACCCGACCCGACCGCAGCATCCACGACGCGCTGAAAGGCTTGTCCGTGTTTTCCGAAACTTACCAAGCCTCGGTCGACCAACACCTGCCGCTGTTCCGGCGCCACCAGCGCGATGTGCCGAAAGCGGACATCGACCTGGGCGCCGGCATTTGAAAGACATGAGCATGGACCAGCCCGCAACCGAGGACGACACCGTGTTGTCGCCCGACTTGACCGCCCTGGTGGCCGCCACCGCAGCCACCCTGGCGCGCATCGCACGCGACTTTTCACCGGCCGTGTTCGCCTCCAGCCTGGCCGCCGAAGACATGGTGCTGACCGACCTGATACTCAAGGCGCGCCTGCCGATCGGCATTTTTTCGCTGGACACGGGCCGCCTGCACGGCGCCACCCTGGACGTGATCGACAAGGTGCGCCAGACCTACGGCGCCGAGATCGCCATTTTCCGGCCGCGGCCGGAAGCGGTGCAAGCCTATGTCGAGAGCAAGGGCTTGAACGCCTTTTACGACAGCGTCGAGATGCGGCGCGCCTGCTGCCACATCCGCAAGGTCGAGCCGCTGGGCCGCGCCCTGGCCGGCAACAAGGCCTGGATCACGGGCCAGCGCCGGGCCCAGTCGGCCACCCGCTCGGCCCTGCATGTCGAAGAAGACGACCTGGTCCACCTGATGACCAAGTTCAATCCGCTGGCCGATTGGAGCGAGGCCGACGTCTGGCATTACCTGCGCGCCAACGGCGTGCCTTACAATGCGCTGCACGACCAGGGCTACCCCTCGATCGGCTGCGAACCGTGCACCCGCGCCGTCGAACCGGGCGAGGATATCCGGGCCGGCCGCTGGTGGTGGGAAAATCCGGAATCGAAGGAATGCGGCTTGCACATGGTGGACGGCAAACTGATACGCATCAAGTCGGTCGCGGCCTGATTATCACAATATCTCTGGATTAGACATGACCACATTATTAAACGAGCGTCACCTCGACAGTCTCGAATCGGAAGCCATCCACATCCTGCGCGAGGTGGCGGCCGAGTGCGCCAACCCGGCGCTGCTGTTCTCCGGCGGCAAAGACTCGGTGGTGCTGCTGCGCCTGGCCGAAAAAGCCTTCCGCCCCGGCAAATTTCCATTTCCGCTGGTGCACATCGACACCGGCCACAACTTCGACGAAGTGATCGCCTTCCGCGACCGCCGCGCCGCCGAACTGGGCGAGCGCCTGATCGTCGGCTCGGTCGAGGAATCGATACGCCGCGGCACCGTACGCCTACGCAATCCGCTGACCGATTCGCGCAACGCGGCCCAGGCCGTGACCCTGCTGGAAACCATCGCCGAACACAAATTCGACGCCTGCATCGGCGGCGCCCGCCGCGACGAGGAAAAGGCGCGCGCCAAGGAACGCATCTTTTCCTTCCGCGACGAATTTGGCCAATGGGACCCGAAAGCCCAGCGCCCCGAACTGTGGGATCTATACAATACCCGCGTCCATCCGGGCGAAAACATGCGGGTCTTCCCGATCTCGAACTGGACCGAGCTCGACGTATGGCAATACATCGCCCGCGAAAAGCTGGCCCTGCCGCCGATCTATTTCGCCCACGAACGCCAAGTCATTCCGCGCCGCGGCTTGCTGGTGCCGCTGACCGACCTGACCCCCGCCCTGCCCGGCGAAACGGTGGAAACCCAGGTGGTGCGCTTTCGCACCGTGGGCGACATCTCGTGCACCTGCCCGGTGTCGTCGGACGCGGCCACGGTCGAGGCCATCATCGCCGAAACGGCGGTGACACAAATCACCGAGCGCGGCGCGACCCGGATGGACGACCAGACCTCGGAAGCGTCGATGGAAAAACGTAAGAAAGCAGGGTACTTCTAATGAACGCAGTGACGCACCACCCGGGCCAAGACGCCCAGCAAACCGAACGCGGCATGCTGCGCTTCATCACGGCCGGTTCGGTCGACGACGGCAAGAGCACCTTGATCGGGCGCCTGCTGTTCGACAGCAAAGGCATCTTCGCCGACCAGCTCGACGCCATGTCGCGCTCCAAACACAAGCGCACCGTGGGCGACGCGGTCGACCTGTCGCTGCTCACCGACGGCCTGGAAGCCGAACGCGAACAAGGCATCACCATCGACGTGGCCTACCGCTATTTCGCCACGCCGAAACGCAAATTCATCATCGCCGACACCCCGGGCCACGAACAGTACACCCGCAACATGGTGACCGGCGCCTCGACCGCCGACGCGGTGATCATCTTGATCGACGTCTCCAAGGTCAAGCTGCGCGAGGACGGCGGGGTCGACCTGCTGATCCAGACCAAGCGCCACTCCACCATCGCCCACCTGCTGCAAATCGAGCACGTGGTGGTGGCGGTCAACAAGATGGACTTGATCGGCTACGACCAAGCCATCTACGAGCGCATCGTGCAGGCTTACCGCGACTTCGCGCGGCAGCTCGGCCTGGGCGACATCACGCCGATTCCGCTGTCGGCCCTGACCGGCGACAACGTGGTCGAACGGGGCGACAAGCTCGCCTGGTACCAGGGACCGACCCTGATCGAACTGCTCGAATCGCTGTCCGTGTACGACGAATCGCATCACAGCCCGCTGCGCTTTCCGGTGCAGCTGGTGGCGCGCCACAACGGCCACGAGGCGAACGACTTCCGCGGCTATATGGGACGCATCGAATCGGGCCAGGTCAGCGTAGGCGACCGATTGGTGGTGCAGCCGTCCGGCCAAAACGCCACCGTGAAGCAGATTGTGACCCTGGACGGCGCCTTGGAGACGGCGGTGGTAGGCCAGTCGGTCACCCTGCTGCTCAACGAAGACCTGGACATCTCGCGCGGCGACATGCTGGCCGGCGCCGACCGCCCGGCCACCCTGCTCAAACAGGTGAGCGCCGACGTGTGCTGGTTGTCCGAGGACGCGCTCGACCTGCGCCGCAAATACTGGATCAAGCACGGCACCAAGCAAACCAGCGCGCGCGTGACGGCGATCGACACCCTGCTCGACATCAATACCCAGCAGCGCCACCCGGCCACCGGCTTGAAGCTCAACGACATCGCCCGCATCGCGCTCACCGTGCAGCAGCCGCTGGCGGCCGACGCCTACGACGACATCCGCGCCACCGGGGCCTTCATCCTGATCGACGAGGTCACCCACCAGACGGTGGCGGCCGGCATGATACGGCTGGACTAGGGGAAGCAGATGGCCCAACCGTCTTACGGAAAAGTGTATCTGGTCGGCGCCGGCCCGGGCGCGCAGGATCTGATGACCCTGCGCGGCGCGCGCCTCCTGGCGCAAGCCGACGTGGTGCTGTACGACGCGCTGGTGACGCCCGATATGCTGGCCCTGTGTCCGCAAGCCTTGCTGGTCTCGGTCGGCAAACGCTGCGGCCAGCGCTCGACGGCGCAAGCGTTCATCAACGCGCAGTTGATCGATCACGCGGCCCGTTACGCGCTGGTGGTGCGCTTGAAGGGCGGCGACCCGATGCTGTTCGGTCGGGCCGACGAGGAATTGCGCGCGCTGGAGGAAGTCGGTATCGCCGTCGAGGTGGTGCCGGGGATTACCACCGCGCTGGCGGCGGCGGCGGCCAGTCAGCAGCCGCTGACCAAACGCGGGGTGGCGCGCAGTGTCGCCTTCTTCACCTCCAGCACGGCGCCCGAGCAGCAAGAGCTGGCCGGCATCCCGAGCACCGACACGCTGGTGCAGTACATGGGCGGGCGCGAAGCCATCGCCACCGCGCGCCGCATGATCGAGCTTGGCCGCCGCGCCGACACGCCGGTGGTGATCGTTGAAAATTGCAGCCGCCCGGAGCAGCGCATCCTGCGCCTGGAACTGGGCACGCTGGCCCACGGTTTGGGCGAGGCGCACGGCCCGGTGCTGGTGATGCTGGGCGAGGCGATGCGCATGCGCGAGCGGCAGCGCGAATTGGCGGCGCCGGCGGCGCTTCCGGCAAGCGCCGACTGAAGAAAAGCGCGCGCTTCATCGGGACTAGCGGCGTGACGCAAAAGCGCTGGCAATCGGGACTATCTTACAAAACGGAATGTTCTTGAACGCGTGAGACCGGCGGCGCCTCGTACTGGCACTGCCTTGGCCGCTGACGCAATGCAGGTGGACGCGTCGTCGCTACCGTACGCCGCATGATTATCGTGGCAAGAATAGAGCGACGTGCTGCGGCCGGTCACATCTTGTTCGACACCGAGAACGTGGTCCTAAGTGACGTGCGCTACAATAAATGTCTGTGGGTTTATAGCGTGGAATGTTGCCATTTCAACAAACGAAATGAAGCGCAAACTATTTCTGAAATTGCGAGCCGAAAACTATAGCGCCAGCCTTCGCCTCGAAGGCTGGTTCAGCGCCCGATAGCCGCCGACAAGCCAGCTATTGAACGAACTTCGGTCACGCCAAAATCAGGCATGGCTGAGATCAGCAAAGGCAACACCCGGTTCGCGAACGTTAGCCGCATCGAGGCGGAAGGGGATAAGCTCTTTCGGCAACTCGAAAGGGAAAGCTATCTCACCAATTTGCCACGCGCGCAATTCGTCGCCGGCTGGCGCACTACTACTGCGAGCTCAACGTCATTCATCCGTTTCGTGATGGTAACGGACGTACGCAACGGCTCATGTTTGAAGCGATTCGCATCAACGCCGGCGTCGAACCTCGCTGGGAACCGATCGGCCGCGCCGAATGGGTCGATGCACACATCGCCGCTTACCACTGCCGGTTTGAATTGTTGACCGCGCTTCTGGATCGCGCCCGCCCCTATCTGATCGCACTGGTAGTGGCAACCAACCGGCCTGTCACGAGCACGATAGAGAACGTGGCGGTAAGCTAGCCGGCCACGCCGACGCAGTAATCGGTCATCGCATTGAGCACGTCCGGATCTTCCCCCACCGCGCCGGCGACGGCGAGCCGCAGGCCCGGGTGATCGCGCCGCAGTTGCTCGACCAGCAGCGGCAAGTCGCGCAGCAGATGCCCGCCCTGCCCCAGAAACACCGGCACCACGGTGACATCGTCCACGCCGCCGGCCACCAGTTCGGCCACTTGCTCGGGCAGACGCGGCGTCATCAACTCCAGAAAAGCCAGCGACACCGTCATGCCGGGTAGCCGGGCCTGGGTCAGCGCGCGCAGGCGCTCGAACGGCTCGGCCCAGGACGCGGCGCGGGCGCCGTGGGCGAATAAAATCAGCGCGCGTTGGTTCATCAGTGCCTTTCCACCCACCACAGGGCGCCGATCGCCAGCGCCAGGTACAGCGCCGACGGCGCCACCGCCGTCAAGAAAGCCGGCCAGGTGCTGAGCAAACCCAGATGCGAAAACAGGGAATTGACCAGGATGAAGCTCACCCCCATCATAATGCCGAGGAAAATCTTCAAGCTGATGCCGCCGCTGCGCGAATTGAGATAGGCGAAAGGCAGCGCCAGCGCCATCAACACGAAAATCGCCAGCGGGTCGATCAGCTTTTTCCAGAACGCGATCTTGAAGCGCTCCGTTTCCTGCTTGTTTTCCACCAAGTGGCGGGTGTAGACGGCCAGCTCGTTGGCCGACATGCGCTCCGGATCGGCGGCCGACACCGACAAGATCTTGGGCGTGACTTCCGAGATGAACTCCTTGCTGGCCAACTTCACGGTGGCAACCACGCTGGTCTCCTGGCGGAAGTTGTTGGCCCAGGTGGCGGGCATGCCGGCCACCGGCGGCGCCGTGTTCGAAAAGCGCGTCTCCGTCACCTCTTGCAACTGCCAAGTGTTTTTGCCCAGATAGCTGGCGCGCGCCGCCACGATCAGCGAGCGCATGCGGAACTCGTTGTCGAACTCGTACAGCTTTACGTTGACCAGTTGGCCGTCCACGCGCGCCTCGCCCACGTTAAAAAAGCGCGAGCCGGTCACGGTGCCGGTCAAGCCCTCGCTCTTGACGATATCCTTGGTCCACAGGCCGGAGCGGAACTCGGTCGAGACAGTGGTGCCGCGCGAATTGAGCTTCATCTTGTCGGCGATGGGCGCGGTGCGCGGCGCGATCAATTCGCCGAAGATGAAGGTGATGACGACGAACACGATGGCGATCCGGAACAGCATCCAGCCCGCCATCCAGGTCGACATGCTGGAGGCGCGCATGATGGTGAATTCCGAGCTGGCCGCGAATTGCGCCATGGTGTAAATGGTGCCGATCAGGGCCGCCACCGGCATCACCTCGTACACGTGGCCGGGCATCAGCACCAGCAAATACAGCAGGGCGCTATTGAGGGTGTAGCCGTTGCGGCCCACCGAGGTCAGCTCGCCCGTCAAGTCCATGAACGCCAGCAGGGCCAGGAAGGCGATCAGCACGAAGGCGACCGCCTGCGAAATCGAGACGGCGAAATAACGCTGGAGGATTTTCATTTCGGTGCCGCGATCGATGTCTGGCCGGCGCGCCGGCCGCGTTTGAACGAGGCGAGCAAGACCAGCGGGTGATAACGGTGGTTGACATTCACGCGCCACGAAAACAGCAGCAGCACCGCCAGCGCGGCCAGCAGATGCAGCGGCCACCAGCCCATGCCGAACGACAGGCGCTCGTGGCGCACGCTCGATTCGACCACCTTGACCAGATTGTTATAGGTGAAAAAAATCAGCAGCGCGATGATCAGGTTGACCGAACTGCCGGCGCGCGGGTTGACGAAGCCGAGCGGTATCGCCAGCAGGATCAGGATCAGGCAAGTGATCGGCGCGCTGATGCGCCACAGCAGCTCGGAGCGGGTGGTCGGGCTGGGCGCGTCGAGCAGCGCGCGCGTGCTCATGGAATTGGCCTCCAGCTCGGCGCCCATGTCTTGCGCCTTGGTCGCCACGCGCATGCTGTAGGTCTCGAATTCCATGGTTTGAAAATCGGCTTGGCCGGGGGTGCCGAGATAGCGCCGGCCGTTCTTGAGGACCAGGAAACTACCGCCGCGGGCGTCGGTGGTAATCACCCCTTCCCTGGCCACCACCACCGAATTGCCGCTCTGGTCGACCGAATTGACGAACACATTGTGCACCTTGGCGTGCTCGCCCGAGACGCCCTCGACGAAGAAGATGCGGTTGCTCGACGCCGATTCCTGGAACTGGCCGGGCGAGACTTTTTGCAAGTCTTCGCGCTTGAGGAAGCGCTCCACATACTCATTGCTTTTTTGCTTGGCCCACGGCGTGGCCACCAAGCTCAGGCCGGCCGTCAAGAGCACCAGCGGCAGGCCGAACTGGAGCACCGGACGAATCCAGTCCGCCAGGCTCAGGCCGGAGGCGAACCAGACCACCATTTCGGAATCGCGGTAGCTGCGCGTGACCACCATCAGCACA
>JAYVUV010000344.1:0-4978 GCA_043787615.1 Janthinobacterium sp. | reverse complement strand
ACCGGGAAGCGCGAGTCGCCCAGGCGCACCACCACCTTGTCCAGCGCCACCCCCATCATCTCGGCGGCGGTCTGGGCGATCACGGTGTAACTGCCGGTGCCGATATCGGTCATGTCGGTTTCCACCGTCACCACGCCGGCTGCGTCCAGGCGCACCCGGGCCGCCGACTTGGCCACCATATTGTTGCGGAAGGCGGCCGCCACCCCCATGCCGATCAGCCAGCGGCCCTCGCGCCTGAGGCCGGGGCGCGCCGCGCGCGCGTTCCAGCCGAACTTGTCGGCGCCGATGCGCAGGCAATCGATCAGGCGGCGCTGGGAAAACGGCCGGCCCGGCTTTTCGGGATCGACCTTGGTGTCGTTGAGGACGCGCAAGCGCACCGGATCGATGTCCAGTTTTTCGGCCATTTCGTCCATCGCGATTTCGAGCGCCATCAAGCCGGGCGCCTCGCCCGGGGCGCGCATGGCGTTGCCCTCGGGCAGATCGAGCACGGCCAGCCGGGTGCGCGTCATGCGGTTGGCGCCGGCGTACAGCAGGCGGGTTTGCTGGATCGCCGTTTCGGGCTTGCCGTCCGGCAGGTCGCCGGACCAGGTCTCGTGGCCGATGGCGGTGATCTTGCCGTCGCGGGTGGCGCCGATGCGCAGCCGCTGGATGGTGGCCGGGCGGTGGGTGGTGTTGTTGAACATGAGGGGACGGGTCAGCGCGACCTTCACCGGCCGCTTCGCCGCCCGCGCGCCCAGGGCCGCCAGCAGCGCCTCCGCGCGCAGGAACAACTTGCCGCCGAAGCCGCCGCCGATATAGGGCGAGACCAGGCGCACCTTTTCCTTGGGCATGCCGAGCGTCTTGGCCAGGTCGCCCCGGCTCCAGTCGATCATCTGGTTCGCGGTCCAGACCGTGAGCGCGTCGCCGTCCCAGGCGGCGGTGGAGGCGTGCGGCTCCATCATCGCGTGCGACTGGTCGGGGGTGGTGTAATGCGCGTCCAGCCGCACCGGCGCGGCCGCGAACGCGCCGGCGAAGTCGCCCACCTGGGAGTCCGGCTTGTCGTCCTTGGGAACCCGCGCGCCCTCCTTGGCGCGCGCCAGATCGTAGGCGCCCTTTTCTTTCACATACGTCACCCGCACCAGGTTCGCGGCCGCGCGGGCTTGCTCGAAGGTTTCGGCCACCACCAGCGCGATGGCTTGATGGTAATGCTCGATGACGGGCCCGCCCAGCAAGGTGGCGGTGTTGAATTTACCCTTGCCCAGCTTGCCGGCGTTGTCGGCCGTGACGATGGCCAGCACACCGGGCGCGCGGCGGGCGCCGCTGATATCCATGGAGGTAATGCGGCCCTTGGCGATGGCCGAGCCGACCACATAGCCATACGCGGCGCCCGGCGCGGCCTCGTGCTGCTCGTAGGCATAGGGCGCCGCGCCCGTGGTTTTGAGGGGGCCGTCGATCCGGTCGACCGGCTGGCCGACGACCTTGAGCTGGTCGATGGGGTTGGTGGTGGCGGGCGTATCGAATTTCATCACATTACCCTTTCCGCGCTTCGGCCAGCACCGCGGCGAGCGTGCGCTGAACCAGCAAGAGCTTGAAACCGTTATCGGCGGCCGGGGTGGCGCCGGCCAGCAATTGCTCGGCCATGGCTTGGCCGGCCCGCTGCCGCTCGGCCGCTTCCACCCGCCAAGGCTTGTGCGCCACGCCGCCCAAGGCCACGCGCGCGCCGCCGTCGGGCGCGACGATGGCCGCCACCGAGACCAGGGCGAAGGCGTAGGACGCGCGGTCGCGCACCTTGCGGTACACGTGTCGGCCGCCGGCCGGCTTGGGCAGCGTGACGGCGGTGATCAACTCGCCCGCTTGCAGCGTGGTATCGATATGCGGCGTGGCGCCCGGCAGACGGTGGAAGTCGGCGATCGGTATCACCCGCGCCGTGCCGTCGGGGCGCACCGTCTCGACCTGGGCGTCCAGCACGCGCATGGCCACCGCCATGTCGCTGGGGTGGGTGGCGATGCACGCTGCGCTGGTCCCCAGCACGGCCAGTTGCCGGCTGAAGCCGCCGATCGCCGCGCAACCGCTGCCCGGCTGACGTTTGTTACAAGCTTGGTTGGTGTCGTAAAAATAGGGGCAGCGGGTACGCTGGAGCAAATTGCCGGCGGTGGTGGCCTTGTTGCGCAATTGCGCCGAGGCGCCCGCCAGCAAGGCGCGCGCCAGCACCGCATAGTCGCGCCGCACGCGCGGGTCGGCGGCCAGGTCGGTGTTACGCACCAGGGCGCCGATGCGCAAGCCGCCGTCTTCGCTCGCCTCGATCTTGTCGAGCGCCAGGCCGTTGACGTCGATCAGATGGGCCGGCGTTTCGATTTCGAGCTTCATCAAGTCGAGCAGATTGGTGCCGCCGGCGATGAACTTGGCGCCAGGGGTGCGCGCGGCGGCCGCCGCCGCCTCGGCCGGCGAACTCGCGCGCTGGTAGGTAAACACCTTCATGCCGTCCTCCCCGCCACCTCGGTGATGGCATCGAGAATGTTCGAATACGCGCCGCAGCGGCACAAATTGCCGCTCATGCGCTCGCGGATTTCCTCGGCGCAAACGCGCGGCGCGGCGCTCAGGTCGGCGCTCGCGTGGCTCGGTATGCCCTGCGCGATCTCGGCCAGCGCGGCCACGGCCGAACAGATCTGGCCCGGGGTGCAGTAGCCGCACTGGTAACCGTCGTGCTTGATAAAGGCGGCCTGCATGGGATGCAACTTATCCTTATCGCCCAAGCCTTCGATGGTGGTCACTTGCGCGCCTTCATGCATGACCGCCAGGGTGAGGCAGGAATTGATGCGCCGTCCGTCCACCATCACGGTGCAGGCGCCGCATTGGCCGTGGTCGCAACCCTTCTTGGTGCCGAATAGGTGCAGATGCTCGCGCAAAGCGTCGAGCAGCGTGGTGCGCGTGTCCAGTTCCAGTACCCGGTCTTGGCCATTGACGCGCAGGGTGACGCTGGCGTGCACCGGGGCCGGGCTGGCGGCGGGCGGCGCCGGCGCTTGCTCCAGGGCGGCGGCCAGCGCAGGCACGCCGGCCGCCGTCGCCGACAACGCGCCGACGATGAGCAGGTCGCGCCGGGACAGCTTGATGTCGTCGAGGTGCTGCATATGCTTGCCTCCCTTGATTTTTCCTTCATTCACGACAGCGATACGGCCGAGCGCGCACCGCCATCGCAAGTCGTCCAGGGTCCAATCATGGCATCGACGGCGGCGCCGGTCTGTTCGACATCGTACGTTCGGTGCCGATTGCGCCGAGCACACCGTTACCGCACGGATACCGCATGGTGAACGCACACAGGAGGTCCATGATCGGACTTGGCATCCCCTCCCTCATTTGGACCTAGCATGAACTTATCTCACACGCCGCCTTTCCCCGCCTTGCTGCCGGCGCGACCGCGTTTGCTCGGCCCGGTCACGGCGCGTCGCCTGGCGCGCTCTGTGGCCGTGTACGGCGTGCTGGTGTTGGCCGGCCTGGCGCTCGCGCGCTATGGCGGCCGGGGCTGGGACGCGTTCGGACTGGGGTTGATATTGCCCGGCGCGGGATTCCTGGCGCAATTTGATGCGCCGCATGGCGCGATGGCGGCGCTGGGTTTGCTCTGCTTCGGCTTTTCGCTGCTGCTCTGGTTCGCCACCGGCAACGCGCTGGCGCCGCCCCTGACCTGGCTGCTGGCCGCCGTGCTGGCCGCCGCGACCTCGCGCGGCGCCGTGGCCGACGGCGTGGCGCGCGGCGTGCTGCTGCTGATCGGGGCCGGCGGCGCGCTCGCGACCGGTGCCGCGCTGCTGCGCCGCCTGCGCGCCGTGGCGTGGCGCCGCAAGGCCAATCTCTACTTGAGCGGCTCGGGCGCGGCTTTGGCGCATGGCTTTCACGGCGCGCGCGGCGCCGAAGCGGCCGAAGCGGCCGAAGCGGAATTGTCGCAGGAAGACTTGCAGCGCATGCGCTTCGTGCTGGACCGCGCGCTGCAACCGCTGGCGCGCTTCGACGGCTTCGACTGGCTCGACCAATTTCAAACCGCGGCGGTGCGCTACCAACTCAATTTTTGCGGCTACGCGCTGTCGATGACCCAGGCCACTTATCTGCCCGCGTTCGGCGGCTATCTGAACGACGCGCAGCGCAATCTGATCGACAAGCAGACCGATCACCGCATCTGGCGCTACTGGGCCTTGGAAAATATGTGGGGCAATTTCTCGCGCGACGCCGATCCCGTCGCGCGCGACAACATCATGTTCACCGGCTTTTGCGCGGCGCAGATGGCGATGTTCCACGCCGCTTCGGGCCGCCGCGATTATGAAGCGCCAGGCAGCTTCGCCCTGGCGCATCCGGGCGGCGAAGCTTATCGCTACGATCTGCCGGCCTTGATCGACGCGCTGGAGCGAGCCTACCAGCGCTCGGACTTTCACCTGATCGCCTGCGAACCGAATTGGATTTATCCGCTGTGTAACGCGATCGGCGCGGCCGCCGTCAAAGCGCACGACCGCCAAACCGGTGGCGCGCGCTGGGCCGCGCGGGAAACACGCTTCCGTCGGCATCTGGAAGCGGAATTCATCGACACGCTGGCCCGCTTCGTGCCCTGCCGCTCCACCTATACCGGCCTGGCCTTGCCCGCCATGGGCGGCGCGATGGCGCAAGCGCTGCCCTGCCTGTTTCTCAACGCCACCCTGCCCGACATCGCGCTGCGCCAGTGGCTGCTGCTGCGCCGCGCGCTGTTCGAGTCGCGTGTCGCCACGCCGGGCGCCGCCACGCCCGGCGCCGCCGCCTCGCGCCTGCGCCGCAGGGCGTTCTGGGCTATCGATACCGGCAACTACCGTTTTTACCGGGCCGCCGCCTACGCCGGCACCGCCCTGGCCGCCGTGGAAATGGGCGACGCCGAAGTGATGGCGCGCTGCCTGCAAGCGCTGCAAGAAGAATGCCCCGCCACGGAAAGCGGCGGCGTGCTGCATCGGCCCGACGCGTCGGTCTGGGCGCACGCGGTCGAGTTGTT
>JAYVUV010000343.1:0-3663 GCA_043787615.1 Janthinobacterium sp. | reverse complement strand
CGCTGATCCACGAAAAAAACTGGCAAGCCGACGCCGACTTCGCCGAGGCCTATGTCAATTGGGGCGGTTACGCCTACGCCCGCGACATGCCGGGCGCCGACCAGCGCGACGCCTTCCGGATGCGCCTGTCCGGCGTGCAGGTGGCGCTGCATAACCAGGACAACCGCGAGCACGATATCTTCGACAGCGACGATTACCTGCAATTTCACGGCGGGATGATCGCCACCATCCGCGCCCTGACCGGCCAGCAACCGCGCCATTATTTCGGCGACAGCCACGACCCGGCGCGCGCCCAGGTGCGCGATTTGAAGGAAGAGACGCTGCGCGTGTTCCGCTCGCGCGTGGTCAATCCCAAATGGCTGGCCAGCATCCAGCGGCACGGCTACAAGGGCGGCCTGGAATTGACCGCCACGGTCGATTACCTGTTCGGTTACGACGCCACGGCCCAGGTGATGGACGACTGGATGTACGAGCAGGTGGCCCAGACCTACGGCTTCGATCCCGGCATGCGCGATTTTCTGCAGGAGGCCAATCCGTGGGCTTTGAACGCCATCGCCGAGCGCTTGCTGGAAGCGGCCAGCCGCGGCATGTGGGAAGAGCCGAAGCCGGAAACGCTGGAAGCGCTGCGCGAACTGTATTTGCAGAGCGAGACCCTGCTCGAAGCGCGCGGCGAAACGCCGCGCAGCGTATAGAATGGCCACATCATGAGCGTCCATACACCGCCGAATTTCCCGTTTTCGGCCATCGTCGGCCAGCCGCTGCTGCAAACGGCGCTGTTGCTGTGCGCGGTCGATCCCTCCCTGGGCGGGGTTTTGATCCGGGGCGACAAGGGCAGCGCCAAGAGCACGGCGGCGCGCGCGCTGACCGACGTCCTGCCGCCCATCGCGCGCATGGCGGGATGCGCGTTCAACTGCTCGCCGGGCGCGCCGGGCGAGCATTGCGACATCTGTCGCGATCCCGGCGCCGTCGAGAGCCAGGGCGGCGTGCCCTTCGTCACGCTGCCGCTGGGCGCCACCGAGGACCGCGTGCTCGGCACGCTCGACCTGGCGCGCGCGCTCAAGGGCGCCGAGCGCGCGTTTCAGCCCGGACTGCTGGCGGCGGCCCATCGCGGCATTTTATATATCGATGAAGTCAACCTGCTGGCCGACCATCTGGTCGATGTGCTGCTCGACGTGGCCGCCATGGGCGTCAATTCGGTGCAGCGCGAGGGGCTGTCGATCAGCCATCCGGCGCGCTTCACGCTGGTGGGCACCATGAATCTGGAAGAGGGCGACCTGCGCCCGCAGCTGCTGGACCGCTTCGGCCTGATGGTCGAGGTCAGCGCGCCGCGCGACAAGGCGCAGCGCTCGGAAGTGGTGCGCCGGCGCATCGCCTACGAAGCCGATCCGGCCGCTTACGCCGGCGCCTGGTCGGCGCAGCAGGAGCAACTGGAGCGCCGTCTGGCCACCGCCCAACGGCTGCTGCCGCTGGTGACGCTGGACGACCCCATGCTCGACTTGATCAGTCACCTGTGCTGCGAATTCGACGTGGCCAGCCTGCGCGCCGACATCGTGATGCACAAAACCGCGCGCGCCCTGGCCGCGCTCGACGGGCGCGAACGGACCACGCCGGACGATATCCGCGCGGCGGCCGAGTTGGTGCTGCCGCACCGGCGCCGGCGCAAGCCGTTCGAGCAGCCGGGCCTGGACCGCGACCGGCTCGATGAATTGATGCAGGAAGCGGCCCAGCCACCGCCGCCGCCCGATGGCGCCGAGGATGCGCGGCCGCCGGGGCAAGGACAAGACCAGCAGCGCGGCGAAGGCCGGGAGCAGGACGACCAGCAGCAGAACAATCGGCAGCGCGAGGATCGGCAGCAAGACGACCGCCCGCTAGAAGATAGGGCGGAAGATGGCGGGCAGCGCCGCATGTTCGCGGCCGGCGCCAGCGCGCCGGCGCGCCGCATCGAGGTGGTGGCGGCCGCGCCCGTGGCCAACAGCCTGGCCGGCCGCCGCAGCGAGGCCCAGGGTGTCGCGCGCGGGCGGGTGGTGCGCGCGGTGCCGGACCAGCAGCCGGACAGTCTGGCGCTGGGCGCCACCTTGCGCCACGCGGCGTTGCGCGATCCTGTCAATTTCGAGGTGACCAGGGCCGATTTGCATCAGCAGGTAAGGGTCGGCAAGAGCGCCAACCTGATCCTGTTCGTGGTCGACGCCTCCGGCTCGATGGCGGCGCAGCGGCGCATGGAGGCCGTCAAGGGCGCGGTGCTGGCCCTGCTGACCGACGCCTACCAGCGCCGCGACGAGGTGGCGGTGATATCATTCCGGGGCGAGACGGCGCAATTGACGCTGGCGCCCACCCGCAGCGTCGATTTGGCCGAGCAGGGCTTGCGTGAGTTGCCGACCGGCGGCCGCACGCCCTTGCCGCACGCCTTGCAGCTGGCGCTGGAAACGCTGGAACGCAGCGCCGCCACGGCGCCGCCGTTGTTGGTGGTGCTGAGCGACGGCAAGGCCAACGTGGCGCTCGGCGCCGGCGGCGACGCCTGGCGCGAAACCCTGGCCCTGGCCGGGCAATTGGCCGCGCGCGGCGTGCCGGCGCTGGTGCTCGACACTGAAACCGGCTATTTGCGGCTGGGTCGCGCGGCCCAGCTGGCGCAAGCCCTGGGCGCCGAGTGCCTGACCCTGGAGCAGCTGTCGGCCGACAGTCTGGCGCTGACCGTTCGCGGCCGCCTGCCGGCGCATTGACGGCGCATTGACGGCGCGTACAGCAGGCTGCCAGGGCCGCAAGACCGAATAATTTTGAGGAGTAGTGAGTATGATCGTATGTATCGGCGCCGGCCCTGGCGACATAGGCTATCTGACCCAGCGTGGCGCGCAATTGATACGCGAGGCGGACGTGGTGGCCGGTTTCGAGGCCGTGCTCAATGTCGTGCGCAGCATCATTCCGGAGACCGCGCAAGTGGTCACCATGGGCTACCGCGACCAGGTCGCCATGCTGGAGACGGTGGCGGCGGCGCACCACGCGGGCAAGCGCTGCGTGGTGGTGTTCATGGGCGATATCCATTTCAGCGGCTTTCAATACCTGGAGCGGGTCGAGCGCGCCTGCGGCCATCCGGTCGACACACTGCCGGGCATTTCCTCGGCCCAGATCCTGGCCTCGCGCGCCAAGGTCTGCTTCGATGAAACCACCTTCATCACCTTCCACCGGCGCGGCGACCTGACCCCGTTCAAGCGCCACCTGGTGCATGTGCTGCAAGACCAGCGCAACGCCATCGTGATCCCGTGTCCGTGGGACGCGGCGCGTTCGTTCATGCCGCGCCATATCGCCGCCTACCTGATCGAGAACGGCATCGCGCCCGAGCAGCCGACCGAGGTGTGGGAAAACCTGACCCGCGCCGAGGCGGAATGGCACGGCACGCTGGCCGAATGCGCCACCCGCGAGGTGTCCGACATGAGCATCATGCTGATCCGTACCATGCAGCCGATGGCCAGCCAGATCGAAGCGCCGGGGGCGGCATGACGCCAGTGGCGATCGCGCGCGCGGACGCGGCGCCCGAGCGGCGCGGCATCGTGGTGGCCGGCCACGGCAGCCGCGATCCGGACGCGGTGCGCGAATTCGAGGCCCTGGTCGAACTGGTGCGGGCGCGCGCGCCGCAGCACGTGGTCAGCCACGGCGATCCGGAGTTGTCCA
>JAYVUV010000342.1:0-10675 GCA_043787615.1 Janthinobacterium sp. | reverse complement strand
CACCCGAGGTGTTTTATTCGCCGCCGGCCGCGCGCCGCCGAGCCCGGGCGCGGCGGCGCTCGATCAGTTCGAACAAGCCCATGCCGGCCAGCATGGCGCCGACAAACAGGGCCGCCTTGGGCAAGCCCATGCCCAGCGCCACCAGGGCGGGACCGGGGCAAAAGCCGGCCAGGCCCCAGCCGACGCCGAACAGGGCGCTGCCGCCCAGCAAGCGGCGCTCGAGCGGCGCAGGCGCCGGCAGCCGAACCGGCTCGCCCAACAGCGAGACCGGGCGCCGCTTGGCCAGCGCGAACGCCGGCAGGGCGACGCCGATGGCGCCCAGCATCACCAGCATGAGCGACGGGTTCCAGGCGCCGGCCAGGTCAAGAAAGGCCAGCACCTTGGCCGGGTCGGCCATACCCGACAGAAGCAGGCCGAGGCCGAACACCAGCCCGGCCAGCAGTGCGCTGAGGATCGACATGGCGGCGCTCTTAAACCGGCGCCAGGTGGCGCAGCGCGAACACGGTGGCGAAGCCGAGCGCCATGAACACGGCGGTGGCGGCGGCCGAGCGCGGCGACAGGCGCGCCAGGCCGCACACGCCGTGGCCGCTGGTGCAGCCGGCGCCGTAGCGTGTGCCCAGGCCGACCAGCAAACCGGCCACGATCAGGGTGGCGCCGCCGGCGTCGATGCGCGGCGCGGGCGACGGCGCCAGCCGGGAGTACAGGACGGGCGCGGCCAAGAGACCCGCTAAAAAGGCCAGGCGCCAGCCCCGCTCTCCGCGCGCCGGCGCCAGCAGGCCGCCCAGCACGCCGCTGATGCCGGCGACGCGGCCGTTGGCCAGGATGAGCATGGTGGCGGCCAGCCCGATCAGCACGCCGCCGCCCAGTGCGTGCCAAGGTGTGAAGTGGGTCCAGTCTATCGTCATGATGGCATCCTTTGCGGGCAGTAAATGCGGTACAACAAGGTCAAGATGTGCAGCAAGTCCGGGTCGGTCACGCGGTAATAAATATGCTTGCCCTGGCGCCGGGTCAGCACCATGCCCTCGTTGCGTAACACGGTCAGTTGCTGCGACAGGGTGGGTTGGCGGATCGCCAGTCGCGCCGCCAGTTCGCCGACGCAGTGTTCCCCCTGCGATAATTGGCACAGCAAGAGCAGGCGGTCTTGATTGGCCAGCAGTTTCAACACCCCGACCGCGCGCGCCGATCCGTCGCGCAACAGCGCGAGGTCGATGGCGGGCGGGTTCGATGGGGTGGGCGCGGAGGTCGGCATGGTTGACTTCAATATATAAAATAATATAATGTAAGTCAATATACTTTGAACCTGGACAGTCACGACGATGAGCGCGCGTATCAGCATTGAGGGATTTTACGACCCTGTCACCGGCACCATTTCGTATGTGGTGGCGTGCCTGGCCAGCGGCCGCGCCGCCATCGTCGATCCGGTGCTCGATTACGATTTCAAGTCCGGCCGCGTCCACACCGCCTCGGCCGAGCGCGTGCTGGCCTATGTGGCCGCGCGCGGCTTGCACGTCGATTGGCTGCTGGAGACCCACGCCCACGCCGATCATCTGTCGGCCGCCCACTTCCTGCGCGCCCGGCTGGGCGGCAAGATCGCCATCGGCGCCAACATCCGCGCGGTGCAATCGATCTTCCGGCCGGTGTTCAACCTGGGTCCCGATTTTGTCGCCGATGGCAGCCAGTTCGACCACCTGTTCCAGGACGGCGAGACCTTCCGCATCGGCGAGGTGGAGGCCTGCGCGCTGCCGGTCCCCGGCCACACCCCGGCCGACCTGGCCTACCGGGTCGAGGACGCCGTGTTCGTCGGCGACACTTTGTTCATGCCGGACCTGGGCACGGCGCGCGCCGATTTCCCGGGCGGCGACGCGCCCACCTTGTTCCGCTCGATCCGCAGCCTGTTGGCCCTGCCCGAGGCGACCCGCCTCTTCGTCTGCCACGACTATCCGCCGGCCACGCGCGCGCCGTGCTGGGAGAGCACGGTGGCCGAGCAGCGCGCCGCCAATATCCATGTGCGCGACGGGATCGCCGCGCACCAGTTCGTCGCCATGCGCGGCAGCCGCGACGCGACCCTGGACATGCCGACCCTGATCCTGCCTTCGCTCCAGGTCAATCTGCGCGCCGGGGCGCTGCCCGAGGCGGAGGAAAACGGGGTGCGCTATCTGAAGATCCCGCTGAACGCCATGCCGGGCTGACCGGCCCTCCGGGACGCCGCTCAGGCCACCACGTCCACCCGCGGCGCGCCGGCGACCATCTCGCCGATCACGGCCGCCGCGCCGAATCCGCCGGCCGCGAACAGGGCCAGCACCTGTTCCACGCAGCCCGGGTCGCAGGACACCAGCAGCCCGCCCGAGGTTTGCGGGTCGGTCAGCAGCGCGCGCCCGGCCGGCGAGATGGCCGGCGCCAGCGACACGTGCGCGCCGTAGGCGTCCCAGTTGCGGCCCGAGGCGCCGGTGACATGGCCGTCGCGGGCCAGCCGCTCGACCCCGGCCAGCAGGGGGATTTTGTGCATCTCCAGGCGCGCGCCCAGGCCGGCGCCGCGCGCCACTTCGAGCAAATGACCGAGCAAGCCGAAGCCTGTGACGTCGGTCATGGCGTGCACCCCGTCGATCCGGGACAGCGCCATGCCGGGTTTGTTCAACTGGGTGGTGCTGGCGATCATGGCGGCGTAACCGTCCGGCCCCAGCAGATTTTTTTTCAAGGCCGCCGACAGCACGCCCACGCCCAGCGGCTTGCTTAACACGAGCACGTCGCCGGCGCGCGCGGCGGCGTTGCGCTTGACGCGTGAAGGGTGCACCAGTCCCAGCACCACCAAGCCGTAGATCGGTTCGACCGAATCGATGGTGTGGCCGCCGGCGATCGGAATGCCCGCCTCGGCGCAAATGCTTTCGCCGCCGCGAATGATCTGGCCGATGGTCTCGAGCGGCAGTTTATCGATCGGCATGCCGACCAGGGCCAGCGCCATGATCGGCGTGCCGCCCATGGCATACACGTCGGAGATGGCGTTGGTGGCGGCGATGCGGCCGAAATCGAACGGGTCGTCGACGATGGGCATGAAAAAATCGGTGGTGGCGATCAGCGCCTGCTCGTCGTTGAGGCGGTAGACGGCGGCGTCGTCGGCCGTCTCGATGCCCACCATGAGCTCCTTGGGCACCGGGAAGCCGGACGAGTTTTTCAGGATCGCGGCCAGCACCCCCGGCGCGATCTTGCAGCCGCAGCCGCCGCCATGGGAAAACGACGTCAGTTTGATCGGGTGCGAGGCAGCTGTGCTCATGATGGATTCCAGGTCGAGGGTGGGAAGGGCGGGCCGGCGTGGCGCCGCCGTCGATTATCGCCTAAGCGGGGCCGGGGCGCGCGCCGCCGCGCGCGGCGTGAGGCCGGCACCGGCGCCGATCTGTGTCACTTAGCAACAGCGCGGCCGGCCCCGACCCCATCCCCGCTGGTGCGGCGGCGCCAATTGTCGCTACAATCGCCGTATGACATCCATGAACGCCTCATTTCGCCAGGCGCGCCCGCTGCAACTGGCCGACGCGCTACAGGCGGCGCGCCAGTACACGCTGAGCCTATTCGACTGCTACGCGGCGGCCGGGCTGGACGACAGCGCACGCCTGCCGTATCTGCCGTTCGTCAATCCGCCGCTGTGGGAGCTGGGCCACCTGGCCTGGTTCGCCGAGTGGTTCATCCTGCGCGAGGCGGCGTCGAGCCATCCGGCCGACGCCATCTACAATTGCCTGCTCACGCGCGGCGACGACCTGTTCGACGCCAACACCGTGCCGCACCGGGCGCGCTGGAACGCCGACCTGCCCAGCACCGGCGCGGTCAAGACCTATTGTCACGAGGTGCTGGACCGGGTGCTCGACAAGCTGTCGCGCGAGCCGAACGTCGACCACGCGCTGTATCCCTACCGGCTGGCGCTGGCGTACGAGGATCTGCGCGGCGAAGCCATGCTGCACGGCTTGCAGAGCCTGAGCCTGCACGCGCCCTCCGGCCTGCTGGTCGAGCCGGCGCCGGCGCCCGTGGCGGCGCAACTGGCTTTTCCCGGCGCCACCCTGCAACTGGGCAGCGGCGACGACAAGGGTTTTATATTCGATAACGAAAAATATGCCCACCCCTGCTTGGTGCCGGCCTTCACCATCGATTCGGTCCCCGTCAGCAACGCCCAGTTCGCCGAATTCGTGGCCGACGGCGGTTACCAAAACCGCCAATTCTGGAGCCACGCCGGCAGCGCCTGGCTGATGCTGCAAGAGCGCTCGGCGCCGCGCCATTGGCAGCGCGACGGCGGCTTGTGGCGCACCATGCGCTTCGGGCGCCTGAGCATGCTGCCCAGGGCCGAGCCGGTGCGCCACGTCAATCTGTACGAGGCCCAGGCCTACTGCGCCTGGGCCGGGCGGCGCCTGGCCACCGAGGCCGAATGGGAGTGCGCCGCCCTGTCCGGCCATCCCGGCTTCGGCTGGGGCCAGGTCTGGGAATGGACCGCCTCGCCGTTCGAACCGTACCCGCGCTTCGCGCCGGACGCCTACCGCGAATATTCGGAACCGTGGTTCATGACGCACCAGGTGCTGCGCGGCGCCTCCTTCGCCACCCCGGCGCGCCTGGTCTGCGCCAAGATGCGCGCTTTCCACCTGCCCGCGCGCGACGACATCTTCGCCGGCTTTCGCACCTGCGCATGGTAGCGCCGGCGTCCCCTTCGTTTCACCCATCAGGAAAGCTATTGAGCAAAGAGACCACCCCCCAATTCACGCCCAAGCGGCTGGTGCCGACCGCCGAACAAAGCGCGATCCAGATCGCGCCGAAAAAAATCGTGCTGATCGACGCCAACGCGGGCGCCGCCAAGACCACCACGCTGGCGCTGCGCGTGGCCGAGTCGCTGTATCGCGGCCGCCAACCCGAACACACGCTGGCGCTAGTGTTCACGGCGGCGGCCAAGCTGGCCATGCGCCAGCGCCTGGCCGAGATCGGCCTGGCCGCGCACGTCATCAAGCGCCTGACCATCGTCACCTTCGACGAGCTGGCGCGTTCGGTGCTGCTCAAGCTCGAAGGCGGCGCCGTCCCCCTGATCGACAGCTACGAGGGCTTGCGTCCCTACGCGCTGGAGGCGATCGAACTGGTGGCGCTGCGCTACGGCGAGCGTTACGAGCTCGAGGTGAGCATGAACAACACCGCCGTGACCCAGTTTTTGAAGCTCCAGCTACGCACCAAGGCCAGGCTCGATTTCCACCGCGCCGGCTTCGCGCACGACACGGTGCAAGACAGCCTGGCCGCGCTGGGCATCTCGCACACCCATTATCTATGGTTGCGCGAATACGAGCGCCTGCGCGGCAGCGACGCTGGCGAGATCCAGTTCCGCGCCCAGTTCGACGCCACTTACGATCTGGTGCGCCTGCTGGACGATGACGAACCGCTGCGTGGCGAGCTGCCGGCCTACCAGGTCATCGTGGCCGACGAGCTGCACGACTTGAACGAAGCCGCGTTCCGCCTGTTGACCATGCTGATCCGGCGCGGCAACGCCTTCTTCTGCGGCGCCGGCGACCGCGATCAAGTGATCTACACCTGGTCCGGCGCCGACCACCGCTTCCTGCGCGAGCGCTTCGAACAGGAATTCCCCCAATTGCAGCGCTATCCGCTGACCAGATCCTATCGCTACGGTCCCGAGCTGGCCGAGGCGGTGGGCGCGCTCAAACGCAAGGCCAGCAGCTCGGCGCTGGCGCGCGCCACCCGCATCGACCTGGCCCTGTACGATCCTGGCGCGCCGGACGCCTGCGCCGAATTGCTGGTGGCGGCGCTGCGGCGCTGGCAGGCCGATGGCGGCAACCTGGGCGCGGCGGCCATCGTGCTGCGCGAGCGCGACCAATCGATCCGGGTCGAAAACGCCTTGTTCCGGCACGCCATCGGCTACACCATGATCGACATGCACAGCTACCTGGCCAGCCAGGAGATCCTCATGCTGCGCGGCCTGGTGGCCATCGCGCGCCGGGATCTGCATTGGATCAAGAGCGGCGCGCGGCGGGCCGAGATCCTGGAGGCGCTGGTGGTGTTCGCCGAGATCCCGTTCACAGCCGACGAGCTGCGCCAGGCGCGCGAGGACGTCTCCACCTACCCCGAGCTGCTGGAGGGCTTCCTTACCAATCAGCTGGGTAAATCGGTCAACCGGGAGAAGGCCGGCCTGACCCTGGCCGCCGTCGACTACCTGCGCGCGCTCGACGCGCACGCCCCGGTCGGCCCTGCGCTGCGCGAGGTATCGGCGTTGATGCAGCTCGACCGCACCGCGCGCCGCCTGTTCGTCGATCCGGCCCAGGCCAAGGTGGTGGCCGCGTCGATCGCCGGCTTCATCGAGGTGTGCGCCGAAAGCGCCACCGCCGTGGGCGACTTTTCGCGCTGGCTGGGCGATATCGAGCACGGCCTGGCCGACAGCAAAAAGGCGGAGCGGGTGGTCATCGCCTGCGTGGACCAGATCAAGGGCCTGGAATACGGCCATGTGCTGATGCCCTACCTGGCGCTGGACGCCTTTCCGCGCGCGCTGGCCGAGCCGGGCGAGGAGGAAAACCGCTTTTACGTGGCCGTCACGCGCGCGCGCGAGCGTTTGACCCTGCTCGCGCCCGAGCCGGCGGCGCTGCGCAGCCGCTATCTGGAGGCGATGGGGCTGGAGCAGTCGATCGCCAGCGGCGGGCGGCTGTTGCGCAAAAGCGCGCTGCGGCGCGACATCGCCGAGCGGGTGGCCGGTGATTGAGCGTTCACCCGCTGGCGGCGCGCGCAACGGTGCCGCCGGCCCGGCTCTTGTGACATACTGGCCCGATCGTCGCCAATCAATGATCACTCGTCATGCTCGTTAAATACCTGGCCGTCAGCTTAAAGACCCGCATGACCGCGATCGTGGTCATGCTGGTGTTGTCGGCCACCGCGCTGGTCACCATCGCGGCCTTGTATATCGCCGAGCGCAAGATGAACGCGGTGATCGGGGCGCAGCAGTTCGCGCTGTTATCGAGCGCGGCGGCCTACATCGACCGCGATCTGGAGGGCAAGCGCACCTTGCTCGAAGCGGTGATCGAGCACCTGCCGCCGGAAATGCTGACGCGGCCCGAGGCGGTGCAAGCCTTCATCGAAGGTCACACCACCTTGCGCAACGAGTTTTTCAACGTGGTGGTGATGGACCGCAAGGGCCAGTTGATCGCCAACTTGAACGACCGGCGCCAGATCGGCAAACTCAATTTCTCCACGCGGGCCTATTTCACCGACACCCTGAACGCCCACGAGGGCGTGATCTCGGCGCCGTTCAAGAGCAGCTTGTCGGGCAAGCCGGTGGTGCTGATCACGGTGCCGGTCATCGACGCCAGCGGCAAGATCGTGTACATCCTGGGCGGCGGCATCGATCTGCAAAAGCCGCGCTTTTTCGGCCAGTTCGGCGCTTTAAAGCCGGGCAAGACCGGCTATCTGTTCATGATCACGGCCGACGGCGTGGTGATCGACCATCCCGACAAGGAACGCATCTTGAAAAAGGTGACGGACGAGCAGGGCGGCGCGGTGCCTTCCACCCTGGCCGCGCTGCGCGGCTTCGAAGGCTGGACCGAGGGGCCGACCAAACGCGGGGCGCTGGCCATCATCACCTATAAAAGACTGAGCACGGCCGGCTGGATCGTCGGTTCCGTGTACCCGGTCGACGAGGCGTTTTCGTCCCTGATCGACATGCGCGGCACGGCCCTGCTGGCGTCGGCCCTGGTGGCGGCGGTGGCCGGCGTGCTGGCCTGGTACGCCATCTTCCGGCTGCTGCGGCCGCTGGGCGCCTTGCGCCGTCATGTGGCCAATCTGCGCGCCGGCAGCCAGGATATCGGCGTGTTCCAGGTCGCGCGGGCCGACGAATTCGGCGAATTGAGCCGCGGCTTCCACGCCCTCTCGCTCGAACGCGAGGCGGCCATGGCGCGCATCGTCGACAGCGAGGCGCTGATACGCGCCATCATCGCGCGCGCGCCGGACGCCTTTGTCGGCGTCGATCCGAACGGCTTGGTCACCGAATGGAATCAGCGCGCCGAAGAGACCTTCGGCTGGCGCCGCGCCGAGGTGCTGGGGCGCGACATCGGTCAATTGATCGTGCCGCCGGCCCAGCGCGGCGACCGTCCGGGCGCCCTGGCGCAACTGGCCGGCAGCGCGGCCGGGCCGGTGCTCGACCAGCGCCTGCGCGTGACGGCGCTGCGGCGCGACGGCCGGGCGGTGCCGATCGAGCTGTCGCTGGGCGCCATTCAGCACGACAGCGCCTTTTATTCGACCGCCTTCCTGCGCGATATTTCGACCCAGCTGGCGTTCGAGGAAAAAATCGCCGCCGCCGAAAGGCAGATCAAGCTGATCACCGACCATTTGCCGGTGCTGATTTTCTACATCGACCGCGAGCACCTTTTCCAGTTCGGTAACGCCACCTTCGAGCGCTGGTTCGGCATCGTGCCGGCCGCCTACATCGGCCAACCCTTGAGCCAGGCCATCGGCGTCGATTCATACGAATTGGCGCGGCCCCATCTCGACCTGGCGTTCGCCGGCCAGATGGTCAGCTTCGAGAGCGTGACTCTGATCCAGGGCCAGGAGCGCATCCTCGAGACCAGCTACGTGCCCAGCGTGCAGGGCGACGGCGCGGTCGACGGCGTGTACGGCTTGACCAGCGACATGACCAAGATCAAGCAGATCGAACGGCGCCTGTCGCACCTGGCCCGGGTCGATCCGCTGACCGGCATCGGCAACCGCCGCATGTTCGAGGAAACCCTGAAGCTGGCGATCGAGCGCGCCAAACGTGGCGGCGGCATCATGGCGCTCGCGTATCTGGACATCGACCGCTTCAAGCATATCAACGACACCCACGGTCACGGCACCGGCGACCGGGTGCTGAGCGAGCTGGCCGCGCGGCTGGTGGCGGCGGTGCGCAGCACGGACAGCGTGGCGCGCCTGGCGGGCGACGAGTTCGTGATCATTTTCGAGCACCTCAAGGGTCGCGAGGAGGCCGCCACCCTGGGCCAGAAAATCCTGCTGGCGATACGCCGGCCGTTCCAGCTGGACGCGCTGGAGCTGGCGGTCACCAGCAGCGTGGGCATCGCGCTGTCCTACGGCAGCGCAACGGCGCCCGAGCAACTGGTGCACTTGGCCGATTCGGCCTTGTACGAAGCGAAAAAGCAGGGCCGCGACGGGTATCGGGTGCGGGAAATGGACGGGCCGGGCGATTGATGAGGTGCAGTCCGGTGAAATCGATTTAGCATGGTGGAACACGCTATTTACGGCAAATGATATACGTGCCTTAGATTTAAGGTTTTGCGGAAGAGGAATAAAAAATGCTTGCTGAGGCCATCGATAGTATTCTAAAAATACCACCGGTTATTATTGGTGCGCTTATTGCGGCTCTTATTTCTCTAATTGGTGTGCTCGCGGCAAACAAAAGCAGTCTAAATCGCCTTCATGCCCAGCACGAAAACGACCGAAAGGAAGCCACCTTACAGCGTTTACACGACGCGACGCAAAAGGAGGAGGATCGCAAAGCAGCAATTCGTCGCGAGGTTTACATCGATTCCGTCGAACAAGCACATGCATTGCTCGGAGCAATTGGCGGACTTTTTGTTAAGCCGCTTGATTTTTCTGGCGTTGGTGATGCGGAGCCTCTACAGATTTTCTTGAAGGCAAACGCAAAGGTCTGGTTGGTTGCCGATAGCGCGGCGGCTTTACTGTCGCGGGAGTTAACTGGCCAAATGTCGGAGCTTTATATGAAGACCTTAGCATCCGCTTACCCGTCGAGGGTCGAGTTTCAAAAAATATTGGATATAAACGCGCTCTTAGTTCGAGCCGAGGAGGATGTGCGACGCATCGATGTAAAAAACGTTGAGTTGAAGGAATCTAATTCGGAAACGGCGGTGAGAGACGGTGCTTTAGTATTTTTGGCAAGAGAACAAGAGTATATTTCGTCACTAAAAACTTCGCGTCAGCAAATATTCGATTCGATGATGCCTGGCCGCGTTGCACATATGTATAGTTTATTTGAGAATATGCGGTCCGTTCAGGAAACATTGGTAAGGCTCGTGAGTTCACTTCGAAAAGAAATCCATCTCTCAGCAAATGAGGATGAATTTTTGCAACAGCTTTTAGTCATGGAAAAACGCGCTTTGGCGATGGTTGAAAGGTCGGCAGGAATTTCTAAAATAAATGAATGAGGGCGCAAATATTTTTCTATAATATTCGAAGTCTTTTTCGATATAGGAAAATCATATCTTCGTCGTTATCTCTTAATCAGCAGCAATTTCTTTTTGATCTTTATCAAATGCTTCGTATGGCGCCGCTCTCGCCGCACGGTAAGTACCGAACGTTTGAGACAGCCGCCGTTGACTTGCGGCCATGGCATATTGATAGTATATCAGTGAAAGCTCTCGAGCAAATGGTTAGTACACGCACGGCAAAGGGTCTCAGGAGGGGACATCGAATGGCTCGTAAAGCCAGAGCCGCCCATATGTTTGATGAAGCTATATCGATGAGTCAAGATGAAATGCTTGCTTATTTTACAAAAACGATGTTGTGACTTATTATTACTTCCGAAGAAAATGCACAGGATGGCGATTCGCACTGGTCAGATTTAATCCCAGTTCCTATTGAACGCCTGAGAGGAGGTTCTTACTCTTTGTACGCCACCAAGCCCGATGTCGCCTGGGCTGCGCAGGAGTTCGCC
>JAYVUV010000341.1:0-5090 GCA_043787615.1 Janthinobacterium sp. | reverse complement strand
CCCAAGCCAAAGGAAATGTTTTCCCGCACCGTCATGGTCGGGTACAGGGCGTAGGATTGGAACACCATGGCGATGTCGCGCGACTTCGGCGGGATGTTGTTGACGACCTTGTCGCCGATCAGGATCTCGCCCTCGGAAATGGTTTCCAGGCCCGCGATCATGTTGAGCAGGGTCGATTTGCCGCAGCCGGAGCCGCCGACCAGGATCAGGAACTGGCCATCTTCGATTTCGAGATCGATGCCTTTTAAGATTTCAGCGCCATTCGGATACACCTTGCGAACGTTGCGGATCGATAAACTAGCCATACAGTAATTCTCCTGACGGTGCCGGCGGCGCGCGAGGCGCCGCCGCCGGCATGGGTGGTATGTTGAATCAGCCTTTGACTGCGCCGGCGGTCAAGCCGCGCACGAAATACTTGCCCGCCACCAGGTACAACAGCAGGGTCGGCAGGGCGGCGATGATGGCCGCCGCCATGTTGACGTTGTATTCGGTGACCCCGGTCGAGGTGTTGACCAGGTTGTTGAGCGCCACCGTCACCGGCTGCGCGTCGGAACCGCCGAACACCACGCCAAACAGGAAGTCGTTCCAGATCTGGGTGAATTGCCAGATGAAGCACACCATGAAGATCGGCAGCGACAGCGGAAAGATGATGCGGGCGTAGATGGTGAAGAAGCCGGCGCCGTCGATGCGCGCCGCGTTGACCAGTTCTTCCGGCACCGACACGTAGTAGTTGCGGAAAAACAGGGTGGTGAACGCCACGCCGTAAATGATATGCACCACCACCAGGCCGCTGGTGGTGTTGGCCAGTTCGGCCATGCCTAGCAAACGCGCCATCGGCAAGATCACCACCTGGAATGGAATGAAGCAACCCACCATCAAGGCGGTGAAGATCACGTTCGAGGCCGGAAAACGCCAGTGCGCCAGGACGTAGCCGTTGAGCGAGCCGATCAGGCTCGACACCAGCACCGCCGGCACCACCATCTTGACCGAGTTCCAGAAGTAGGGTTGCAAGCCATTGCAGCTGACGCCGGTGCAGGCGGTGCCCCAGGCCTTGGCCCAGGCCGTCATGTTCGGATGCATCGGGAAGTCCAGCAGATTGCCGCTGCGGATTTCGTCCAGCGATTTGAGCGAGGTGGTCACCATCACGTACAGGGGCGCCAGGTAATACAAGGCCACCAGCACCAGCAGGGAGTAGATGAAGACGCGCCCGAAGCTCGGCCGGCTGTTGTCGGACTCGATATTAGCGGCCATTGCGGGTTCCTTTCGTTTCCAGATACATCAGCGGCACCAGGACGGCCAGCACGGTGGCCAGCATCATCATGGCCGAGGCGGCGCCCAGGCCGAGCTGGCCACGGGTGAACGAGAATTGGTACATGAAAATCGCCGGCACGTCCGAGGAGGTGCCCGGGCCGCCGGCGGTGAGCGCCATGACCAGATCGAAACTCTTGATGGCGATGTGGGCCAGCACCAGGATCACGCTGAAAAACACGGGGCGCAGGGCCGGAATGACGATGCGGCGGTAAATCGTGGGCAAGCTGGCGCCGTCGACCATGGCGGCCTTGATGATGGCGTCGTCCACGCCGCGCAAGCCGGCCAGGAACAGCGCCATCACGAAGCCGGACGATTGCCACACGCCGGCGATGACGACGGTGTAGATGGCCATGTCGGAATTGACCAGCCAATCGAAGCTGAAATTCGGGAAACCCCAGTCGTGCACCATCTTTTCCAAGCCCAGGCCCGGATTCAAGATCCATTTCCAGGCCGCGCCGGTGACGATAAAGGACAGCGCCATCGGGTACAGGTAAATCGCGCGCAGGGCGCCCTCGGCGCGGATGCGCTGGTCGAGCAAGATGGCCATGATCATGCCGATGGCCAGGCAAAACAGGATGAACAAGCCGCCGAAAATACCCAGGTTGCTCGCCGCGACCCACCAGCGGTCGATGCCGAACAGGGTGGCGTACTGGCCGAAGCCGCTGAAGGTGTAATTGGGCATGATGCGCGAATCGGTCACCGACAGATACGCGGTCAGGGCGATGAAGCCATAGACGAACACCAGCGAGGCGATGATGGTGGGTGCCAGCACCATGCGTGGCAGCCAGGCGTCGGCCAAAGCGCCGAAGCGACTGGCGCCGGCCGCCGGCGCGGCGCGCACAGGTCTGACCGCGGCCGGAGTGGGCGGTGATAGGGGTGTAGCTGACATGCAAATTCTCCAGAGGATGCGAAGCCGTGAAACCACGCCGTGGGCGTTGGCTGGTGGCCCGGACCCGGCCGTGAGGACCGAGCCGGCGTGCCAAAACCACTGGCACCAGGCCGGGGGTGGAAGAACGCGGCGCAGACAGCGTGCGCGCCGCGCACCGTGGTGCGGCCGTCCCGGGCGGGACCGCCGCACTCACCCCGATTATGACATTACTTGGTTTTTGCCGCTTTCGCCAGGGCTTGCACCGCGGCTTGTGGGGTCATGCTCGAGTTCATGAACTTGGCGATCACGTCCTGGATCGCGCCGGCTTTGGCCGAATCGATGGCCATGCCGTGCGCCATGCTTGGCTCCAGGCCGCCCGCTTTGGCGCTGGCCGCCATGTCATCCATCGACTTGGTGGCGCAGCTGTCGAACTTGGTGCGCGGGATGCCCGAACGGACCGGGATCGAACCCTTGTTCAAGTTGAACACTTCCTGGAACTCGGGGCTCATGATGGCGGTGGCCAAGGTCAGCTGAGCTTTCTGTTCGTCGGCGCCCTTGACCTTGAACATGGCCAGGGAATCGATGTTGAACGTGAAGGCTTTTTCAGTGCCCGGAGCTGCCACGCACAGGAAATCCTTGCCCGGCACTTTGCCGGCGGCGGTGAATTCGCCCTTGGCCCAGTCGCCCATGAATTGCATGCCGGCCTTGCCGTTGATGACCATGGCGGTGGCCAGATTCCAGTCGCGGCCGGCCGAATCCTTGTCGATGTAGGTCTTGATCTTGGCCAGGGTTTCAAACGTCTTGATCATGGTCGGGCCGGTCAAGCTGGCTTCGTCCAGTTGCACCAAGGCTTTATGGTAGAAAGCGGCGCCGCCCACGCCCAGAGCGACGCTCTCGAACACGGTGGTGTCTTGCCAAGGTTGGCCGCCATGGGCCACGGCGATCAAGCCGGCTTTTTTGATTTTGTCAGCGGTGGCGAAAAACTCGTCGAAATTGGTCGGCGCGGTGGCGCCGGCTTTTTTCAATACCTCCGGGTTGATCCACAGCCAGTTGACGCGATGCACGTTGACCGGTGCGGCGACATAGTGGCCCTTGTATTTCATCACGTTCGACACCACCGGCGGCAGCAGCGAATCCCATTTGCCATCGGTGGCGGCTTGGTCGATATTGGCCAGCACGCCTTCTTGGCCCCATTCCTGGATGGCCGGGCCTTTGATCTGGGCGGCGGTCGGCGAGCTGCCGGCGATCACGCGCGCTTTCAAGGCGGTGGTGGCGTTCTCGCCCGCGCCGCCGGCGACGGCGAAGTCTTTCCAGACCACACCCTTCGCTTCCATCATTTTTTTCAATTCGGCGATCGATTTGGCTTCGCCGCCCGATGTCCAGTAGTGCAATACTTCGACTTGCGGCGCGGCGTGCACGGCGGGTGCCAATGCGAAGGCGCTCGACAAGACCAAAGCCATTTTCAGGTAATTCAGTTTCATATTCTCTCCAATAAATTCGGGCTGCTGTCTTTTTTATGGTGTTGCCAAAGCGGGGCGGGTGCACCGCCCCGCTTTGTTATTGCTCGTCGCTAAAAACGCGACGTCTTAGAACCAGGCTTCCACTTGCACGCCAACCGAGGTACCGCTGGTGTTGTTGCCGTACACAGGGCCGGAGTTGTTGAACGCGTTCACCAGCGGGGTGCCGGCATCGTTCCAACGTGCGTGCGTGATGAACAGACGCAACTCAGGACGCGACCAGTAATCTTCCGCGACGGCGATGGTCGGGGCGATGGTCAACTTGGTCAGGCGCGCGGTTTCAGGTTGCAGATCCGATTTCAGACGGGTCACGCCCAGTTCGGCTTGCAGCTTGAAGTTTTCCGTGAAGGCATACACAGGACGGGCACCGACGGTGGTCCAGGTGTTGGTGCCGAGCGCGTCGGATTTGTCGCGCTGCCACAGGCCGACCAATTCCATGCCGAATTGTTTGGTCGGTTGCATGAACAGTTCGTCGAACACGCGGGTACGCTTGACATCCGAACCGAGCAGGGTGCTGCCGGACGAACCCATGCGGCCGTTGCCGACGCCGATGCCGGTGCCGGGACCGACGCCGTATTGCACGCCCAGGGTGTTGCCGCCGCCCAGGACTTTACCTTGCTTGTGGAATACCGACAGCTGCCAGCCGCTGTGGGTGTCTTGTTCGCCTTCGGCATGGATCAGGGTCAGGGCCGCGTCCAGGGTGCCGTCCGGATTGACCGGCAAGCCTTCGTACACCAGATTTTGGCGCAACGCAGCGGTCGAGTCGACCTTGGTGTTGGTGACCGGATCGATAATGTTCTTATCGTTGTCCTTGAAAATGGCATAGCTCAGTTTGCCTGGGCCGACATTCATCTTGTCGATACCGGCGCCGTCGCCGTTCAAGTTGATGTATTGCAGATCCAGGAAATGGATGTCGGGACGGTAGTAGTAACGACGACCGACCCAGACCGTGCCGCCATTCATGAATGGCAGATTTTTTGCTTCGATGTAAGCTTTGGCGATGCCCAGTTTGGCGTTACCGAAATTCGAGCTCGGGGTGTAGGCGTCGGCCCAGATCGTGCCTACCCAGCTGGTGCCGTTGGCCGATTTGGCCAGTTCGTGGGTGTAGCCGAATTCAGCGTAGCTGTCGCACTCGTTGCCGAGGCGGTAAGACATGGTTTGGCCACCCAGACCGTAGCAGCTTTGTGGGCCGTGGGTCGAGCTTGAACCGGCGCCGGCGCGGAAATAACCGTGAACCCCTTCGGTGTCGTTGTAGGCGTCGGCACTTGCTGCGCCGCAGGCGAATGCCAGGCTCAGTGCGACCGGAAGAGTTTTCAGGACGGTACGTTTCATTGCGGTTGTCTCCTTCTTGGTTTTAAAAGTGTGGTCTCGGACGCGACGCTAGAAATCCCGCT
>JAYVUV010000340.1:0-4121 GCA_043787615.1 Janthinobacterium sp. | reverse complement strand
AATTCCTGATCCCGTTCATCAATACGCTGACCGATCCGCAGTTCACCACCGGCACCGTGGAGAACGATCAAAAGCTGCTCAAGTCCCTGATCGTGTTCGCCTGTTTGATGGAAGGACTGTTCTTTTATGTCGGCTTTACCCAGATCCTGGCGCTGGGGCGGCAGAATAAAATGATGGGCGCGGCGGAGCAGTATCAGTATATTTTGCGCGACGAATCTATGCACTGCAATTTCGGCATCGACTTGATTAACACCATCAAGATGGAGAACCCGCTGTTGTGGACCGCCGAGTTCCGCGACGAGATCAAGACCTTGTTCTTGAAAGCGGTCGAGCTGGAATACGCCTACGCCGAGGACACCATGCCGCGCGGCGTGCTGGGCTTGAACGCGCCCATGTTCAAGGGCTATTTGCGCTTCATCGCCAACCGTCGCGCGCAGCAGATCGGCATCGAGCCGATGTTCGCGCAAGAAGAAAATCCCTTCCCGTGGATGAGCGAAATGATCGACTTGAAGAAGGAGCGTAACTTCTTCGAGACCCGCGTGATCGAGTATCAAACAGGTGGTGCCTTGAACTGGGAATAGCCGATTTGACGCGCCACTGTGCGATAGTGCGCGTATCCTGCAAAAAAAGCGTATGAAAACGTGTTGTGCCGGTTGCGCATCGACAAGGTTTTCGTGTACTTTATGAGATTGAAAATGCGAGCGTAAGAATGTGCGGTTGTTTGAGCCGCGCGCCGCCGCAAGACATCGCAAAACGGGATACAGAAATTCGCACAGATATGCACAAGAGCACACCGTTTTTGTTCGCCGCCGTGCCTGAATTTTTTCGGGCATGGCGGTTTTTTATTTGAACGAATCGTGTGTCTGATTCGCGGTGGCCGGCGCTGAGCAATCGCCCGGACCGCACAGTGTCGCGACCCAATTCAGACTTTGCCACCGGCCGCGGGATCGGGCACGGTGGTACTGATCGTGGCTGAAGTGCTGCAATCGTGAGGAGTTGCAGCAGTTCAGCCGGTGCCGAATTCATTAGCATAAACACCCGTCGTTTGTGCCGATGAATAATTCGCCTGGCCTGATACAACAGGTTGGACGGGTTTTAATCTTGTAGCGTGATTTTTTCCCATCACCGATGAAGGAGAGACAAATGGCAACTGCGCCTAAGAAATCAGAAACAAAGAAACCAGCCGCCAAGGCTGCCCCCGCCGTTAAAAAACCGGTAGTCGCGGCCAAAGCGGCCGCCGCCAAACCTGCGGCCAAAGCCGTCGCCAAGCCAGCCGCCAAAGCGGTCGCCAAGCCGGCGACCAAAGCTGCGGCCAAGCCAGCGGCCAAAGCGGTCGCCAAGCCAGCAGCCAAAGCTGCGGCCAAGCCAGCGGCTAAAGCAGCCGCCAAGCCAGCAGCCAAAGCGGTAGCCAAGCCAGCGGCGAAAGCCGCAGCCAAGCCGGCGGCGAAGGCAGCCGCCAAACCAGCGGCCAAAGCCGCCGCCAAACCGGTAGCGAAGGCGGCAGCCAAGCCGGCCGCCAAAGCCGCTTCGAAAGCAGCCGCTAAACCGGCCGCCAAAGCCCCCGCCAAACCCGTCGCCAAAGCGAAGGCGGCAGCCAAGCCGGTAGCGAAAGCCAAGGCCGCCGTCAAGCCAGCGGCAAAAGCGGCAGCCAAGCCAGCGGCAAAAGCCAAAGCATCGGCCAAGCCAGCAGCCAAGGCCGCCGCCAAACCGGCCGCCAAAGCCGCCAAGCCAGCCGCCAAAAGCGCCGCCAAACCGGTAGCGAAAGCCGCCGCCAAGGCTGCGCCTAAAGCAGCGGCGAAGCCGGTCGCGAAGGCCGCAGCCAAGCCAGCCGCCAAAGCCGCCGCCAAGCCAGCAGCCAAACCGGCCGCCAAAGCCGCGGCCAAGCCGGCCGTCAAAACCGCAGCCAAGCCAGCAGCCAAACCAGTCGCCAAAGCCGCAGCCAAACCGGCCGCGAAAGTCAGCGCAAAACCGGCCGTAAAACCGACCGTCGCGCCAGCAGCGAAAGCAGCGGCCAAGCCAGCGTCCAAGGCGGCAAGCAAGAACGGCGCGGCGCCAGCGGTAGCGGCACCGGCGGAAGCGAAACCGGCCGAAAAAAAAGCGGCGCTCAAGCCTAAGGCGGCACCGAAGAAGGAAGCAGCCGCAAAACCGGTGGCCGCTCCCGTGCCGCCAGCGGCGAAAACCGTGTTGGCGCCGGCCGCCGCGTGGCCGTTTCCAACCAGCACACGTCCATCCTAAACCCATCCTCGGGTGCCTAGATGAGGCAACATACCGCTGTGTGACACCAATCACACGGCGGTTTTTTTTGGAGATTCGCCGTGCTCAGTATTGTTACGTTGATTGTTGACACCATCACCACCATTTTGGGCGGTGTGCTGTTGCTGCGTTTTTGGATGCAGGCGACGCGGGTGCGACCGCCGTCCTCGGTGGCCCAGTTCACCTTTCAATTGTCGGACTGGCTGGTGCGCCCGCTGCGCCGCCTCATTCCCGGTGTCGGCGGTTACGACTGGGCCTCGCTGGTGGGCGCTTTCCTGATCGTCCTGCTGGCCAGCTCGCTGATGCTGATCGCCGGCTGGCGCTTCGAGCAAGTGCTGCTGCTGGCCCTGGAGCGTTTTTTGCACTGGATTATTTATGGCTTCATCGCGCTGCTGGTGATCGAGGCGATCTTTAGCTGGGTCAACCCGCACGCGCCGCTGGCGCCCTTCGTCCGGGCCTTGAACGAGCCGCTGCTGCGTCCGTTACGCCGGGTGGTGCCGCAGATCGGCGGGCTCGACCTGTCGCTGCTGGTGGCCCTGATTCTGCTTCAGATCGCCCAGCAGTTGATCGGCATGGCGTTCAACCTCAATTAAGCGCCGGCTTGGCGACGCCGCGACCGTTCGATGCGCATAAGGCTTGGTGCTCGGCCGTGCCGGGCGGCGTGCGCCTGGCGCTGCATATCGCCGCCAACGCGAAAAGAACCGAAGTAACCGGCGTGCTGGACGACGCGCTCAAACTCAAGCTGCAAGCCCAGCCGATTGACGGCAAAGCCAACCAGGCTTTGCTACGCTATCTGGCCGCCACGCTGGGCGTACCCAGAAGCGCGGTCACTTTGACCCACGGCCATACCAGTCAGCGCAAGTTGCTGGAGGTAAGGGGTGCCGGCCTCACGCCCGAGACCGTTGCCCGGGCGCTGCTCGGCCCCGCTCCGGTGCGGATCGCTTAAACTGTTCGACATGCCGAACAATATCGAACCATCCCTGGACGACCTGTCCATTTTTCTCGCGGTGTGCCAGGCGGGTGGATTCCGGGCCGCCGCGAAGTCGCTCGGACTGTCGCCCTCTCACGTGAGCGAAACCCTGACCCGGGTGGAAGCGCAATTGGGCGTGCCCTTGCTGTCCCGCACCACGCGCAGCGTGATGCCCACCGAGGCCGGAAAACAATTGGCCGAGCGTATCGCGCCCTTGTTTGCCGAGGCGCGGGCCGCGTTGATGAATGTGCGCGGCGCCCGGGGCGAGGTGCGCGGCTTGCTCAAGCTTAATGTTGGCACCGCCATGGTCGATATCCTCGCGCCATTGATCGACCGTTTTCTCCAGGCCCACCCGGCCGTGCGGGTGGAACTGGTCATCAACGACCGCCTGGTCGATATCACCGCTGCGGGGTGCGACGCGGGTATCCGTTACGGCAAAAACCTGTCTCCCGGCATGATCGCGATCCCGATCGGTCCCCGCTTCCAGTATCTGGCGCTGGCCGCCGCGCCCGCTTACTTGCGCGCGCGCGGCCGGCCCGGCCATCCGGCTGAGTTATCGGGACACGACTGCGTCCGCATGCGGTTTTCAAGCGGCGCGCTGAGCGTGTGGAGCTTCGAGCGTGAGGGCGAAGTGGTGACGGTCGACCCGCCCGCCCGCTTGACGGTCGGCCTGCAAGCGGCCGACGCGGCGATCGCCTTCGCGCGCGCCGGCCATGGGCTGATCTGTACCTTCGATACCTGGTTGGCGCCGCATCTGCACAGCGGCGAGCTGACTGCGGTGCTCGAGGATTGGTGGCATCGCATCGAGGGGCCGTGGATGTATTTCTCCAATCGGCTCATGCCGGCCCCTTTGCGCGCCTTCGTCGACCTGATCGCCAGCGAGCGCGAACGGAGCGCG
>JAYVUV010000339.1:0-2606 GCA_043787615.1 Janthinobacterium sp. | reverse complement strand
CAGCAATTGCTGTCGATGCCGGCCGCGCAACAGGCCGCCTACAAGGCGCACGAAGCGGCCGCCGTGCAGGGGCCGTATCTGGCGCTGGGCGCGGCGTTGCTGGCCCTGGCGCTGTTTTTCGCGTTCGCCCGCCTGCCGCGTATCGCGCAACAGACGAGCGCGGCCGATAAGACAACCTCGCTGCTGTCGCACCGCCATTTGGTGCTGGGCGCCGTGGCCATCTTCCTGTATGTAGGCGGCGAGGTCAGCATCGGCAGCCTGTTGATCAATTTCCTGGGCGAGGCCGGGATAGGCGGCATGAGCGCATCCGAAGCGGCGCCCTATGTCAGCTATTACTGGGGCGGAGCCATGATCGGACGCTTCATCGGCTTCGCGGTGATGCGCAAGATTAGTCCCGGCAAGGCGCTGGGCTTCAACGCCGCCTGCTCGGTCCTGCTGATCCTGATCGCGGTGTTTTCCAGCGGCAAGCTGGCGATGGGGGCGATCCTGGCGGTCGGCTTGTTCAATTCCATCATGTTCCCGACCATTTTCAGCATGGCTCTGCATAAACTCGGCCCGGCCACCGGCCAGGGTTCCGGCTTGCTGTGCATGGCCATCGTGGGCGGCGCCATCGTGCCGTTCGCCCAGGGTTGGATGGCCGACAGAATGGGCGTGCAGTTGTCGTTTTTGCTGCCGATCGCCTGTTATCTGTATGTGATGTTTTATGGCTTGCGTTACGCCGGACTGTATGTGCGCGACAAAGCGGCATAAACGCGGTCGGGCGCGCCATGCCAGGTGGACGACCGCGAAACCGGCGCGCCCGATTTTCGTCCGGACGATTGTTTGGCGCCACCGTGCGTGGACGAACATACCGGCGCGTCCGGATCAGGCATGCTGGCGTCTCTATCGAGCCGTTCCGCTCCCTCGGGGAGAAATGGTTGAGATGCCGATTGTGGTGAACAAAGGCTGCGGCCAAGGAGAAAACATGCCTCAATATATAGTTGAAGTATCGATAAAAGACGAGAGCGCGGATCGTACCTTTACTTGGCAGGGAGAGGCCAATAACGAGGCGGCCGCCATGGAGTTGGCGCAAGGGGCCGCCTTGGAAGACGAGAACGCGAAGGGCGCGCGCGGCATGGCCACCGTCGAAATCATTTCGATAGCGTGAACGGCCCTTATCGGCATCGCGGCGCGTCGGTGGGAGCGCCGCGACAAGCCGATTTAGACTGGGGCTTTGCGTCTGGCGACAACGCCTAGCAACGCCAAGCCGCCCAACATCATCCAGTAGGCGTCCGCTTCCGGCACCGGCGTGGCGACGGCGAACGAGAGCTTGTCCGCGTAGCCGTCGTTGTAGGACCCTTCGTTACGCACCATATTCAATGCGATACCCACGCTGACGGTGCCGGTTGGAATGAAGCCTTGCTTGTCGCGTAACAGCAAGCCGGTCGCGTTGGCGCGATCGCCGGCCGAAACGCTATTCAAACCCGCGACCGAAAGCACCTCGCCGCCGCTGCCGAAAAAGGTGGCGGTCAACAAAGCGTGGTCGTTTTGCGACGCGTACCCACCCAGCCAGGCCGACAAATCATAGCGGGAGACGCCGGTGTTAATGCTGGCGCTCAGGCTCGACAGGTTGATGGTTTGGGTCGCGCCGGACGCGGCCGTTCCCTCGCCACCGCCGAAAAAATTCAAGCCGCGATCGGCCGGACCCGCATCGCCGGCGCCCGGAAAACCGCCGGCGGCGCCATAACGCACCGCGGTGAAGTTGGAACTGGTAGTCCAGCCCGGCACACTGACCAGGCTGCCGTTCGATGAACCTTGGCCGACTTCGGCGTCGCCGTTGACGATCAGGTTGGAGCCGAACGTGCTCGCTTGCGCGCCGGAGGCCAGCGTCAGCGCCACGGCCAGGGTCGCCGCAAAAGTAGTCAATCGCATTGCGATCCTCGGTTGATCATAAAGGCAGCAATCTTACATTGGAATGTTGTTAAAAGTAAAACTAATAATGCGTTTGGTCGTTGTGCGGCCGGCGTAGGGGAGCGTAGTTAAGCCGCCATCATTCCATATGGCTGATAGTCTTCATAGAATCATCTGTTGCATCGGAGCTACATTAACAGCATAAAATTTACCCGGTGCAACACTTTTTGTTGACAATAATCGTCACAAGATGACGTTATTTTGAAGAAAATTTTTTTAACAGTGACATAAAATAGTCAAAAAAGTACCAGTGTCACACTTTTTAGACATTTTTCCACTTTTTCAAAAAATCAAGCCCGTCATCTTGTTGCGAACGGGATGGCACAGCGCTTGCGTTACTTAGCTCAGCCTATCAGCACCGTCTTGTGCCAAGTACAGGAGGCGGACGCGTAACCCTGACTCGATACAATAAAGCAAAAAATCATGTCCTTACATATTAATACCTATCGCGCGACGGCAGCCGCCTCGACGACTGTTCGCAGCTCCCCATCCCTGGTCCATGCGCTGATCGCATCGGCACTCTTGCTTACCGCCTGCGGTGGCGGCGATTCGAGTACCACACCTGGGGCCGTAACGCCACCTGTCACCGCGACCACGCCGCCAGCGACCGGGACCGGCACCGGTACGTCCACCACCCCTGCCGGCACCCCGACACC
>JAYVUV010000338.1:0-4858 GCA_043787615.1 Janthinobacterium sp. | reverse complement strand
GGGGTTTAGCTCAGTTGGTAGAGCGGCGCCCTTACAAGGCGTAGGTCGGGAGTTCGAGCCTCTCAGCCCCTACCAGTCAAATCGTTGTGCCTTGTATTTTTGGGAGCGGTAGTTCAGTTGGTTAGAATGCCGGCCTGTCACGTCGGAGGTCGCGGGTTCGAGTCCCGTCCGCTCCGCCAGAATAAAGAACCCCCCGCAGCTGAAAAGTGGCGGGGGTTTTTCTTTTTGCGCGGCCCTTTCTCGTGTTTGGTAAAATCGCCGCTTCCCTTTAGCTCGTAAGGTTGTCATGGTTCGGCCGATTTCCGTCAGCGAAAACACCCCCTTGTTGGCGCCCCGATCCGATGCGCCGCGCGCCGCGCCGGCCGCGCCCAATAAAGTGAGCGTGGCCGCCGCGCCGGCCACGCTGGACCCCGACGCGGCCAATCAAAGCCTGCGCGCGGCCCAGCGAGGGCGGCGTCGCCTGATGGGCATGGTCGCCGCCGACCAAGCCGGCGCGGCGGCGCGGCCCGGCGTGGCCCGGCCCGGCCTGGCGCGGCCCGGCATGGAAACCGGCAGCACGGCGCTCGCGCACGCCTTGGATATCGGCGCCGCCTCGCTCGCTTATGCTGCGGCGGTCGGCAACGCCAACCAGTATGGCAAGGCCCTCGCCTCGGGTGCGGCATGGACGGTATCGGCCGCGTTGGATCTCACCAATCACACGACGTTCGATGGCGGCCGCTCGCTGGCCACCGTTTTGGCGGACACGGCCAATATCGGCGCCGGCGTCGCCAGCATGGTGACCACGGGCCTGGCGCACCAGGCGGCGCCGCGTCAGGCGCTGGTCAATTACGCGGCCAGCGGCAGCAACGGATTATGGGCCGTGTATGGCGCGCTCACCACCTTGTCGGCGATTCAGGATGGCGCTAGCGTGGCGGGCGGGCAGGACAGTTCCACTCTGGCGTATGCGGCTAACGGTTTACGCGCGATAGGGGGCGTGGCCAGCATGGCGGCCGCCGGCGCCGGCATGGCCAGCACGGTGTTCGCGGACGGCAATCACCAGACTTTAAATGCGGTATCGGCCGCGCTGTGGCTCGCCGGCGGCGGATTCGACGGTGTCAGCACGATGCTGAGCGCGGCGGCGCAACGCCGCGTCGAGCGCGCCGACACGTCCCCGGTTTGACATTCTCGGGATGAGTGAAGTATTTTTACGCCGACTTTATTCGCCACACCAGATTGCGGATTGCGACGGCCTGTAAATAGTGCTTTCGCCAGCAATGTCCATGATTGGAATCCCGGCAGTGAGGGGCGGCCGGTTCCGCGGCGTGCGCCGACCGACCGGCCGCGTTGATTGTTTTGCCAATGATTGACGCTTGCTATCGCGCCAGCTGCGTTGTAGAATCGCTTGACGTTGTTAATGGCGGCGTTGATCGCGTTCGGCTGGGCCGCCAAGTCATTGAATAATAAGGGGAAGTGGGCCGCGAGACGCTGTCCTGTCCACTCCGCCGTAACAGGAAGAGGCGAACGCGAGTTCGCCTTTTTTTATACGCGCAACTTCATCGTAATTTTTTCATTCCGAATTGGCTGACCATGTTTGAATTTATTCGTACCCATCAACGCTTGATGCAGATTTTCCTGATGCTGCTCATCGTGCCATCGTTTGCACTGGTTGGTATCAGCGGTTATAAGAGCTTCGGCGACGACGCCACCACCATCGCGAAAGTGGGCGGCCAGACCGTCACCCAGCGCCAGTGGGACGAGGCGCAGCGTCAGCAAATGGACCGTTACCGTCAAATGATGGGCGCCCAGTTCGACCAGAAAATGTTCGACACGCCGGAAGCCAAACAGGCGATTCTCGATCAATTGATCGCCGAACGTTCGGTGGGCGCCGAGGTGCTGCGCAACCACTTGACCGTGAGCGACGCAGCCCTCAAAAAGTCGATCCTGGAAATCCCCGGCTTGACTCTGCCGGACGGCAAGTTCGACATGGAAAAGTATAAATCGCTGCTGGCCGCCCAAGGCATGACGCCCGATATGTACGACGCGCGCCGTCGCGCGGACATGGCGCTGGAACAGTTGAGCGGCGCGGTGCAGGGCACGGCATTTTTGCCGCGTTCGGTCGCCACCCATTTGTCGGCCATCCGCGACCAGGAACGCGAAGTGCAAGAGCTGGTGTTGCCGGTGGCCGAGTTCCTGCCGCAAGTGAAAATCACGGACGCGATGGTCAAGGCTTTCTACGATAAGAACGCCAAGCTGTTCGCCATTCCCGAGCAAGTCAAAGTGGAATATGTGGTCTTGAATCCTGCCGCCGTGACCGACCAAGTGAGCGTGAGCGATGCGGAAGCCGAAGCGTTTTACGGCCAAAACACCAAGCGTTACACCAGCGCCGAATCGCGCCGCGCCAGCCACATCATGATCAAGGCCGACAAAAACGCCAGCGCCGCCGACAAGGCCGCCGCCAAAGCCAAGGCCGAGGCGATTCTGGCCGAGCTGCGTAAAACGCCGGCCGATTTCGCCAAGATCGCCAAGGCCAAATCGGAAGACATCGGTTCGGCGGCCTTGGGCGGCGATCTGGATGTGGTCGAGCCGGGCGTGCTGGCCAAGCCGGTGGAGGAAGTCGCCTTTAAACTCAAGCAGGGCGAGATCAGCGACGTGGTGGCCTCCGATTCCGGTTTCCACATCGTCACCGTGACCGCGCTCACGCCGTCCACCGTCAAGCCCTTCGCCGATATCAAGGGCGAGATCGTGGCCGACTTGAAAAAACAAAAAGCCGCCAAGAAGTTTTCGGAATTGTCGGAGCTGTTCACCAATACCGTGTACGAGCAATCCGATAGCTTGAAGGCCGCCGCCGACAAGCTGAAACTGAAGATCGAGACCGTGCCGAATCTGTCGCGCGATCCGTCGCCGGCCCTGGGCGCCGCGCCGTATAACAACGCCAAGTTCTTGAAGGCGATCTTCGCCGACGACGCCTTGAAAAACAAACGCAACACGCAAGCCGTCGAAGTGGCGCCGAGCACCCTGATCGCCGGCCGCGTGATCGAGTTCAAACCGGCGGCGCAGCGTCCCTTGGCCGAAGTCGACGCGCAAATCCGTCAGCGCGTGACCCAGGAAGAAGCCACCAAGTTGGCACAGAAGAGCGGCCAGGCCAAGCTGGCCGCGCTGCAAGCCTCGGGCGACGCCGCCGGGTTCGCCGCCGCCAAGCTGGTTTCGCGCGGCAAGGGCGAAGGCATCAATCCGATCGCGCTGTCGAAAGTGATGCGCACCGACGTCAGCAAGTTGCCGGCCTATGTGGGCGTCGATTTGCCGGGCCAGGGTTATGGCATCTACCGCATCGGCAAAGTGCAGCAGAGCGCCAAGCCGGATCTGGCGCGTAACCAGTCCGACAAGGAACAGATCACCAACGTGCTGGCGCAACAGGAAATGTACGCCTACGTCGAAGTGCTCAAGCAAAAAGCCAAGGTCAAGCTGGTCAATCCGATCACCGTGGCCAGCAGTGATAGCAAGTCCGACCCGGACGTGAAGTAACACGCAGCGTTGGAATCAAGAAAAAAGCCGCGCATGCGGCTTTTTTCTTATCTGGACGGCGCCCCGCGCGCCAGCGGGCCTTACCAGGGAATCGTTCCGTGCGTGGCATGGGTGAACCCGCCGGTCGGGCCGTCCGCGCCCAGCAACGCGACCCGCACCGCCTCGGCGGCGCCTTGCTCGACGCTGTCGGTGCCGGCGTAACCATTGAGCGCGGTCTTGGTGAAGCCGGGACTGACCGCGTTGACCTGGATGCCTTCCGACTCCAGCTCGATCGCCATGGCCAGCGTCAAGGCGTTGAGCGCCGTCTTCGAGGCCGGGTAGAGCGGGCCGAAGATCGCGCGATAGAGCGCGGCCGGGTTCGCGTTCAGCGTGAGCGAGCCGGCCCCGCTCGACACGTTGACGATGCGGGCGCCCGGGGTGGCGCGCAGCAGCGGCAGCATGGCCTGGTAGACGGCGACGACGCCGAATACATTGGTTTCCCACACCGCGCGCATTTCCGCGAGCGACACGTTGCTGGGGCGCGTGGTTCGCGCATAGTCTTCGACCGACTGGCCGGCTAACCTGGAGGTATGCGAGATGGCCGCGTTCTGGATCAGCACGTCGAGCCGGCCCAGTTCCGCGCCGACGCGCGCGGCCGCCGCGGCGATCGAGGCCGGGTCGGTGACGTCGAGCTGGAGCGCGCGCGCGTCCGGCCCGATTTCCTTGGCGGCGGCCTCGCCGCGCGCGGCGTCGCGCGATCCGACCCATACGATGAAGCCTTTGGCCACCAGATCTTTGGCGATCTGGTGGCCGATACCTTGATTGGCGCCGGTGACTAAAGCGACGGGTTTGGTTTGCATGGTCGTGTCCTGTTGGTTGAAGTGGGGGGTGACCGGCAAACTATACGTCGCCTCCACAAGACCACCAACCATCCACAGTCCAAGTTCCGTTAGCGATCGTCCTGTTATGGGTGGGCCGCCAAGAGCCGGCGCGCGGCGGCCAGCATGGCCGCCTGGTCGATACCATCGAGCCGCAGCGGTTCGGCCTCGGCCACGCGTACGAAATTACGGTCGATGGAACGCAAATAGGCCGGATCGTAATGTTCGGCGAGCAGGTCGTCGACCAATCGCGCCATCTGCCCACCGTTGGCCAGCGCCTGCCAACGGCCGATTTTTTCGCGTCCGTGCAAGCCGATCAAACAGTCGAGTTGCGCGTTCAGAATCGCGGGCTGGGCCGTGAAATGGGCATAATCCTCCATCAGCAAGCGCACCCGGTCCGCCCGGCTCAGATCCAGGGCGACGCAGGGCGAGGCGCGCATGGCGTCCATCAGCGCGTCCGGCACGCGCAAGCCGCCCACTTTTTTGCTTTCCGATTCGAC
>JAYVUV010000337.1:0-8721 GCA_043787615.1 Janthinobacterium sp. | reverse complement strand
GAACCGCTCACCGGGGCCGCCGGCTGGGTGGCTTTTTCCATCACGCCGCCGCCGACCGAATTGGTGCGCTCGTTAGCCATGAAGGACAAGCCCAGGGTGGCGCTGAAAAAGATCGCCGCCGCCACGCCAGTCGATTTCGACATGAAGTTCGAAGAGCCGGTGGCGCCGAACAAGCTACCGGAAGCGCCGGAACCGAAAGCGGCGCCCATATCGGCGCCCTTGCCATGTTGCAGCAAAACCAAGCCAATGATCGCCAAAGCCGACAAAACCTGCACCACCACCACCAGATTGAACAAAGTGTTCATTGCTATTCCATTCTAAGTTTAAATTAATTCAACCGGCGGCGTGAATAATCGCCAAAAAATCCGCCGCCTTCAATGCCGCTCCGCCGATCAAACCGCCATCGATATCCGGCATGGCCATCAATTCTTTCGCGTTGTCGGGCTTCATGCTACCGCCGTACAAAATCCGTACGCCGGCCGCCGCCGTGGCTTGCTTTTCCGCCAATTGCGCACGCAAGGCGCGATGCACGTGCTGCGCCATGGCAGGCGTGGCCGTCTGGCCGGTGCCGATCGCCCATACCGGCTCGTAGGACAACACCAGCGAGGCCACATCGGCCGGCGCGATCACGGCCAACACCGCCGCCAATTGCGCGCTTACCACTTGCATGGTGTGGCCGGCGTCGCGCTGCGCCAGCGACTCGCCCACGCACACTATAGGCGTCAAGCCCACCGCCAAAGCCGCCAGCGTTTTACTGGCCACCAATTCGTTACTCTCCGCATGGTAAGCGCGCCGCTCGGAGTGACCGACAATCACATACGTGCATGCAAAATCGAGCAACATGCTGCCGGCCACCTCGCCGGTGTAGGCGCCCGCCAAGTGCGGCGACACATCCTGCGCGCCCCAGGCCAGGGCGCCGCCGGACAACTGCGCCTCGCACTGCGCCAGATAGGGAGCGGGCACGCACACGGCGCACGCGGCGCCAGCCGGCGTCAAGCCTGCGGCGATGCCTGACAACAAGACCGAATTACCGGCGATGCTGCCATTCATTTTCCAATTCCCGACAACAAGTTTGCGACGCATAGTAGCCTAAATTTCCATAACCCGCCATTTTAACGTGAGGCCGGGCCTAGAACAAGCGGGCGGCACCATACCAATCCCGGATACGACAGCGCGCAAACTACCCTTGACAGCGGGCGGAAAGATGGCCGTTTAACTCTGCGCCGGCGCCCTAGCCCACCTGCAACATGATCTTCCCGACATGACTACCACTTTCCATCATGGCATGGGCCGCGCTGGCTTGCTCCAACGGAAAGACATGATGGATCACGGGCTGGATTTTTCCCGCGTCCAGCAGCGGCCAAACGGTGGCGCGCAAATTGGCCGCGATGGCCGCCTTGAACGCGACCGAGCGCGGGCGCAGGGTCGAGCCGCCGATGCTCAAGCGGCGACGCAGGATCTGGCCCAAGTCCAGCTGCGTTTTGGCGCCGCCCAGCAAGGCGATCAGCGCGATGCGGCCATCGTCGGCCAGGCAAGCGATTTCGCGCGGCACATAATCGCCGCCGACCATGTCGAGAATCAAGTCGACCCCACGGCCGCCGGTCAGTTGTTTGACCACCTCGGCGAAGTCTTGGTTCCGGTAATTGATGGCGCGCTCGGCGCCCAGCGCTTCGCAGGCGCGGCATTTGTCGTCGCTGCCGGCGGTGACGAACACGCGATGCCCGAGCGCGGCGGCGATCTGGATCGCCGTCACGCCGATGCCGGAACTGCCGCCCTGCACCAGCAAGGTCTCGCCCGGCGCCAAGCGCGCGCGGTCGAACACATTGCTCCAGACCGTGAAGCATGTTTCCGGCAGCGAGGCGGCCTGCAGGGCCGACCAGCCGCGCGGCAGCGGCAGGCACAGCGCGGACGCCGCCGCGCAGAATTGAGCATATCCGCCGCCCTGCACCAACGCGCACACCAGATCGCCCAGCTTGAAGTCGGTGCCGCTCAGGTCGCCATCGACGATCTCCCCCGCCACCTCCAGCCCCGGCAGATCAGAGGCGCCGGGCGGCGGCGCGTATTGGCCCAGCCGCTGGAACACGTCGGGCCGATTGACTCCGGCCGCGTGCACTTTGATGAGGAGTTCGCCGGGCTGGAGCGACGGTATGGGACGCTCGCACAGTGTCAACATGTCGGCCGCGCCGGGCTGGCGGATTTCGATCGCGCGCATGGGATGCCTCGTTCTTAATGAAACAGCAATTGTACGATATCGGGTCCGCCGCTGTCGCCGGCGCGGGGCGGGCGCATCTGCTAAGCTGGTTTTATTTGCCCACTATGAACATCATTCACGCCAGCCCCCTTCAGCTTTCGGACGCGCAGCTCTTGCTGGGCGAATATTTCGAAGCCATCAATGTGACCAAACGCGATACGCCGGAAGAGATCGCGGCCTTTCTTTCCGATGCGACATCGGCGTTGTGGATTGTATATGTGGACGACGTGCCGGCCGCTTGCGTCGTGCTGCGCCCGCTGCCTTCGGTTGCGCTGGCGGTCGAGTGCAAACGTTTATATGTGCGGCCCCGTTTTCGCGGCCAGGGCTTGGCCGATCCCTTGCTCGACGCCATGGAGGCCAAAGCGGCGGCGGGCGGCGCGCGCTGGGTCTATTTGGACAGCAAGGACGACCTCAAGGGCGCCTTGCACATTTATTCCCGGCGCGGCTATCAGACTTGCGAGCGCTACAACGACAATCCGCAAGCCACCATTTTCATGCGTAAAGCACTGCCGCCAATCACAATATAAGTCGATTGCAAGATCTAGCAGCTTTGAGAATGTGCCGGATGCGACGGCCTCACATATGCAAGCAGCCCATCCGCCAGCGCTGCCAATCGGCTGCACAAATTTAAAAGCTTGCACGACCGCATTGGATCACCGCATCCGAGAAAACATATACGCATTTCATGTCAGCATACATGTAAATATACATGTCAATACATACCACCCCTACCCAGAAGGCCATTTCCCTCACCTTCCAACCAAAAATTTGAAATATTTAATTGGCACATTTTTTGCTATGACCAAATATATCAGTAGCACATCCGGCGACTGGACAAAATATCCCAAAGGATTGACATGAAAAATTTTAACGAAATTATATCGCAAATAGCAACCTATTGTTCTCCAGCGGAATGCGAAGCGTTAAGGTCAACTTCCGCACTTCTACACGAATCAATCCCAATAGGAATGGCTGATGCAGTGAGCGCCAGCATGGGACGCGCCAAACAAGCTGAAATGGATGAGAAAAGCAAAAAAACAAAAAGAAATAAATTCCTTATTGACGAACTGTCCGAGAACTCGACTTTCCGAATATTATGGATAGAATCCCATGGTCATTGTAAATATTGGAACGCCATGCCGAAGAATGACCAAGATGAATATAAAGAATTTTTTAACATAAAAGAAAAAACTCCAGATTTTTTATATTACGGAGTGCCAGCAGATGCATTTTCCGTGAAAAGGCCACTTTTTGAGAGTCGCGATGAAGCATCCGTCAAAGCTTACCTATTTAAAACCCTCATAACAGAGATCGAAGGAAAGTGGAAAAAGTATGGCACATGGACGATCGCGGTAGCTGACATTTCCACTTGGCCGAATTATATTAGAACTCACGAAGCGGCCCAACACGTAATATTGAAGCTTAGACCAACAGAGCAAAAAGTTTTTCTTATTCGATCGCGCCCAAATAAGAAAACGAAATTAATGAAAATATTCTATAAATAGATTTTATAACAACAAATGCATTTTGATGTCAATTATTTCAATCTCGCCGTTATATAGCGTGAGCACAGGTATCGTGAATTTCAACTGAGTCGAGCCAATCGTGTCGGATGCGAGCACCGTCGTTTTGTTCAAGCGCGCAGAGCGGCGGCCTATTCCGCCGCGCTCTTGGATCGCAAGGTCAAAGGCGTACCCGGCTTCCAAGCCGTCGACAGCGCCTGCCCCTCTTCGATTTGTTCCTGCGTCATTTTCTTGACCACCGCCGCGCGTTGTTCGACGGCGTTGGCCGAGCCCTTGGCGGCCGCCAGATTCCACAGCATATAAGCGATCACATTATCCTGCGGCACCCCGCCGATGTGATAACGATACATTAAGCCCAGCACTTGCAGCGCCTCGGCATGCCCCTGCTCGGCCGCCTTGCGGAACCAGATGATCGCTTGCTTATAATCCTGCAATACCGCGTTGCCGGTGTAATACATGGCGCCCACCACATATTGCGCGTCGGCCTTGCCCTGTTGCGCGGCCTTGCGATGCCACGCCATGGCTTGGCGGTAATCTTGCGCCACGCCGCGCCCCATGTAATACATCAGGCCCAGCAAGTGCTCGGCGTCGGCGTCGCCCGCCTTGGCGAGCGGCACGATCTCCTTGTAGGCCAAGGGGTAGTTTTTATTGTTATAGGCGGTGGCGCCTTCGACGAATCCGGCTTGCGCGCTCTGCTGCACCCCGGTTGCGAATAACATCGCAATAATGATTTTTTTCATGTCGCGTAAGAAAAAGGGATGCGGTCAGACTGCCGAGCCATCTGCGATGGGATACCGATTACTTCCATGTCACTTTTCCCAAACCATCCACGCTGACGTGGCGGTTGAGCGGCTTGCCGTAGACGGTGACGGAACCCAAGCCGCTCAGGCCCAGGGTCAGGTTTTGCGTGACGTAGACGCTGGCGCTCCCCAGCCCGCTCATATCCAGTTCCGCCGATTCGGCCTTGAAATGTTGTGCGCTCACGCTACCTAGTCCGCCCATGCCGACTTTTAATAATTTGCTGCGCCCGGCCAGGTTGATGGAGCCGGCGCCATTGAGATCGAGTTCGACGCTGTCGCCGTCGTTGACAAAGATGTGAATCCCGCCCACCCCGCCCAGGTTGGCGCGCAGGCGCTTGACATCGACCGTCACTTTCATCGAGCCGGTGCCGTCCAATTGGACCTCAAGCTCGTCGCCGCTAAATCCGCTCACTTCGCTGTTGCCTATGCCATCCGAACACAATTCCCGCAGTTTGGGTAACACCAACTCGGCGCGCAGATGGGAGCGCTTCACGCTTCCGCCCCTGCCCTCGGTATCGATATGCAAGGTATCGCCGGTTTGCACCGTTTCCACATGATCGACATACTCGCGCTCGCCCAGGATGAGCAGCGACGGCACGTCGCCCTGGCGCAAATTGAGGTGGATCACGCCGCTGAGCTTGACGTGGGTGACGCGGGCGTCGATCGGCCGCTTTTCGCTGCCCATCTCCTGCGCCAGGGCGCCGCCGGCCGCGCCTAGCAACAGTAGTAGCGCCAGGGCTGAACGGAATAATTTCATCATCTGATTTCCTTACGATTTGTAGTCGCCGGAGGCACTCCGGGCTATGCCGTCCGCAGCGATTTAATTGGCGAGCCGCGCTTTTTCGGCGGCGCTCAGACGCTTGGCACTGACGTGGACCAGCGGCATCGACACCTCGCCCACCGGCGCCAGGCGGGCGTGGGTCGGCGCGATCGCGACGGCGGCGTAGCTGCTGGCGCCCAGCACCACGGCGGCGACGACAAAAATGGCTTCCATGTATTTAGCGATATTCATGATATTCCTTCAAGAGCGTTGTGGTATGCATGCACTGTAGCGAAGGCCGGCCGGGCGCGCAGGCCGATTGCGACGAACTGCAGGTTTTGCGTACCAGAATACAGAATACGCCGACGACGCGGGCTGGCGGGCGATGGCGGGTGGAAAGACGATGGCACGCACGTCCGTGAACACGGCGCTGCGGAGCGTAGAAGCGTAGAGGCGGGCAGCGACCGGCTGTCGCGCGGCGGCAACACGCCGGCGCGCCGGCTGCGACGCTCAGGCCGGCTTCGGCGCGGCCCCGGTGGCACTGCTGAACGCGGTGCGCGGCAAGAGCAAGGTGGCCCGGAAGCCGCCGGCCGGGTCGTTTTGCAGTAACAATTCGCCGCCGTGCGCCTGCACGATGCCGCGCGCGATGCCCAAGCCCAGCCCCATGCCGCTGCTGTTGCGCTGGCGCCCATGTTCCAGCCGCACATAGGGCTCGAACAATTGGGCGAAGGCTTCCTCCGGCACGCCGGGGCCGTGGTCGCGGATCTGGATATCGATATACGGGCCGTTGCCGTGCACCGCGATTTCGGCTTGCTGGCCGTAATGCAAAGCATTGTCGAGCAAATTGCCGATGGCCCGCTTGAGCGCCAGCGGCCTGGCCTTCACGCTCAAGCCGGATGGCGCGAACGACACTTCATGCCCTGCCAGGCGGGCGTCGCGCACCATGCGTTCGATCAAGGCGTCGAGCCGCACCTCGGTCGGGTTTTCGTGGATATCGCTATCCTTGACGAATTGCAGCGCGCCCTTGACCATCATGTCCAGCTCGTCGAGGTCGTCGTGGAATTCGCTGCGTAATTGGTCGTCGTCGAGCAACTCGGCGCGCAGTTTCAGGCGCATGATGGGGGTGCGCAAGTCGTGCGAGATCGACACGAACAGGCGTTCGCGGTCTTCGATGTAACGCTGGATGCGTTCGCGCATGGCGCCGAAGGCGCGCGCCGTCTTGACGAATTCGCGGCTGCCCGTCTCCGGCAGGGCCGGCATGCGCTCGCCGTTGCCGAAGGCGGTGGCGGCCTCGGACAAGGCCGCCAGCGGCCGCGTGGTCCAGCGCACCACCAGAATCGACAGCACCAGCACGGCCGCCAAGGATAGCGCTTGCAGCAATACCCGGTCGCGCGTGAGCGGGTTGCCGCTGTCGAGGAAAAAGGGGTTCGGCATCAAGGTGGCCAGGTACAGCCAGTTGCCGGGGTCCATCTCGGCCTGGATCAGCAAGATGGGCGCCGGCACCGGCTTGGTCAACACGATGTGCTGCACCCAGCTGTCGGGCAAGTCGCTGATCTTGCTGCCTTCGTCGTTGACCACCAGTTGGTCGGGCCAGGCGAAGGCGATGCGCACATTGGAGATGGCGGGCAAGTCTTCCTTGAGCGTGGCGCGCACCTGGCGCAGCGCGATGTCGGCCATGGCGTGCCGGCCGATGCCGTCGATATGGACCGGCGCCCGGTTGATGTTGACCAGGAAGCGGGTGCCGCCCATTTCGCGGAATTGCTGGATGATCAAGGGCCGGTAATTGGGCGGCAGGCTCATGAAAAAGCGCACCGCGCTGGCCGCGCTGTGGGCCAGATGCTGGGACGCGGTGCTGACCTCGACCTCCGATTCGGCGCGGCGCTGGGTGGCCCAGATGAAATTGCCGGCCAGTTGGGCCAGCAGCACGCCGGCCACCATCACCATCGATAGCCGGCCCAGCAGGGATGGCGGCAGGATGCGGTTCAGGAAACGCAGCGTGCGCACGCCGCTAGACATTGCCGCTGCTGACGTCGGCGGCGAACACATAGCCCGCCCCGCGCACGGTCTTGATCAACAAGGGTTGCTTGCCGCCATCGTTGAGACGCAGGCGCAGGCGGCTGATCTGAACGTCCAGGAAGCGGTCGAGCGGACCGGCGTCGCGCCCGCGCGTGCCTTCGCACAACACGTTACGGTCGAGAATATCGCCGGCGTGCTCGACGAAATATTTCAGCAACTGGAAGTCGAGCCCGGTCAAGGCCACCAGCTGGCCGTCGCGGTCGATCACGGTGCGCTCCACGGTGTCGAGCGTGAAGCCGACGAAACGGTAGAAACGGGGCGCCACGGCGTTGTCGATACCGGTGCGGCGGTGGATCGCCTTGATGCGCGCCAACAGCTCGCGCGGGCTGTAAGGTTTCGAAATATAGTCGTCGGCGCCCAGTTCCAAGCCCACCACCCGGTCGGTTTCGTCGGAACTGGCGGTGAGCATGATGATGGGCACGTTGGAGCGGCGCCGCACCGTCTTGCACAGGGCGAAGCCGTCTGTGTCGGGCAGCATCACATCCAGGATCACCAGCGACAATTCATCGGCATAACGGTTGAACTCGGCCAAAAAGGCTTCGCCGTTATGCGCCAAGCCCACGTCGTACTGGTTTTTTTCCAGGTAAGTCTTGAGCAGGGTCCGGGTTTTTTGGTCGTCGTCGACGATCAGTACTTTTCGCATCGCTTGCCTATCGTGTCTATCGTGTCTTGGTTAGGGTACGGCCGATCGCACTCAGACGGCGTTGCGCATCGGCCACGGTCACCGTGTCGTCCAAAAAAAAGTGATGGATCTCGGCCACCATGGCGTCGCGCACGGTCTCGTCGGCCGCCATCCGGTGCACCAGACTGGGTACCTGGGCCGCGCGGCCGCTGGAAAACAGCTTGTACGAGGCCAGCGAGCAACTGTCCATGCGCCCCAGGGCTGGATAACGCACCACCGGGATCGAGCCCTTGACCAGGTTGTACTCGTTTTGCATGGCCGGCGACATGACGATGCCGGCCAGCGTCAGTTGCGCCGCCCGGTGCGACTCGCGCGTGGCCAGCATGGTCAAGGTGTCGACATTATATAGGTGGACGCGGGCGGTGCCCGGCACCGGGGTCCAGCCGAAGCCGACGTCGGTGGCCAAGCCCCAGGCGTTCAGCTCGCCCTTGGCCCAGTCGCCCATCACCATCATGGCGCCGCCGCCGTCGGCCAGCTCGCGCGTGGTCTGGTCCCAGGCGCGCTCGGGCACCGGATTGCGCATCCAGCGCTTCATGCGGCGCAGCCGTTCCAGGGCGGCGCCCAGGCGCGGATCGGCGAAGGCGCGCGGATCGCGGTGCTGGAACAAGTCGCGGTGAAACTCGGCGCCG
>JAYVUV010000336.1:0-12858 GCA_043787615.1 Janthinobacterium sp. | reverse complement strand
GTCGATACGCTGGAAATCAACGACAGCACCTATGACGGCGTGCTGCTCGGCTATAGCCATGCGATCTCGAACCTGACGCTCAGCAATGTCGAGATCAATCGTTCGGGCAGCTATGGCATGTATTTCAGTAATGTCACAGGGAACGGCAATTTCAGCGGCGTCAAGGTGAGCGAGTCGAAAATCGCTGCGATCAGCAATGGGAACGACCAGTACCACATCAACCGGGGCGCCGGCAACAGCGGCTGGTAACACGCGCCGACCACGTCGAGCCGCCCCCCTGCGGACGACTTTGATGTGGCGCACATCGCTCCCGCCGCCCGGCTTTTCGGCCGTCGCGGCGGGAACCCGGGGCGCGCCCGGCGGACTAATTGGTAAGCGCGCGCATGCCATGACACCCAAAAAAATCTTGCTCCTGAGTGTATCCGCCGGCGCCGGCCACAGTCGCGCCGCCGAAGCCGTTCGCTGCGCGGCCGAGGCGCACCGCTCCCCGATCACGGCGCTCCATCTAGACGTGCTGCAATACGCGCCGGCGGGCTTTCGCCAGCTGCACACGGATTTCTACATTCACCTGCTTAATAAATACCCGGCGATCTGGGCACCCCTGTATCAAATCACGCACGAGGCGCGCCCGCGCAGCTCGCCACAAAAATTACGGCGCGTGATCGAACGCTTGAACATGCGCGGCTTGCTGAAAAAAATAGCGGGATTCGCACCCGACGCCATCCTGTGCACCCACTTCCTGCCGGCCGAAATCCTGTCAGTCACCATCGGCAAAAGCCAGTTGGCATGCCCGGTCTGGGTGCAAATCACCGATTTCGGCATGCATCGGATGTGGGTGCAAGAACACATGACCGGCTACTTCGCGGCCAACCGCGAAGTGGCGTTTCGGCTGGGCGCGGCGGGGGTGGCGCCCGAGCGCATCCACGTCACCGGCATTCCCGTCATGCCCGGCTTCGCGCCCGCCTTTGGCGCTGCCTTGACACCGGACTCGGCGGACGGTCGCCCGAGTTTGCTGCTGATGGGCGGTGGCGCCGGGCTGGGCCGGCTGGACTTGATCGCGGCGCGCCTGTTGGCGATCGAGGCCGACTTCGGCTTGGTCGCGGTGGCGGGTTCGAACAAACAGGTATTGACGGCTTTACAGGCATTAGCGGGCCGCCATCCGGATCGCTTGACGGTGCACGGTTACACCCAACAGGTGCAAGCGCTGATGGCTGGGGCCGACCTGGTCATCACCAAACCGGGCGGGTTGACCACCTCAGAATGCCTGGCGATAGGCGTGCCGATGCTGTTAAATACCGCCATCCCAGGACAAGAAGAGCGGAACGCCGATTATCTTCTGGAACAGGGGGTGGCGCTCAAGGCCCACGACGAGCTCGGCTTGCAATTTCGGGTGCGCGAGTTGCTCGCCAATCCGGCCGAGCTGGCGGCCATGGGGCGACGTGCCCAAGCGTTGGGCCGGCCATGGGCGGCGGGCGCCGTGCTCGATACCATGCTGGCATACTGCCAATCGCGCAGCACTCCTCTGCCTAGGGCAAGCGCGCGCGCAACGCGTGCTTAAAGCTGCGAAGGCGTGCATACAGCGCGCGCAACGCACGCATCAGCCCGTGGCACCCCGGCAAACCGCCGCCCGGGACCGCGCCCTGCATGCATCGGCGTAAAGCGGCTTGAAGCGGCTTGAAGCGGTCTGACGGCCCGTCGCTCCCGCTGAACCGGCAGGCGCCCGCCGGATGCGATCGACGCGCCGCTAGACCAGCAAGGCGGAACTCATGGAGCTCACCTGCTGAGCCGCCTCGTCCATCACGCTGGCCAGCGTTTCGCTATCGATCACAAAGTCGATCACGGAATCGGCTTGGGCCATGGGCGCGGCGGCGTTGCGCACCATCGGCGATGGCACGGGCGACAACTGTTTGGCCAACAGCAGAGTATCGAGCAATGATTCCGGCGGCAAGGCCAGCATGCCGTCGCGTAAAGCCTCGATCGCGGTGCTGACCACTTCGGGGATCAATAGCCGTTTCATCACTTCACGCGCGATAATTTCCTCGGCCGGCTCCATCCAGTGTTCGGGGTCGTCGTCGAGCAGCCCGGGAAACTCATCGGCCCGCGAGAGCAAATAAAAGCTGCCAACTTCGTGCACAATGCCCGCAAATAGCGCCGTATCGGCATCGATGCAAGTGACACGGCGTGCGATGACGAAGGCCAGCGCCGCCACATGCACGGTATGCAGCCAGAGTTGTTCGGCCTTGGCGCGCAGACTTGGATCGCTGATTTTACTGCCGAATTGGCGCACCACCAGGGCCACCACCAGGGAATACAGATTACGTTGCCCCATGCGCATCACGGCGGCGCGAGCGCTGGTGACCGGGTCGCTGCCGGCGCGGTGAAACAGGGCCGAGTTACCCATCGCGACGATGCGGGCCGCCAGCAGCGGCTCGCTCAGCACCAGTTTAATCGCCTCTTCAATATGGCAAGCGGGATTGGCCAGGGCCAGCTGTAATCTGAGCGAGGCGTTGACACTGGTCGGAAACACGAGTTCACCACGGGCCGCCTGTGCCACGATTTGCCCAAATGCTTGTAATCTATCCATAGAAAAATTATACGCCTGCCCGTCCCATGCAAGTCATCGTCGCACAGCTTCTAACGAGCGATGTCGCAAGCACGACACAAAATAAGTAAAATCAGCTTATCGTTTCTTTTTCAACATAAAAGATGCGCGATATTACAAAATTGTCGGTTGATGGTTTACGCGGCGATTGCTTTGAGTATCTCGTCATTACCAACAATAAACAACTTCGGCTGCTGCAATACCTGCAACAAGAATGGTTGTTGCTCACGCAGCCGGCGTTGATAATCGACAACCGAATACAAATTGGGATTGATTTTGCGGCGCAGCGCGCGCTCGGCTGGCGCAAGACAAGACAATATCTCGCCGTAATGGCTGTCTTCACCGATCAGCAACAGCTCGATATTACCGGCGAGCGCTTTACTTTGCTGCGCATCGGCGCCGCAGACAAAACTGATCCGTAGAGGATGGGCCAACGAAGCCAAGGCGGAGTGCAGCACGCCGACCAAGCCGAAAGTTTTTTGCACCAAACCACTGAGCTCGGTATAAACCAGACTGCGTTTGTTAGGCTGGTAGCGCCGCACGTTGCCAATCCTTTCGGAAGTGATCAAGCCCGCGTCGTGCAGCCGGCGCAACTCGCGCTGCGCGGACGCGCTACCCAAGCCCGTCAAACGCATGATTTCATTCAAATGGAAACCCTCATCCACGCGTACGAATAACAGAGCGAGGAGCTTTTGCTGGGCGGGGCTGAACAGGGCTTGTGCGAACATATGCCAAATCCTAGCATGAACAAACTCGATATTGGCGCACGACAGGTAAACAGAGTGGGTGCTTACGCGCTGGCAAGCGAGCATCTCGTGCCGCTCGGAAATAAAAAAACACGGGCCGGAGCGTATGCCCCGACCCGTGTCGATGCCGATCGGCGCCGGCAAGCGGCGCGCGCGAGCCTGTTACGGGTTAATCAAGGGAGCCACGCCATCGGCGAAGGGCCAGCCTTGTCTTTCATCCGTGTTGATTTCCCAATCGAAACCACCATGGATGGCTGGATGATTGGCTTTGACTTGCTTCCATGCCGAAATCGCCTGGTCGCGGCTCATGTAATTGGCGGCGTTATTGATACCGAAGCCAACCACCACATGTTTCGCGCCCAGCAATGCGACCCATTCGCCCACATTTTTGGTGACATACGCTGGCTCGTTCAAACCAGGACCGTCATAATATTGCGGCGCCGCATAATCCATCGCGCCCGCGTTGACCATGGCTTGGCAAAACGCTTTATCGACGGAATTCCATGGCGCTGGCGGCGCGGAAATGATGAAGCCGGGATAACGGCGTTTCAATTCCAGGCTAATCCAGATCATTTCATTCGTATCGGGCGCTTGGGAACCTTCGAAGGTATTCCAATCCATGCCATCGATGCCACCCAATTGGTTGTAAATCGCGGCGATACTGTTGACGAAGTTTTGCGATTTATTGCGGTTCGGAAAACTCATGCCATTGCCCGCGCCGCCGACCGACAGAATGATCTTGCGGCCTTGGGTACTGCGCGCATATTTGATATCTTCGACCAGATGGGTGGCGGCGCCCTTGCCGTCGCCCGGCGGGCTCCACACCACAGCGCCGGTGCTTCCCGGCGCGCCGCCGACCGGCGTCGCGGAGAACAAATAGATCAAATTGTAGCGCGGGTTGATATCGCGGATGCGCAAAGGCGACGGGGTCCAGTTCGGGTAATAACCGCCGACGATATTGGTCGAAGGAGTCGTTGTGCCGCCGCACGTGGTAGGCGCCCAGTACCAAGTGCTGATGGTCGGGTCAGTGGCATCGCTGCCGTTGCCGCCGACGTTGACCAGCTTATAGTATTGACCATTCGGCGGATATTTGACGACAGCGCCCAGTTGATAGATCACGCCCTGGGTCCAGTTTTGCGCGTTGCAGCCGGTCACCGGAGGCGGCGGTGGTGGCGGTGGCGGTGGCGGCGGACTGCCGCAAGTGGTGGGCGCCCAATAATAGGTGCTCACGGTCGGCACGGTCGCGTCGCTGCCGTTGCTGCCGACATTGACGAGCTTGTAGTACTGGCCGTTGGGCTGATATTGCACCACCGTGCCGAGAGGATAGTTGATGCCGGCGGTCCAGATCTTGGCGCCGCAATTACCAGGAGCGGGCGGCGACGGGTCGCAATTGGCCGGCGCCCAGTAGTAGGTGCTGATGGTGGGCACGGTGGCGTCGCTGCCGTTGCTGCCGACATTGACCACCTTGTAGTAACCACCGTTGGGCGGATACAAGACCACGGTGCCGAGCGGGTAATTGGTGCCGGCCACCCAGGTTTTAGCGGTGCAAGACACCACCGCCGCCTGGGTCGCGGCCAACACCGTCGTGCCGGCGCCCGGCTCGGACAGCGCCGCGGCGCCGCCCTGCTCGCTGGTCCCGCCGCCGCCGCATGCGCTCAGCAAGCTGGCGCTCAAGACGCACAACGCAAGATATTGCATAAAACGTTTCATATCGATCCTTGTGTTATCACGCAAAAATGGCCCCGGCGTCGCCGGAGCCATTGGCTAATGCCGACTAACGCTTACCAGCCGATCGTGACCGTGGCCACGGTAGGGGCGACGGTGTGCAGGGACGAGCTCTTTTCCCATACATCGTCATAGGCGAAGCCGTAAGCGAGACGATTCACGCTGTGGTCATGCCAGAACTTGGAGTACGAGTTCGACACTTGACCGTTCGGATAATACGCGTTGGCGTTGGACCAGTTGGCCGGATCTTCGACCACGTGGCGGTTCAGCGCCGCGCACAATTGCGCTTGAATTTGCAATTGCTTGTCGTAGGCCGGGGTGCCGCCCACCGTGCCGCTCGCGTCGGCCAGGGTGCCGGCGCCCAGCAAAGCCATCGCCGTGTTCGGCTTCTTGACGTTGTAGGTGCCTTGACCATCGGTGAACTGGAAGGTATCACCCGACACTTGACCGCTGAACGTGCCTTGTTGGTTGGTGAATGTCAGACGTTGCGAGCGATACTTGTTCCACACGTCGTTGATGTAGCCATCCAGATAGGCGGCGTTACGGCCGCCGTTGTTGAAGGTGGCATGAGCCGGCGCCACGATACGGTAAGAAGAGTCAGCCAAGCTGCGGAACTGTTCCGGCACCGAGCTGCGGTAGGCGTTGTACAGGGCGTCGCGGCCTTCGGTTTCGCCGACGGTCTGGTCGTAGCCATTCAAGCCTTGCAAACGCAGCACGACCGGGAAGCCAAATTGATCGACACGGGTGGTGTTACCGAAGAAGCCCGATTCCGGCACGATGGCCATTTCGACGAAGTCAAAAATGACATCGATGTTCGGGTCCGCCGGATTTTCAATGTTGGCGCCGGCGTAGCCGATGTTGCCATTAATATCAGAATTCACCTTGATGTACATCGGCGAGCCGACGCTCAAAAACAGACGCGCGGAATTGAGCGGCGGAATCGTGATGGAACGGCCTTGTGCGATCGAATGGAAATAATTGGTGTAAGCCTGGCCGTTTTTGTTCAGGGCGCCGTTGTCGTTGGTCGACATCGGGATGAATTTGCCGTTCAAGTCGACGTAGACGAATTTACCGGTGTTCCAATCCTTGCCGATGATCGCCCAATACACTTGCGAATCAGGGTAGCGGCCACGGGTGCCATTGACCAGATTGAAAGTCGTTTGCTTGTTCCAGGTACCACCGGTTGGCGGCGGCGGTGGCGGCGGCGTGGTGGGCGTGTTGGCGTCGTTGATCGGCGCGCCGGGCACGTAGCAGCTTTTCCGCACCGGCACTGGATCGCCGAAGACGCCGTTGTTGCAATCGACACCATCGGTCGCGTTGCGCGTCACATACGAGCCGTTCGCGCCATATAGCACCACTTTCGTGCCGCTGAAGTTGCAACGGCCATTTTCGTCGGCGCACAGGGTCCAGGTGGTCGCCGCGCGGTCGCAATGTTTGCCGGCGCCGAAAGCCGGGTCGCCAAATTCATTGTTGTTGCACGCTACGCCGTTGGTGACGGTTTTGCTGAAGAACGTGCTGCCCGAACCATAACGCACGGTTTGGGTGTCGCCGAAGCCGCACTGTTGGTTTTCATTGGCACAAAATTCCCATTTGCTGGTGATTTCGCAATGTTTGGCTTGGCCGGGAGCCGGATCGCCAAAGGTGTTGATGTCGCAGCTGGAAGCCCAGTCGAAGCTCTTGCTGACCCAACGATCGCCGGCGCCGAAACGCACGGTTTGGTTGCCGCTGAAGATGCAACGGCTATTTTCATTGGCGCAAAAGGTCCACTGCGTGGTCGACGCGGCGGCCGCGGCGACCATCGAGCTGACGCTGGCCAAGACGGTGGGCGTGGCGCCGGCACTGGCAGCGGCGCCGGTACCGGAGTTGCTGCCGCCACAAGCGGCCAACAGCCCGCTGGTCAAAATGCTAACTACTAAATAGCGAAAAATTCGATTCATATCGATCCTTCTGAACAAGTTATGTGAAATTCTTATTTTTATATAACCCCATCGACATATTACAACATTGCATGAGGGATAAGCGACATTGGAGTCACAATATTTGATGGCAATTTCTCGTAAACCGCTGTATTCAGTCGCTAACTGCTGCTAGATAAGCGATATCAATCAAAGAATGAATGGAACCAGTGTCAATATGAAGACAAAAAGATAATATTGGTGATTTTAATAAGCAAATGCAAAGTCAAATCGATTAACAATTGCATTGATGGCAAGATCGATGACGGCATCGATAGCGCAAATGAGGGAGACGGACCTACAAGCACGAACGGCTCAGGGCTTGGACATCGAGGCCGAGTTCGATAAAGGACAAGCGCGGCTTACCAAGCCTATGCCGGCCGCGCACTACCGCCACATGCGGAACGCTGCGTCATGGGCTATCGAGGAGCGGGGTTCTGGCTAGCCAGAGGGCAGCCTTCCTCCCGCCCCGCCTTGGTTTAGGGATTCATTAACGGTGCCACGCCATTGGCGAAAGGCCAACCCTGTTGCTCGTCCGTGTTAATTTCCCAATCAAAACCACCACGGATGCCTGGATGGTTAAGTTTCACCTGTCGCCATATGGAAATCGCCTGATCGCGCGTCATATAGTTTTTCTCGGTATTGATGCCGAAACCCACCGCGACATGTTTCGCGCCAAGCAAAGCCACCCACTCGGCCACGTTTTTTACCACATACTCCGGCTCATTCAAACCAGGTCCATCGTAATATTGCGGAGCCGCGTAATCCATGGCGCCGGCATTGACCATCGCCTGACAGAAAGCCTTATCGACTGGATTCCAGGGAGCGGGCGGCGCCGAAATGATAAAGCCCGGATAAAGACGTTTTAGCTCCAGACTAATCCAGATCATCTCATTGGTGTCCGGAGACTGCGAGCCTTCGAAGGTATTCCAATCCATACCGTCAAACCCACCCAATTGATTATAAATAGAGACGATGCTATTCACGAAATTCTGCGATTTACCGCGGTTCGGGAAACTCATGCCTTTGCCCGCGCCACCCACCGACAACATGATTTTTCGCCCTTGCACGGTGCGCGCGTACTTGATGTCTTCCACCAGATGACTGGCCGCGCCTCTCTCATCGCCCAGGAATTTCCAGGTCACCGCGCCGGTGGTGCCAGGCGCGCCGCCAACCGGTTCGGCGGCGAACAAATAAATCATGTTATAGCGTGGGTTGACATCCTTGATACGCAAGGGCGAATCTTTCCCTTCCTTCCAATTCGGGTAATAACCGCCCACCATATTGACCCCGACAGCGGGTGTGTTGCCGCAGGTGGTGACGGCCCAATAATAGGTGCTGATGGTTGGAATGGTCGCATCGCTACCGTTCGCCCCGACATTGACCACCTTGTAGTAATTGCCATCCGGCGGATATTTCACCACCGTGTTCAAGGAGTAATTGACGCCGGCGGTCCAAGTGACGGCACTGCAGGTGCCGGGAACTGGATTGCTCACATCGGCCACCGGCGCGCCGGGAATATAACAATGTTTGGCGACACCGGCGATCGGATCGCCGAAGACAGCATTGTTGCATGACGCGCCATCGGTCATATTGCGGGTGGTGAAACTGCCATTGGCGCCATATAACACCACTTGAGCGCCGCCAAACCCGCACACGCCGTTTTCATCGGCGCACAGCGTCCAGGTGGTCGGCGTCCGGTCGCAATGCTTGGCGGCGCCGACAGCCGGGTCGCCGAATGTATTGTTATCGCACGCCAGGCCGTTACTGACGGTTTTGCTGAAGAAGGCGTTGCCGGAACCATAACGCACGGTTTGCGTGTCGCCGAAACCGCATTGCTGATTCTCGTTTGCGCAAAATTCCCATTGGCTGGTGACTTCGCAATGCTTGGCTTGGCCGGGCGCCGGGTCGCCAAAGGTCGCATTGTTACAAGCAGCGTTCCAACTGAGCTTCTTGCTGATAAACGTATCGCCGGCGCCATAACGCACGGTTTGCTCGCCCGTGAACAGGCAAGTGCTATTTTCATTGGCGCAAAATGTCCATTGCGTGCTGGACAAAGCGGGCACCGCCACGGCGGACGCCTTGCTGGACACGCCCGCGCCGGCTTGCGCGCTTGTGCCGCTGCCGCATCCGGCCAGCAAGCCGGCGCTCGCCATACACAACGCAAGATATTGAATAAAACGTTTCATGTCGATTCCTAATAAATAATCGCCGCTGCGGACCATCCGCAGCGATTGATGAAGCCATCGCCTCCGCTTATCAGCCCACCGTGACCGTCATAACAGTGGGCACCGCGTATGCAGCAGAGTGCTATGGTCCGCGACATCATAATAAGCGAAGCCATACGCGAGCTTGTCGATGCGATGTTCGTGCCACGCATGCCATGTCCTTGCTGACGGTTTTGCTGAAGAAGGTGAGCCACCCGCGCCATCACGCACGGTCTACGCGTCGCCGAAGCCGCACTGCTGGTTTTCGTTGGCACAAAATTCCCATATACCAGCGACTTCGCAATGCTTGACTTGGCCGGGCGGCGGGTCGCCAAAGGTGTTGACGTCGCAACTTGACGCCCAGTCGAGGTTCTTGCTGACCCAACGATCGCTCATGCCGAAACGCACGGCTTGGTTGCTGCTGACGGTGCAACGGCTGTTTTCCTCGACGCAAAAAGTCCACTCGGTGTTCGACGCGGCCGCGGCAACCATCGAGCCGACCCACCCAATACCATGGCGCCAGCCCCGGCGGCGGCGCTGCTATGCGCACTTTTCTTTTTTTTATATAACCCATCAACATCTTACAACATTGCAACCCGGTTAAGCACAATCGCCCGAGCGATTTCTGTTACGCAGCGCTGAATATGCCGCTTTGGCTTATTCAGTCGGTTGTTGAATGATCGATGGCGATTTATTCGTGGATGAGTGGAACCAATGGTCACAAGAGGTCAGAAAGATAATGCTTTAAATGAAATAGAATTAATTAAATAAATTGTATTGGAAACATGTGCCGTTATTAATAAGGATCCTTATGCGAATCAATCGAGCCGTATATGCCGAGCAATCGCCACCCGAGATGCGGCGGGCGCGCACCGACTCGCGCTTATATCTGTATTTTCACATCAGCCTCAATGAAGAGCATACATTCCTGCATCTGGGTCCCGGACCGGGATGGGTGGAGGAGATCGACTTAGGAGAAAGGGTGCACCATTACATTTTGCTGACTCTGGCGCGCCAACGGCTGGCCGACGCGCGGCGCGCGATCGATGTCAGCGGTCAAGGCTGGCTGGAAACCGGCCGTCTGTCCACCATGCTGGGCCTGGACCCGGCCCACCTCAATATTCAACTCTTCCGCGCCCGCCGCCAACTCGCCGCCGCGCTACCGGAGGGTTGCGTTCCCGGCCCCTTGCTGGAAAGACGGCGCGGCGAAATCCGTCTGGCCGACTTGCCTTTTCACATCACACGCGGCTCCGTCCTGGAAGGCGAGTTCGACCCGGAACCCGGGCGGCTGCGCGTCATCGGCGGTAAGGCCATGTAATGGCCCGTGCCGCGCGAGCCGCCTATCGTACGACATGTATCAAGCCAATAGCGGCAAACGCCGCCCATCGAGGATGCACCATGCAATTGCAGCTTAATTTCATCAATCGTTCGCACGACAGAAGCCAAACGGCGATCGTCTTGTTCCAGCGCGAAACCGGATGCGAGCGACCGCCCGTGGCTTGGAAGGTGATACGCCACTGCGGCTATGCCTGCAATCACCCGTTTTGGTTTTCCACCGAATTGGAGTTGGGTATTGGCGACCAGCATGGCAATTATTCGCCACGTCAGGCGGCCGCGCCTGGCGACGTTTTCAGCGTCGTGCGACCGCGCCAGCAGCATCACTTGCAACGCGAAGCACGCGACGCCGGAGCGGCAATCAGCTTGCGCAACGCCATGCCTCAGGGCGCGATCAACGCCTGCCTGTTCAATCGCGGCGCCTTGCTGGCCCTGCGCACCAATCTGACGCCCGGCCGGCAAGCGGTGTTTCAGATGGCACCAGCTTTATGGATAGGGGCGGCCGCCGACGCCGAAGAGGGCCTGCCGCTGAGCGTGGCAACGGCCAAGGAAACGTATACCGAGTTGTCGCTGCTGGGCATGGCCCGCGCCGACATCGTGATGACGGGAGCGGGAGGCGGCGCGGACGCCGCGCCCCTGCGCTTTTGTCTGGAAAACATTGCAATGGCTTGAGCGTACCGCTCCGGCTTGCAAGGTCGGCCAGGACGCTGGCTGAAAGATTCATCCACCACAACCAAGGAAATGTCATGGACATCAAGCTGAACTTCATCAACCGCTCGAACGACGCCAACAATTCGCAAATCGTCATTTTTCAAAAGAATGTCGGCACCAATTTCGACGAGCTGGCGGTGGCGTGGCAAGTGATTGAAAATTGCGGCATCTACGATAACCATCCGTTCGTGTTCCCGATGGCTATGTCGATCGGCGCCAGCGACAGCTGGGGTAACCACACGCCGCAAATCGGGGCCGATAACGGCAATATGTATCACGTCGAACTGAGCAATTCGGGCAACACCCTATCCCGCCAGGGCACGGACGGCAGCTCCAAGGAGGTCCAAGTACGCAACGACTTGAAAAAAGGCGCCATCAACGCCGGCATTTATAAAGGCGGCAAATTGCTGGCACTCAAAACCTCGATCGCGCCGGGTCAAAAAGCCGTGTTCGAATTCAAGCCCACCATCTGGATCGGGGTCGCCTCGCAAGTCACCCAGGGCGCGGTCATGAATTCGGCCATCCTGTCCGACGTCAACACCGAACTGTCGCTGCTGGGCATCGCCAGCGCCGACATCGTGCTCAGCGGCGGCGGCCCCGGCCAAGGTTCGGTGCCGTTCACCTTCAAACTGGAAAACGTGAAAATGGTGTAAGAAAGGGGCGGGCTGATCGACTCGATCGCGCGGCCCGGCCAAAAAAAACGGCACCCGAAGGTGCCGTTTTTGCCGATGACAAACGCGCTTACGCGTCGTCGCCGTGCGGAACGATGGCTTCCGCCGCTTCGATCTCGTTGAGGCTGTGGGCCATCGAGGCTTTTTCAGCTTGCAACAGCGCATTGCGCTCTTCCACTTCCCACGCTTCTTTTTCCTTGCGCGCGCGATGGAAGGCCAGGCCGGTTCCGCCCGGGATCAGGCGGCCGACGATGACGTTTTCCTTCAAGCCACGCAAACCGTCGCGTTTGCCCATGATGGCCGCTTCGGTCAGCACGCGGGTGGTTTCCTGGAACGACGCGGCCGAGATGAAGGAATCGGTCGACAGCGAAGCCTTGGTAATACCCAGCAAGACGTTTTCGTAGGTGGCAGGGATACGGTTTTCCGAAGTCACGCGGTCGTTCTCGTCCAGCAATTCCGAACGCTCGACTTGCTCGCCAACGATGTAGTTGGTGTCGCCGGCGTTGACGATCTGAACCCGACGCAACATCTGACGCACGATCACTTCGATGTGCTTGTCGTTGATCTTCACGCCTTGCAAACGGTACACGTCCTGCACTTCGTCGACGATATAACGGGCCAGCGCTTCGATCCCCAGCAAACGCAGAATATCTTGCGGATCGGCCGGGCCGTCCACGATCATCTCGCCCTTGTTCACCACTTGGCCGTCATGCACCAGCACTTGTTTATCCTTGGTGATCAAGAATTCGTGCTTGTTGCCGTCCATGTCAGTGATTTCCAGACGTTGCTTGCCCTTGGTTTCTTTACCGAAAGCCACGGTACCCGTGACTTCGGCCAGCATACCCGCGTCTTTCGGCGAACGCGCCTCGAACAATTCGGCCACCCGGGGCAGACCACCGGTAATGT
>JAYVUV010000335.1:0-13186 GCA_043787615.1 Janthinobacterium sp. | reverse complement strand
GAAGGCGCCGGCGTGTACACCAACGCCGAAGGCGACGTTTATGAAGGCAACTTCGTCAACGGCGAGCTGGTCGGCAAGGGCAGCGCCAAGTCCAGCGATGGCAGCGTGTATCACGGCCAATTCAAGAACTGGCGCTTCGAGGGCCAGGGCAGCTTGCGCAATGCCGCCGGCGACGAATACCGGGGCGGCTTCGAGTACGGTATGTATGAGGGCGAGGGCGTGCTCACTTATGCGGCGCCGCAAAAAGATGGCCGCCTCAAGGACGCCGGCACCTGGCGCTATGGGGTGCTGGACGATCCGGCCGCCGCCAAGCTGACCAAGCTCAATGTCGAAACGGCGCTGTACACGCAACGCGCCCTGCTCGACAAGACGCTGGCGGCGTTGCTGCCGCACGAGCCGGGCAAGATCAATCTGTATTTGCTGGCGGTGGCCGGCAACGGTGCGCAGGAAGTGTTCAGGCGCGAGACCGATTATGTGCAGCAGCAGTTCGACCGCCATTTCGGCACCGCCGGCCGCTCGGTGGTATTGGCCAATAGCCGCACCACGGTGGCGACCCGGCCGATGGCCACCCTGACCAGCATCGGCGAAAGCGTGGCCGCCATCGCCGGCCGCATGGACAAGGAAAACGATATCTTGTTTTTGTTCCTCACCAGCCACGGCTCGCGCACGCACGAATTCCAACTCGATCAAAACGGCATGGAGTTGCGCAGCCTCGAGGCCAAGGAATTGGGCAAGTTGCTCAAGCAGAGCGGCATACGCTGGAAGGTGGTCGTGGTGTCGGCCTGTTACTCGGGCGGATACATCGATCCGCTCAAGGACGACCATAGTGTGATCATCACTGCCGCGCGCGCCGACCGGACTTCGTTCGGCTGCGCCGACGATAACGACTTCACTTATTTTAGCGAAGCCTTGTTCAAGGATTCGATCTTGAGCACGGCCACTTTCGGTGACGCCTACCACCAGGCCCGTAAGCTGGTGGCGGCGCGCGAGGATCAAGACTTCGAGGCCAGCCTCGAACCGCATGACAAGGTCGGCAAGGAAGAAGCCAAACGCGTCGCGGCGGAGGAAAAAGAAGCGCGGCGCGATAATCATTCGGAGCCGCAGTATCACCACGCGGCGCCCATCGATCAGTATTTGAAAAAATGGCGCGCGCAGTTGCCGGCCGCGCCGGCCAAGGCCAAGTAGCGGCCAATCCGGCGCGTCAAGCGCTGTCGCTGATTTCGCAGCGCGCGCGGCCATTTTGCTTGGCGCGGTACAGGGCCGCGTCGGCGCATTGCATGACGCTTTTGACATCCGTGTCGGACTCGCCGGTCGAGCAGGCACCCATGCTGAAGGTGAGCGTATAGCCGGCCGGCGCGCCAGGCACGGCGATCAAGGCGATCGCGGCGAGCAGGCGCTGGTACAGGAAAAACACGTCTTCGCGTTCGGCTCCGACCGACACCAGCAGGAATTCCTCGCCGCCGATGCGGCCCAGCGCGTCGGATTTACGCAAGGCGCCGGCGCAGCGCTCATAAAACATTTTCAACGCCACGTCGCCCGCTTCATGGCCGAATTGATCGTTGATGCGTTTGAAATGGTCGATGTCGAGGATCGACAACCACACCTCCTTGCCGCAGGCGCGCGCCGCTTTCACTTCGCGCAGGGCCAACTCGATGATATGGCGCCGGTTCGGCGCGCCGGTCAGCTCGTCGCGCAGGGCCAGGGTGGAAAAGCGGCGCTTTTGACGGATTTGCAGGATCAGCATGACGGCGATTAAGCTCAGCAGCAAGCCGCCGCACAGCAAGGCCAGGATCAAGGCCGTCTTGCGGCTTTCCAGCCGGGCGTGCTCGGCCTTGAGCAAGGCGTTTTCATGCTCCTTCAATTTGATATCGAACTTGACGGTTAGTTCTTGCAACCTTTTTTTGCTGCCGGCCATGACGATGGCGTTTTCCGCGTCGACCAATTTCATCGCCGCCACGTAGGCGGCCGCGTGGTCGCCCAGGCGCGCGCGAATCTCGGCCGTGGTGCGCTGGAAATCGGAAGTCAGGCGCATCGATTTGGCCAGTTCGACGTTGCGGCCGGCTTGCTCGAGCGCTTCCAGGCTGGCGCGCGTGTGGCCCAGGCGCGACTCGGCGTCGGCGATGCTGATTTGGGACAGGGCGGAAAACAGGGGATCGCGATTGGCCGAAAATTGACGCAAGGCCAGCGTCAGGCGCGCGGCGGCGCGCGCGTATTCGCCCAGCTTGATGTCGACCGAGCCCAGATATTAGCTCAGATAGGTGATCCGCAGCGGATCGACATTGTTGTCCGCCAGCGCCAGCGCGAGGTCGAATTTGGCCGAGGCTTTGGCGAATTCGCCCTGGCGACGCAGGGTCAAACCGTAGTCACCCTGCACGCGCCCGAGCAGCAACGGATACTCGCCGCCTTCGAGCAAGCGCAGCGCCCGGTCCAGATAATCGATCGCTCTGACCAGGTCGGGCGGCGAGGCCGTCTGCGGCGCGCGCAGGATGCGCGCCATGATCGCCAGGTTGGTCGCCATCATCACCTTGTTGTCCTTGTGCTCGAAAGCCCGGTAGGATTTTTCGGCTGCGATCATGGCCTCGTTTTCATCCAGACCCAGCAGCCGGCTGGCCTCCAGTTCATGCAGGTAGGGCAGGATGGCGCTGTGCCGGCTTTCTGCCGAGTCGATGGCTTGCTTGGCGTAGCGCTCGGACAGCGCCCGGTCGCGCTCCGCCTCGGTGTAGGCGCGCAGGGCCAGGAAGATCGCCAGCGTGTCTTGGTCGTGCAAGGCGGTAGCCAGTTCGATGCACACGTCGAAGCCGGGTTCCAGGGCCAGATGGTCGGCGCCGGAGCGGATCGGCTCGGGCAAAAAGGCATCCATCACATAGTGGTCGCGCAAGGCGCGCAACTGGGCGGGCCGGTCGCCGGCCTGGCGCGCGCGTTGCAGGCGCTGGGCGATCTCTTGCTCCGCGCCGCCCATCTTGCGCGCCATGCGATCGACCAAGGCGTCCAGACCGGACGCGCCCTGGCCCGCTTCGGCGCGCGCCCAGCACAAGTGCAAGGCCAGCAACAAAAAGACGATGAAACGGCAAAAAAATAACATCGCTTTCCCTAAAAAATCGGTTCGCCGCCGCCGGTGCCATCTTTGTATATGGTTTCCTCATGCTAAACGCATGCCTGATATTGCGATAGCAAAACAACTTGCCGGGCCGTGCGGGCGGGGCCGTATCGGCACCGACTGTTGCGCCGACGCGAAAATCACCAGAGGGCGGCTTGATCCGGCAGGTCCGCGCCGCTGGCGCGGCAGCGCGCGCGTCCGCTTTGTTTGGCTTGATACAGCGCGTCGTCGGCATGCTTGATGATGCTCTTCACGTCGAGTTTGGAATTTCTCGAAGAGCAAGTACCCATACTGAAACCGAGCGCATAGCCGGCGGGCGCGCCCGGCACCTGGATCAATTTGACGGCCGCGAGCAGGCGTTCATACAGCGCAAAAATGTCTTCCTGAAGCACGCCCACCGACACCAGCAGGAACTCCTCGCCGCCGATGCGGCCCAGGGCGTCGGATTTGCGCAGGGCGCCGGCGCAGCACGCGTAAAACATTTTCAAGACGGCGTCGCCGGCCTCGTGGCCGAATTCGTCGTTGATCCGTTTGAAATGATCGATGTCCAGGATCGACAACCACACTTCGCGCCCGTATTGGCGCGCCGTCTTGACCTCGGTGCCGGCCAGTTCGATGATATGGCGCCGGTTGGGCGCGCCGGTCAATTCGTCGCGCAGCGCCAACACCGCGAAACGGCGTTTTTGCCGCACTTGCAGGGCCAGTAGCACCGCGATGGCGCCCAGCAGTATCGCGCCGAACAACAGGGCCAGCATCAGCAGCGTCTTGCGGCTTTCCAGCTGCGCGCGCTCGGCGATGAGTAGGGCGTTTTCGCCATCCTTGACCTTCACGTCGAATTTGACGGTCAATTCCTGCACCCGCTTTTTGCTGCCGGCCAGCGCCAGTGCGTGCTCGGCGGCCACCAGTTCCATGGTGGCGCGGTAGGCGGCCGGATAATCCTTCATTCTGGCGTAAGCCTCGGCGGCGGCGCGGTGGTAGCGCACGATCAGGCGCAGCGAGGAAGTGAGCGCGATTTCGGGTCGGGCCTGGGCCAGCATGGCCATGCTGGCGTGGTGAAACCCCAGGCGCGACTGAACTTCCGCCAGGCCGATCAGGCTCAAGGTCATGAATATTTTGTCCTTTCTTTCCGTGAAAGCGGTCAGGGACGATTTCAAGCGCGCCTCGGCGCTGGTGTACAGGCCCAGCTTGATGTCGGTGGCGCCGAGGTAATACAGGTAATACGGAATATGGGCCGAATCGACTTGCCCGCCCGCGTCCTCGAGCGCGCTTTCGAATTGGGCGGCGGCCGCCTCGTATTCTTGCGCTGCTTGGAGGGCCAGCCCGATATTGCCCTTGATGCGGGACGACAGCACCTTGTAATCGGTGCCGGCCGTGATTTGTTGCGCCTTTTTCAGGTAAGCCATCGATTTATCGAGCTCGGCGGCCGACGCGGTTTGGTGGGTGCGCAAGATTCTGGCCATCAGGGTCAAGGTGGTGGCCATCATCAATTTGTTGCCTTGCTGCTCGAACAGGCGGTAGGATTTCTCGGCCGACACCAGGGCCGTCGTATCGTCGAAGTCGGTCAGCCGGCCGGCGTCGAGCTCGTAGAGGTAGGGCAGGGACCATAAATGGCGGTTTTCGGCCAGTTCGAACGCTTGTTTGGCGTAATGGTTCGACCGCGGCCAGTCGCGATCGGCCTCCGAATAGGCGCGCAAGCCGTAGAAGATGGCCAGGGCGTTGTCGTCATGGAGTTGCTTGGCCATAGAGATGGCGACGTCGAAACCCGGTTGTATCGACAGGTAAGCTTCCGAGGTGCGATCTTGTTCGGGTAAAAAAGCGTCCAGCACGAAGATATCGCGTAGCGCCGTCAATTCGGCCTGCGGGTCGCGCGCCAGGCGGGCGCGTTGCAGGCGCGCGGCGACCGCGTCTTTCGTGCCGTCGAGCTTGCGCGCCACTTGCTCGACGAATGCGTTGAAGCCCGGGTCTTGTTTCAGGCTGTCCGCGCGCGCGGCGCCACCCGGCAACAGCAAGGCCATCATGCCGGCCAGCGCGGCCCAGCGCACGCGTGGCGCCGATAGCGCAGCCCGGACCGCGCGCCATAGCCGCGCGCCCGGGGGCCGCGAGGACGCTGCCGGCGCGCTGTGGCGAAAACCGGAATGGCTCAAGCTGGACGGAACAGCATGATGGTGGAGACCTCCCGAGCACGCGGGCAGAACGCTGCCCGCTCGCGGACAAGTTTAGCGCGTATGTGTTCGGGAAATATATCGTGCGCTTAAATTTTAGCGCTGGAATGATCAGTCGAGGCTGGAGCCTACGCCGTATCCGGGGTTTTTTCGCCGAATACAAACCATGCCTTGGCGATGCGCCCGGCCCGCACTTGGTAGATCGCCATCAAGTCGACCCGGCTCGGGCCGTCGGGATCGCGACCGCGCACCGTTTCATGGTCGATCACGGTATCGCCCAGCACCACGCGGCTCAGCAAGGTGGCACGGGTCGCCGTGTCGGCGAAGCGGGCGCGAAAACGCGCGCGTATCTGGGCCGAGCCGGCCGCCAGCAGGGTGTCCGGATGTAAAAATTGTTCGGCGTCGTCGCCGTAGATAGCCGCCAGGGCGTCGGCGTCGTGGGCATTGTAGGCGTCCAGCTGGGCTTGCACGACGGCGGCGGGATCGGTTTGGTCGCGGGTAAAAGTCATTGTGTGGTCCAGTAGCGTGAAAGCGGCGAAACGATATCGCTGATATGCCGATCATAGCAGCGATGTCGGCTGGGCGACCTTGAGGCGGACGTAAAAAATGCCGCTCAGTGGTGACTAAGCGGCATCGTGCTACTGCACTCGGGCGCGCTGGCGGCCGAGTCGGCCGCCAGCGCGATAAGGGGCGAGGACTCAGTTGCGGCTGGCGGCGTGCTCGTGCAATTGGTCGAAACCGGCCTTGGCGGCGCGATAGCAGGTGCCGGCGTGTTGTTCCAGGCCATCGCGGTCCAACACGGTAACGGTGCCGCGGCGGTATTGAATCAAGCCGTCGTCCTGCAATTTGCGAGCCGTCACGGTGATGCTTTCGCGCCGCACGCCCAGCATGTTGGCCATGGTGTCTTGCGTGACTTTCAGTTCATTGGACAGGGAGCGATCCAGACGGTCGAGCAACCAGCGCGCCAGTTTTTGTTCGATGGTGCAATGACGGCCGCCGACCACGTTTTGCGCCATCTGGGCGAACAAGGCGCTGTTGTAACGCATCAGCAACTGGGCCAGGGCGCCACCTTCGTTGAACACTTCGCGCAGGAATTCGGTGCGCAGGCGGTAGCCGTAACCGGCGCTTTGCACCACGGCGCTGCAAGTGGCGCGCTCGGCGGCGAACAGGGCCACGCCCACCACGCCTTCACGGCCGACCACGGCGATCTCGGTGGTGGCGCCGTCTTCCATCACATACAACAGGGAGACGATGGCGTTGGTCGGGAAATAGGTGTACTCGATTTTATTGCCGAAGTCGAAGAGATGCTTGCCGACCGGCAGGGTGACCAATTCCAGATGCGCGAACAACCGCTCCAGCTCGGCACGCGACAATGCTCTCAGCAATTCATTTTGCTGGGCGCCGGTCAGGCTGATGGCCGGGGTGGCGGCGACTTTGTAGTCGGCCGCACCGATCGAGATCAGGCGTGCGCTGGTGTTGGCATTGAGGGTGGAAGCGGTGGTGTGAGCGTTGTACATGTTGATTGCCTCGTCGTCTGGTTGATCGTTCGGAAAATGCCGTGTCGATCGTGTGGCGCTGTGTGCGCCTTGGATAGACACCACTTTAAAGGCTGAGTGAGAAAGCGAACATAAGACCAATCGACGCGCTTATGTAGGCTAGGAACATTGCCTCGTGTCATCCCAATCCTACGTGGTGCGATAGCCGTCGAAGCGGCCTTGCCGCCCAGTCCGCGATAGGGTGGGCCCCGTCGCGCTCAAGCGCGCGGGCGGCAGCCGGGACGGGGTGGAGAAGGGCGGCTGGCTCCGATTCGCCGGCGGCGGTGTCTCGGCTCTCCGCGCCTTATGCAATATATATAAGGTAGTTCGAACGCGCCGCTGGGCCGTCCGCATTTATTTCTGGGCAACTTGTTTTGCATCAAATACGCTTTTCCTTGTACTGTTGCGTCGATTTAGGGTATCGTGTACGGCACTAATAATGTATCTCCGCTTGAGCGTTCGAAACCACGCCCGCACGGGCGTGCTCTGGTTGCCGTCCCGCCCCGCACTATCTTCCGCTCTGCGCGCCAGCGAAATGGATTGCCTTGGAGCAAAGAGGTGCTGGTATCATTTTGGCGCGCGTTGTGCCGGTGCGAAATCGCTGCGGTTTGCGCAACACCTTGTTTATTGAAGAAAGCATTGCTTCCTGCGCTAAGGGAACACTAAAAATCTATGTCCGAATCCGAGTTCACCGCTTCGCCCGTCGCCGCCCCCACGGTCCGTTTCGCCGACTTCGGCTTGGCGCCGGAAATCTTGCGCGCCTTGACCGACCAGGGTTACACCCATCCGACGCCGATTCAAGCCGAGGCTATTCCGATCGTGCTGCAAGGGCGGGACGTGATGGGTGCGGCCCAGACCGGCACCGGCAAGACCGCCAGTTTTTCGCTGCCCATCATCCAGTTGCTGTTGCAGCACGCCAGCGGCAGCATGTCGCCGGCGCGCCATCCGGTGCGCGCCCTGGTGCTCACCCCGACCCGCGAGTTGGCGGTGCAGGTGGCGGAAAACGTCAAGGCTTATTCCCAGCACACGCCGCTGCGCTCGTGCGTGGTGTTCGGCGGCATGGACATGGCGCCGCAGACGGCGGCCTTGCGGGCCGGGGTCGAGATCGTGATCGCCACGCCGGGTCGCCTGCTCGACCACGTACAGCAAAAGACCTTGAATCTGGGCCAGGTGCAAATGCTGGTCATGGACGAGGCCGACCGCATGCTGGACATGGGCTTCTTGCCGGACTTGCAACGCATCATTAACATGTTGCCCAAGCAGCGGCAAAATCTGATGTTTTCGGCCACGTTTTCGCCCGAAATCAAGAAATTGGCCGGCAGCTTCTTAAATAATCCGCAATTGATCGAGGTGGCGCGCAGCAATCAGACCGCCGACAAGGTCAGCCAAGTGGTGTACAAGGTGGCCGAGGAGCACAAGCGCGACGCGGTGGCGCATTTGATTCGCGGGCGCGACTTGAAGCAAGTGCTGGTGTTTTCGAACACCAAGATCGGCGCCTCGCGCCTGTCGCGCAGCCTGGAGCAAGAAGGCGTGAAAGCGACCGCGATCCATGGCGACAAGACCCAGCAGGAGCGCATGGCGGCGCTGGAAGCGTTCAAGCAGGGCGAGATCGATGTGCTGGTCGCCACCGACGTGGCGGCACGCGGCCTGGACATCTCCGACTTGCCGTGCGTGATCAACTTCGATTTGCCCTATAACGCGGAAGATTATGTGCACCGGATCGGCCGCACCGGCCGCGCCGGCGCCTCGGGCGACGCCATCTCGGTGTATTCCGACAAGGATGAGCGGCTGTTGACCGACATCGAAAAACTGATCAAGCAAACCATCACGCGTGGCGAGCTGGCCGGCTTCACGCCGGCGGCGCGCGGCGCCGACGCCGAGCGTGGCGTCGAGCGCCGTCCGCGCCGTCCGGTCGAGGGCGCGGAACGATCGGCCGCTCCGGGCCGGCCGCCGGAACGGACCGAACGCTTCGATCGCGGCGAGCGCAGCGACCGCAACGCGCGCCCGGGCGCCGGCCCGCTGCCGCGGCGCGAAAAACTCGATCCCTGGTTCTTGAAGCCGTATGAGCCGGCCAAGGCGGCCCCGGTGGTCAGCCAGGATGCGGTTCCCAACAGCAAGCCGAAACAAAAAGTGGCGGCCTTGCTCGGCGGCTTGCCCAAGCACGGCTAGGCGAACCTTGGCGCCGGGCGACGGTCTCATGTCGAACGGTGGCGGTTTTTAGCGGCCACCTAGTCCGGGCGCGCGTCGGCCGTAACGGGACCTTAACGGGACCGTAACGAGTCCGTATTACACATTGTCACAATTTGCCGTTGCTGCACGGCGGTATGAAATGTTAGCATTCGCGCCGTGTGCAAGTCGCTCAGCCAATTATCTATTTTGCAATGATATTGCTGCGGCATCTGCCATTTCTCGTCGCCTCCCCCTGCCTGCGGGGCCAGGGTATGGTTGCGGATCTTTTAGGTGGAGGCGGTCAGTGAGTCGAATCAACAAGGTAGTCCACACGAGCGATAACGCTTGGCCGGCCCGGCAAATTGTGGCGCGCGACGCGGAGCGTTCGTCCTCCCGGGTGGCGGGCGAGCAGCCGAGCGCCGCGCGCGCGCCGGCCTTGCCCAAAGTGGCCATCTTGTTGTGTACCTACCATGGCCAGCACTACTTGGCGGACCAGCTCGATTCGATCGCCGCCCAGACCCATCTCAATTGGGAAGTGTGGGCCTCCGACGACGGCTCGCAAGACGATACCCACACCATCTTGGAAGCCTACCGCGAACAATGGGGTGGCGAGCGGCTTTCCATCCATGACGGTCCGGCCCAGGGTTTCGCGGCCAACTACCTCTCGCTCACCTGCAAGGCCGATATCGCGGCCGATTACTTCGCCTATTCCGACCAGGACGACATCTGGGAAGTCGACAAGCTTCAACGCGCCGTGGCGTGGTTGCAAAGCGTGCCGGCCGGGGTGCCGGCCCTGTATTGCTCGCGCACCCGTCTGGTCGACGCCAATAATCGCGACATCGGCTTGTCACCCCTGTTTCTGAAACCGCCCAGCTTTCCCAATGCCTTGATGCAGAGCATAGGCGGCGGCAATACGATGGTGTTCAATCAAGCCGCCCGTGCGCTGTTGCGCGAAGCGGGTGAACAGATCGACGTGGTCTCGCACGACTGCTGGGCCTACATGGTGGTCAGCGGCTGCGGCGGCCAAGTGTTTTACGACGCCTATCCCTCGCTGCGCTACCGCCAGCATGGCGGCAACCTGGTCGGCACCAACGCCGGCTGGTCGGCCAGGCTGACCCGGGTCGGCATGTTGTGGAATGGCTGGTTTCGCGACTGGAACGAGCGCAATATCGACGCCTTGCTCAAGCTGGGCGACCGGTTGACGCCGGAAAATCGCGCCATCCTGGAGCGCTTCGCCCGCGCGCGCCACCGCTCGATGCTGCCACGCCTGATCGCTTTGAAGCGCTGCGGCATCTATCGCCAGACGCTGCTGGGCAACCTCGGCTTGGCGGCCGCCGCCATTTTCAATAAGATTTAAGCGATGCGGCCCGCAGTCGTGGTCGCCGGCGCCCGGGCGCGCGCGTCGCTTGTCACCGCAACCATAGGAACGCTATCCCCATGAATTCCCTCCCCTTGGCCATCGCCGATGTCGTGCTGTTCGAACCGAAAGTGTTCGGCGACGAGCGCGGCTTTTTCTTCGAGAGCCACAATCACAGCCAATTCGAGGCGGCCATCGGCAAGCCGGTTCAATTTGTGCAAGACAACCATTCGCGTTCGGCCAAAAACGTGCTGCGCGGCTTGCATTACCAGATCCGCCAGCCGCAAGGAAAATTGGTGCGGGTGACCGCCGGCGCCGTGTTCGACGTGGCGGTCGACCTGCGTAAAAGTTCGCCCAGCTTCGGCCAGTGGGTGGGTCAGATATTGAGCGCCGAAAACAAGAAACAATTGTGGGTGCCGCCCGGGTTCGGCCACGGCTTCGTGGTGCTCAGCGAGAGCGCCGAGTTTCTATACAAGACCACCGATTATTGGGCGCCCCAGCACGAGCGTTGCCTGCTGTGGAACGACCCGGCCCTGGGGATAGACTGGCCGATCGACGGCGCGCCCGTGCTGTCGGGCAAGGACGCGCTGGGCCTGCCCCTGAGCGCGGCCGAGGTATTCGACTGATGCGACATTTTTCGGCGTCGCCAAGGGAAATGGCGGCCAGCGTGTGGCGCAATCGCGGCTTGACCGCCGCGCTGATCCAGCGCGAGGTGGTGGGCCGGTATCGCGGTTCCGTGCTGGGTATTTTCTGGTCGCTTTTTAATCCGATTTTCATGCTGCTCATTTACACCTTCGTGTTCAGCGTGGTGTTCAAGGCGCGCTGGCATGCGGGCAGCGATTCCAAGACGGAATTCGCGCTGGTGCTGTTCGCCGGCCTGATCGTGTTTAATTTGTTCGCCGAGTGTTTTAGCCGGGCACCCGGTTTGGTGTTGGCAAACGTGAATTACGTCAAAAAAGTGGTGTTTCCGCTGGAAATCTTGCCCTGGGTCTCGCTCGGCTCGGCTCTGTTCCATACCTTGATCAGCGTCCTGGTCTGGCTGTCGGCCTACGCCATCCTGTTCGGTTGGCCGCACCCCACCGTGCTGCTGCTGCCGCTGGTGCTGTTGCCGCTCATGCTGTTGGTGCTGGGCGTGAGCTGGATCTTGGCGTCGCTGGGCGTGTATTTGCGCGACGTGGCGCAATTCATCGGCTTGGTGACCACCGTATTGATGTTTCTATCGCCGATATTTTATCCGGTCAGCGCGTTGCCGGAAGCCTATCGCCCGCTACTGCTGCTCAATCCTTTGACGCCCGTTATCGAGCAGGCGCGCGAGGTGCTGTTCTGGGGCCGGGTGCCCGATTTGGGCTTGCTGGCGATATATCTGTTGGCGGCCACCCTGGTCGCGTGGCTGGGTTTCGCCTGGTTTCAAAAGTCACGTAAAGGATTCGCCGATGTGCTCTGATATCGCCATCAAGGTCGACAATCTGAGTAAGTGTTACCAGATTTACGGCCAGCCGCGCGACCGCTTGAAGCAAGCCTTGCTGCCGCGTTTGCTCAAACTGGCCGGCAAGCCGGGGCGCCAATATTTCCGCGAGTTTTGGGCCTTGCGCAATGTCTCGTTCGAAGTCAAAAAAGGCCAGACGGTCGGCATCATCGGGCGCAACGGCAGCGGCAAGTCGACCCTGCTGCAAATGATATGCGGCACGCTCAATCCCACCAGCGGCAGCATCGAAACGCATGGCCGCATCGCCGCGCTGCTGGAGCTCGGTTCCGGCTTCAATCCCGAGTTCAGCGGGCGCGAAAACGTGTTCATGAACGCCGCGCTGCTCGGTTTGAGCCGGGCCGAAACCGGCGCCCGTTTCGCCGCGATCGAACGTTTCGCCGACATCGGCGACTTCATCGAGCAGCCCGTCAAGACGTATTCGAGTGGCATGATGGTGCGCCTGGCGTTCGCCGTGATCGCCCACGTCGACGCCGATATCCTGGTGGTGGACGAAGCCTTGGCCGTGGGCGACGCCTTTTTCACCCAAAAATGCATGCGTTTTTTGCGTGAATTTATGCAAACCGGCACCGTGCTGTTTGTCAGCCACGATACCGCCGCCATCAAGAACCTGTGCAGCGACGCGGTTTGGCTGGACAAGGGCAAGGTGCTGGAGCAGGGCGCGCCGAAAGACGTGTGCGAACGGTATTTGCAAGCGTTTTATGAAGCCCAGCAAGGCCGTTCGTCCGCGACCGGGGCCGCTTCGCCGGACGCCGCCGTGGCCGCGCCGCCGGACGCCGGCGCCGCGCTGTCCCGGCGCGACCAACGCCGGGATTTCATCAACGCCAGCAATTTGCGCAACGATTTGCAAGTGTTCGCCTTCGATCCTCAAGCCGCCTCCTTCGGCAGCGGCGGCGCGCGCATCGTCGAGGTGGTGTTTCTCGACGCCGAAGGGCAGGCGCTGGCCTGGGTGGTGGGCGGCGAGCAAGTCACCGTGCGCGTCACCGTGCTGAGCGACATCGTGCTCGAGGCGCCCATCGTCGGCTTCCATGTCAAGGACCGGCTCGGCCAAGCCCTGTTCGGCGACAACACTTACCTGAGCCACATCGGGGCGGCGCCCCTGTGCCAGCCGAATCAACGCTTGCAGGCCGACTTCACTTTTTTTATGCCGATCTTGCCCGGCGGCGACTACAGCATCAGCGCGGCGATCGCCAACGGTACTCAGGCCGAGCATGTGCAGCACCACTGGATGCACGACGCCTTGCTGTTCAAGTCCGAGGCCAGTAGCGCCTCCACCGGACTGGTGGGCATACCGATGGTCGGCATCGCGATGCACGCGTTGGCGCCCGTGTAAGCCTCGCATCGGCGCCGGGTCCGATTGAGCGGCCCCGGTGCCGATGGCAT
>JAYVUV010000334.1:0-4913 GCA_043787615.1 Janthinobacterium sp. | reverse complement strand
CAGGGCCAGGCCGCCGTGCCAGTGGCCCACCATCGAGGTGGCGAACTCGATCATGCGCCGCGCCACCCCGCCATGGGTCAGGAAATTGCCGGCCAGGATGAAGACCGGAATGGCCATGATTTCGAATTTTTCAATGCCGGTGAACAGCTTGTGCGCCACCGCTTCCATGGGCAGCGTGCTCATGGTGAAAAAAAAGCCCAGCACGGTCAAGCCCAGCGCGATCGAGATCGGCATGCCGGTGAGCATGAGCATCAGCAGCAGGGCGAAGATGATCAGCGCGTTCATGCGCGCGCTCGGCCGGCCGGGCCGCTGGCAGGGCCGCTGGCCGGGCCGTCCTGTCGCGCGTCCAACTGGACCTCCAGCCCCTCGACGAAACCGTGGTCGTGTTTCGGCAGGGCGTCGGTGCGGGCGAATTGCGCGGCCGCTTGCAGAAAGCGCAAGCACATCAGGTAAGAGCCGAGTGGAATCGCCAAATACACTATCCACATCGGCAATTCGAGATCGGACGAGGTTTGGTCGGTGTGAGCGATCGACCACACCAGGCCGGCGCCCAGGGTGCCCACGGTGCCGGTGAACAAGGCGCCGGCCAGCAAGCCAAAGATGACGCAAGCCCGGCGCCACTTGCCGCTCAAGCGGTTCACCAACAAGTCCACGCCCACATGGATGCCGGTGCGCACGCCGTAGGCGGCGCCGAACTTGGCCATCCACACGAAGAGATAAATGCACAGCTCCTGGGTCCAACTGATATTGATGCCGATGATCGCTTCCTGCACGCCCGGGATCGGCAAGCCGCTGAGATAGCGGATCACCACGGCGACGAAAACGATCAGGGTGGCCGCGCCCATCAGGGACGCGATCAGCCATTCCTCCAAACGATCCAGCCATTTCATGATCGGGCGCTTTCAGTGTGAAGGCGGCAAGCCGCGCCGCCGTCGCGCCCTGTTTCATGCCCGGTTGCGCGCGCCATCTATCGCGTGCTTTCCTTGTTGATGGCGGAAATCAGATCCTTGCCGATGCGCGTTTCCATCTCCTTTTGCACCGGTCCGAGCGTCTTGCGCCACTCGGCCTGCTCGGCCGGGGTCAAGCTATAAATCGTGGTCTTGCCGGCTTTTTTGATGCCTTCCATGGCCACATCGTTGTCGCGCTGGGCGATGGCCTTTTCAAACGTGGTGGCCTCGCCCATGGCCTTTTCCAGCGAACCCCGTATATCGCTGGGCAAGCCGTCCCAGAATTTTTTATTGACGATCACGGCATAACCGAGATAACCGTGGTTCGACAAGGTCACGTGTTTTTGCACCTCGTGCATCTTCTGGGTGTACATATTCGAGGGCGGATTCTCGGTGCCGTCCACCACCCCGGTCTGGAGCGCCTGATAAACCTCGGAAAAGGCCAACACCTGCGGGTTGGCGCCCAGCGCGCGCATCTGGGCGTCCAGCACCTTGGACGACTGGATGCGCATCTTCAAACCCTTGAAATCGGCCGGGCCGTGCAAGGGCTTATTGGCCGACATCACCTTGAAGCCGTTGTCCCAAAACGCCAGGCCGGTGATGCCTTTCGATTCCAATTTTTTCAGCAAACTTTTGCCGATATCGCCCTCGGTCACATTGTAGAGCGCGGCCTTGGTGGGGAAAATATAGGGCAGATCGAAGGCTTCGAATTCCTTCACCCCCAGCGGGCCGAACTTGGCCAGCGACGGGGCCAGCATCTGCACCGCGCCCAGTTGCAGGGCTTCGAGTTCTTCCTTATCCTTGTACAACTGGCTGTTCGGATACAACTCGACCCGCACCCGGCCATTGGTGGCCCGCTCGGCCAGCAATTTGAAACGTTCGGCCGCCGCGCCCTTCGGCGTCTCGACCGCGACCACGTGGCTGAATTTGATGACGATAGGGGCTTGCGCATGGGCGGCGAAGCTGACGGCGGCGCACAATGCAGCCACTAAAGATTTCAATTGCATTCATTTCTCCAAAAGTGCATCAGACCGATAGGATTCGAGCCATCGCCGATTCGCCGTCGAGCGAAATCGAAGCGCCTCGCGGCGCGCTTGCAAGAATCATATTGCCTTAAAAACGACCGCTTGTGCGGGGAAATGCGTATCGTGTGTCGGCCCCGGGACCGGTAACGATCCCGGTCCCGGCCGCATAGCGATCGGCGAAATCGGTCCATGTCTTTTATCGTGGCATGATAATAAGCGCTGCGATATTGTTTATGCAAGTCATCCGTCAATATCCTGGATGGCGGGCGGATGGCGGCGAAGCGGGCGGAAGGGGAAGGAAAACGGGAACGGAGCGGTGCGGGAACGGGGTGGGAACAACGGCGGCGGCGGGCGCGCGAAGCGAAACGGCGGCGGCCCGCGCCGCCGCCCGCAGAACAATTACAGGCCGGCTTCCTTGTTAATGGCCGAAATCAAATCCTTGCCGATCCGGCTTTCCATCTCTTTTTGCACCGGCGTGAGCACACGGCGCCATTCCAGTTGCTCCTTCGGCGTCAGCGTATACACATCGGTCTTGCCGGTTTTTTGAATCGATTCCAGCGCCACGTCGTTATTACGCTGGGCGATCGCCTTCTGGAAAGTGGTCGATTCGCGCATCGCCTTTTCCAGCGAACCGCGGATATCGGCCGGCAAACCATCCCAGAATTTTTTATTGACGATCACGGCATAACCGAGATAGCCGTGATTCGACAAGGTCACGTATTTCTGCACCTCGTTCATTTTTTGCGTGTACATATTCGACGGCGGATTCTCGGTGCCGTCGGCCGCGCCGCTTTGCAGGGCGGCATAAGCGTCGGCCAGCGAGGTCACCAACGGCGTGGCGCCCAGCGCCCGCATCTGGGCCTGAATCGCCTTGGACGACTGGACCCGCATTTTCAAACCCTTGAAATCGGCCGGCGCGTGCAGCGGCTTATTGGCCGACATCACCTTGAAACCATTGTCCCAGAACGCCAGGCCGACAAAACCCTGGGGCTCCAGCTTTTTCAAAATGCCCTTGCCGATATCGCCCTCGGTCACGTCATACAACACGCCCTTGTTGGGGAAAATATACGGCAAGTCGAAGGCTTCGAATTCCTTCACGCCCATGGCGCCGAATTCGGACAGCGACGGCGCCAGCATCTGCACATCGTTTTTACGCAGCGCCTCGATTTCATTCTTGCTGGTGTACAACTGGCTGTTCGGATACAGTTCGATCGAGACCCGCCCGTTGGTGGCTTTTTCGGCCAGAATCTTGAAACGCTCGGCGGCCCGCCCTTTCGGCGTGTCCACCGCCGTCACGTGACTGAATTTGATCACGATGGGCGCTTGCGCAAACGCATCGGCGCCCAAGGCTAGACTCAGCGCGAACAATATTGATTTCAATCTCATAGTTTCCCCTGCGTACCATAAACTGCATTATCATTCGAACCGGGAGCAATCGAGTCCCGATCAACTGGGCCGGATTCTCCCCCTAATCGTTCTCTACGGCAACTGTGGTAAACCACTAGACAGGCAAAATAAAGCCGCAGTCCACCTTACACAGCTTCACTTTAGCCCGCAATGACTAGTTTGCATACTCCTGCGCAAGGTCTAAAGCTGCACAGTCCGGTTCGCTGGTTGCTGCCCGTTGTGCTAGTGTTATTGTTTCTGGCTATTTTGTTGTGGCTGCCGTGGCAAGCCCGTCAAATGGAAAGCACGGAGCGCCAGGAACAATTGATCGCCGACACCTTATGGGTCGAGCAAACCATCCGCTTTCAAATGGCGCGCAACGAGGAAAACCTAGCCAGCCTGGGCGCCGACATCGGCGCCTTGCCGCCCGCCATGTTGCATGAGCGGCTGCGCCAGCTGCTCAAAAACGGCCGCGAACTGCAACGCGTGCTTTGGCTCGACGCACACGACCGGGTGCTCGCTTCGAGCCACCCCGAGGCGCCGACGGCGGCGTTTTCGGCCGCCTCGGCCGCCGCCGCCGAGCGCGCCCGCAAGACCGGCAATCCCCAATACAGCCAACCGGCGCCGCCGGACGAGCTCAAGACCGGGGCCGGGGCCGATACCGGAGCCGATACCGGAGCCGATACCGCCCCCGTCGCGGCGCCGCTCGGCCTGTCGATGGATTACCACCTGCCCCTGTTCCGCGACAAACGCTACCTGGGCAGCCTGGTGGCCACCTATCAATTGAGCATCATGCTCGACGACATGGTGCCGTGGTGGTTCGCCCAGGATAACCAAATCACCCTGATCGACCGCGACGACCGGGTCTTGGCGCAGCGCGCGGCCGCCGGCCCCGGGCGCGGCTTCTACACCCACAAGCGCGCCCTCGATTTACCGGGCACCACCATCACCTTGTTCACCGACAGCGTGAAAAGCGCGCCGCGCCTGTTGCCCAACCTGCTGGTCGGCTCGGTGATCGGTTTATCGCTGTGTTTACTCGGCAGTTTGCTGTTGCTTTGGCGCCACATTTCACGCCGACTCGAGGCCGAGGGCGCCCTGCGCCAGCAAATGTCGTTTCGCACCGCGATGGAAAATTCGCTCAGCACCGGCTTGCGCGCGCGCGACCTGGAAGGGCGCGTCACCTACGTCAACGCCGCCTTTTGCCACATCGTCGGCTATCCGGCCGACGAAGTGCTGGGCAAGTTGCCGCCCATGCCCTACTGGGCGCCGGAGGCGGTGGCCGATTGCGAGCGGCGCTTCGCCAGCCTGCACAGCGGCGACTTCACGCCCCAGTTCGAAACCGTGTTCCAGCGCGCCGACGGGCGCCGCATCCCGGTCCTGATCCTGGAGGCGCCGCTGATGGACCACGACGGCCGCCAAGCCGGCTGGATGAGTTCCGTGCTCGACATCTCCGACCGCAAGCGCATCGAGGAATTGAACCGCCAACAACAAGAAATGCTGCAAAACAGCGCGCGCCTGGCCACCATGGGCGAAATCGCCTCCATGCTGGCGCATG
>JAYVUV010000333.1:0-8280 GCA_043787615.1 Janthinobacterium sp. | reverse complement strand
GGGGGATGCGGTTGGCCGAGGTGACCGGGTTCATCACCACTTTCAATTCGGTCAAGCCGAGTTGCTTTTGCAACGCGCTGACCACCTTCATGCACAAGTCGACCGAGTAACCCTGGTATTGCTGCTTGTCGTCCAGATAGGAAAACGGAATCGATCCATCGCGCACGCCCAGGGTGATGACGCCGCTTTTCTTGATCTTGGCGAGGGTGCCGGTGGCTTCTTGCGCGTGGGCCGGGCTCAGACCGCTGATGATGCCAACGCTCAACAACGTGGCGATAAACTTCAGTAATTTCATATACGTCTCCCTGGGTACGATAAGCCGGGATCAACCCGGCGCTGATTTGCTGCATCGGTCTGCGGCTTGCAGTTACGCAAGCCCCGATTCCAGACGGATTTTATTTCATTTTGATGCCGGCGATGACCGTTTCCACAATTTTTTGAATGAATTTTCATCATGGCGTCGTACAATTTTGCCAGTTTTGTGAGATCTTCAACCTTATTTGACGCAAATACTGTCCCCTCCCCTCTAAGCAAGTGCCGTGCCGGCATCCTCGTCCTCGACCGCCGCGTCTTGCCGCGCCTGCTGACGCTGCCACATCTGGGCATACAGCCCGGCCGCCGCCAACAATTCCGGATGGGTGCCGCGCTCGACAATGCGGCCATGGTCCAACACCAAGATTTGTTGCGCATCAGCAATGGTCGAGAGCCGGTGCGCGATCACCAAAGTGGTGCGGTCGCGCGCGATCTCCTTCAATTGCGACTGGATCGCCTGTTCGGCCTTGGAGTCGAGCGCCGAGGTGGCTTCATCGAAAATCAGGATGGCGGGGTTCTTGAGCAGGGTGCGGGCGATCGCCACGCGCTGTTTTTCGCCGCCCGACAATTTCAAGCCGCGCTCGCCGACCATCGACCCGTAGCCATCCGGCAAACTCTCGATGAAATCGTGGATCGAGGCGGCCCGCGCCGCCGCCACGATTTCGTCCTTGCTGGCGCCCGGCTTGCCGTAGGCGATGTTGTACTCGATGCTGTCGTTGAACAGCACCGTATCCTGCGGCACGATGCCGATCGCGTGGCGCAGCGAATCCTGGCTGACGTGGCGCAAGTCCTGGCCATCGATGGTGATGGCGCCGCCGTTGACCTCGTAAAACCGGAACAGCAAGCGCGACAAGGTGGACTTGCCGGAACCGCTATGGCCGACCACCGCCGTGGTGGTGCCGGCCGGAATGGTGAAATCGACATCGAATAGGATTTGCCGCTTGCTTTCGTAACTGAAGTCGACATGCGCGAAACGCACCGCCGCGCCCTCGGTCCGCAGGCGACTGGCGTCGGGTGCGTCGGCGATTTCACGGTGTTGATCGAGCAAGGAAAACAGGCGCTCCATGTCGGCCAGGCTTTGCTTGATCTCTCGGTAGATCACGCCCAGAAAATTGAGCGGTATATACAGTTGGATCATGAAGGCGTTGACCAGCACCAGGTCGCCCAGCGTCATCTTGCCGTCAATCACGCCCTGGGTGGCGCGCCACAGGATCAGGGTGACGGCGGTGGCGATGATCAGCGATTGGCCCGTGTTGAGCAGGGATAGCGAGGTCTGCGATTTGACGGCGGCCGACTCGTATTGCTGCAAACCCTGGTCGTAGCGCTTGGCCTCGTAATCTTCGTTGCCGAAATATTTAACGGTTTCGTAATTGAGCAAGGAGTCGATGGCCTTGGTGTTGGCCTTCGAATCGAGCTCGTTCATGGTGCGGCGGAAATGGGTGCGCCAATCGGTCACCATCACGGTGAAACAAATATAGAGCGCCAGCGCGACCACCGTGATGACGGTGAACCAGATATCGTAATGGGTCACCAGGTAACCGAGCACCAGGGCGATTTCGACCAGAGTGGGCAGGATATTGAACAGGGTGTAGGAAATGAGCGAGCCGACCCCGCGGGTGCCGCGTTCGATGTCGCGCGTCATGCCGCCGGTTTGGCGATTCAAGTGAAAACGCAGCGACAGCGCGTGCAGGTGGCGAAACACTTGCAGTGCGATGGTGCGCACCGCGCGCTGAGTGACGCGGGCGAACAGGAATTCGCGCAACTCGCCCAACACCGTGGTCGACAGGCGCAGCGCGCCGTAAGCCGCCAAAATGCCGAGCGGCAGCACCAGCATCGCCTGCGGGTGGGCCGGGGTGACGCTCATCGCGTCGACCAGGCGTTTGAGCACCAGCGGCACGCCCACATTGGCCAGCTTGGCCCCGACCAGGCAGGCCAGCGCCAGCAGCACCCGCCATTTATAGACCCACAAATACGGCAGCAGGGTTTTCAGCGTGCCGAAATCGCCGCGAGCGGCGGCGGCCGTCCCGGGTCCGGCATGGGGGGAGGCGGCGGACGGTTCGGTCGGTGAGGCGGGATATCTGCGCATGGCGAAGCTCGGCTTTTTATGGTTCAATCGGGGCAATTGTAGCCTTTCATGAGATTTCACGATGACCACGCCCGAAACCCCGTGCGACAACTGTTTGCCATCCGGCTTGCCGGCGGGGCGCATGCCCGAGCTGCGCATGATGCCCGGGCCGGCCGACGCCAACGTGTACGGCGATGTGTTCGGCGGCTGGATCATGGCCCAGGTCGACATCGCCGGCTCGCTGCCGGCCACGCGGCGCGCCAACGGCCGGGTGGCCACCATCGCCGTCAATGCCTTCGTGTTCAAGAATCCTGTCTTCATCGGCGACCTGCTGTCGTTCTACGCAGAAATCGTCAAGGTCGGCAACACCTCGATCACGGTCTATGTGGAAGTGTATGCCGAGCGTAACCGCTTGCAAGCTTGCACCGTCAAGGTGACCGAGGCAACGCTCACCTATGTGGCCACCGATTCCAACCGCAAGCCGCGCAAGGTGCCGCCGATCGAAAGCTTGCTCGCTTGAGCGATCCCGGGCGCCGCGTCTTTCTGCTCAACTCGGCCGGCTTGGGCGCCTTGGCGCTGGCCGGCGGCGCCTCGGCCGCGGCGCGCGCGCCCGCCAACGCGGCCGGCTACCCGTTCAGCCTGGGCGTGGCGTCCGGTTCGCCCCTGCCCGACGCGGTGGTGCTGTGGACCCGTATCCTGGTCGATCCGCTCGACGCGGCGGCCACCCCGGCCATCGCCCTGCCGGTGCGCTGGGAAATGGCCGAGGACGAAGCCTTCCACCGCATCGTGGCGCGGGGCGAGACCAGCGCCAGCCCGGCCCTGGCCCACAGCGTGCATGTCGACGTCACCGGCTTGCGGCCGGCGCGCTGGTATTGGTATCGCTTCATGCTGGGCGACGCGGTCAGCCCGGTCGGCCGCACCCGCACCGCGCCGGCGCCCACCAGCATGCCGTCCGGCCTGAAGCTGGCGGTGGCCTCTTGCCAGCACTGGGAATTCGGCAGCTATGCGGCGCACCGCCACATCGCGGCGGCGGCGCCCGACCTGGTGGCCTTTCTGGGCGACTATATCTATGAATGGGGCGCCTACCGCTTGCAGCATCCGGCCAGCGCCCGCCGCGAGTCGGAAAGCTTCACCCTGGCCGACTACCGCGCGCGTTACGCCCAATACAAGAGCGACCCCGACTTGCAGGCGGCCCACCTGGCCGCGCCCTGGATCGTGACCTGGGACGACCACGAGGTGGCCAACGATTACGGCAACGACCGCGACGAGCGGCGCGACCCCGGCTTCATCCTGCGCCGGGCCGCCGCCTACCAAGCGTTTTACGAACACATGCCGGTGCGCCTGGTGCTGCCGGCGGGCGGCAATTTCGCCCACATGCGCATCTACCAGCGCTACGATTGGGGCCGGCTGGCGCGCTTCCATGTGCTGGACGACCGCCAGTACCGCGCCTACCACGCCTGCCAGCCCGAAGGCCGCGGCGGGTCCAGCTCGGTCCAGCCGCGCGACTGCCCGGCCCTGGGCGATCGCGGCCGCACCATGCTGGGCACGGCGCAACAAGCCTGGTTCAAGGAAGGTTTGCAATCGTCTCGCGCGCGCTGGAACATTCTGGCCCAGCAAACCCCGATGGCGCAAGCCAGCCAGGTGCCGGTGACAAAAGAGGGCGAAGGCCGCTTCTGGACCGACGGTTGGGATGGCTATCCGATGGCGCGGCAGTCACTGTTCGACGCGCTGCAAGCGAGCGGAGCGTCCAATCCGCTCGTGCTGGCCGGCGACGTGCACACCTTTTACGCGTCGGAATTGCAGCGCGACGTGTTGCGGCCCGTGTCGGCCGGCAATCGCTTGATCGCCACCGAATTTTGCGGCACCTCGGTGACGTCCAGCTCGCGCCCCCAGGCGCGTACCGAACAATATGTGGCGATCAATCCGCATATTAAATACGGCCGCAGCGACAAGCGTGGATACATGCTGATGGATATCACGCCGGAGCGCGCCGTCACCCTGTTCCAGGGGCTCGACGAGGTGCGCGATCCGCTGTCGGCGGTCGCCACCCTGGCCAGTTTCACTGTCCTCGACGGCAAGCCGGGCTTGCAAGGCTGAGCGGGCGCCCGGCCGCTCAAGCCGACGCGATCACGCCGCTTTTTTTTCGTCGCGCAACTGGCGGCGCAAGATCTTGCCCACGTTGGTCTTGGGCAGGTCGTCGCGGAACTCGACATATTTCGGCTTTTTATACCCGGTCAATTCATGCTTGCAATGCGCCAGTAATTGCTCGGTGGTCAGGGCCGGGTCCTTGCGCACCACGAAAATTTTGACCGCCTCGCCGGAATTGTTGTCCGGCACCCCGACGCAAGCGCATTCCAGCACGCCCGGATGCGAGGCCACCACCTCTTCCACCTCGTTCGGATAGACGTTGAAACCGGACACGATGATCATGTCTTTCTTGCGGTCGACGATGCGGGTATAGCCGTCGTCGTTCATGATGCCGATGTCGCCGGTCTTGAAAAAACCGTCGGCCGTGATCGCTTGCGCGGTCTCTTCCGGGCGCTGCCAATAGCCGGCCATCACTTGCGGGCCGCGGATGGCGATCTCGCCCCGCTCGCCGTAGGGCACCGGGCGGCCGTCATCGTCCAGGATCTGCACTTCGGTGGACGGGATCGGCAAGCCGATGGTGCCGGAAAAGATTTTGATGTCGCAGCGGTTGGCGGTGGCCACCGGCGAAGTTTCCGACAAACCATAACCCTCGATGATGGGGCAATTGGTCAACTTCAACCATTTGTCGGCCACCACCCGCTGCACCGCCATGCCGCCGCCGTTGCACACTTTGTAGCTGGAAAAATCGAGCTTGGTGAAGGCGGCGTTATTGAGCAGCGCGTTGTACAGCGTATTGACGGCGGGGAAAACCGCGACCGGGTACTTGCTCAATTCCTTGACGAAGCCATCGATGTCGCGCGGATTGGGCACCAGCAAAATCATGCCGCCCAGGCGCGTACCCATCAGGGCGCTCACGGTCAGCGAATAAATATGGTACAGCGGCAGCGCGGCCACGAACACCAGCGGCGCCGTTTGCGGCTGGGTCGGCATGACCGGTTGCAGCCAAGCCTCGTTTTGCAGCACGTTGGCGATCACGTTGCGGTGCAACAGCACGGCGCCCTTGGAAACCCCGGTGGTGCCGCCCGTGTATTGCAGGAAGGCGATATCGTCATGCCCTTGCTGGACCGGACTCAAAGTCAGGCGCGCGCCCTGGGCCAGCACTTGCTTGAACTGGGTGGCGCCCGGCAGCGCATAGGCCGGCACCAGTTTCTTGAATTTACGCACCACCAGATTGACCAGCATGCCCTTCAAGCCGCCCAGCAAGTCACCCATGGCGGCCACCACCACATGCTTGACGGCGGTCTTGTCGAGCACCTGCGCCACGGTGTGGGCGAAGTTTTCCAGCACGAAGATGGCCTCGGCGCCGGAGTCGATCAATTGATGCTGCAATTCGCGCGGCGTGTAAAGCGGATTGACGTTGACCACGGTGTAACCGGCGCGCAGCACGGCCGCCATCACCACCGGGTATTGCAACACATTGGGCATCATGATCGCCACCCGCGCGCCGCGCGGCAAGCCCTTGCCCTGCAACCAGGCGCCCACTTGGCGCGACAGTTGGTCCAGCTCGCGATAAGTGAGGAAGGTATCCATGCACACGTAGGCGTTACGCTCGGCATACTTGTGGAAAGCCTCTTCCAGCAAATGCGTGAGCGAACGGTATTGGGTGATATCGATTTCCGCCGCGACGCCCTCGGGGTATGACTTGAGCCAAATCTTGTCCATCTATTGCCCTCATTGATTTCTATATGGCGCGCGCGGAGCGCGGCGCCGGTTGATATGTACCACACTGTGTTCACACGGCGATTTTTTCGTCGCGCAGGGCGCGCCGTAAAATCTTGCCGACATTTGTTTTCGGTAATTCGTCGCGAAACTCGATCAGGCGCGGACGCTTGTATCCCGTCAATTGCTCCTTGCAATAAGCCATCAGGGTTTCGGCCGTGAGGCGCGGATCGCGCCGCACCACGAACAGTTTCACGGCCTCGCCCGAATGCGCGTCGGGCACCCCGACGCAGGCGCATTCGAGCACGCCCGGATGGGCCGCCACCACGCCCTCCACCTCGTTCGGATAGACATTAAAACCGGACACCAGGATCATGTCCTTTTTGCGGTCGACGATACGGATCGTGCCATCCTGGTGCATCACCCCGATATCGCCCGATTTGAAAAAGCCGTCCGCGGTCATGGCCTTGGCCGTTTCATCCGGACGGTTCCAATAACCGGCCATCACCTGCGGGCCACGGATGGCGATTTCGCCGTGCTCGCCCAGCGCGACCGGCCGGCCGTCCTCGTCCAGCATGACGATCTCGGTCGACGGCACCGGCACGCCGATGGTACCCGAAAACAGCTTGCCGTCGCTCGGATTGCCGGTCGCCACCGGGGCGGTCTCGGACAAGCCGTACCCTTCCAGGATCACCACCCCGGTGGTCTTGAGCCACTGGTCGCTGACGGTTTGCTGCACTTGCATGCCGCCGCCGTTGGCCAGCTTGAGTCCGGAAAAATCCAGGCTGGCGAAGGCCGGGTGGTTGAGCAACGCGTTATACAAGGTGTTGACCGCCGGCAGGATGGTGAAGCGGTGCTTGCGCAACTCCTTGATGAAACCGCCGATGTCGCGCGCGTTCGGAATCAAGAGATTGAGCGCGCCCATCCGCATGCCCAGCAGGGCGCAGGTGGTCAGGGCGAAGATATGATACAGGGGCAACGCGCACACGATGATCACCGTTTCGTCCGACGCCATGCCGCTCAGCGCGGGCTTGGCCCAGACCTCGCTTTGCAGCACGTTGGCGATCACGTTGCGATGCGTCAGCATGGCCCCTTTCGAGACCCCGGTGGTGCCGCCGGTGTATTGTAAGAAAGCCAGGTCGGTGGCTTGCAAGTCGACCTGGATCAGCTTCAGGGTGGCGCCCTGCTTGAGCGCGCTATTGAAGCGCTGCGCGTTCGGCAAGGAAAACGGCGGCACCATTTTTTTGACGCTGCGCACCACGAAATTGACCAGCGCGCCCTTGGCCAGGCCCAGCATGTCGCCCATGCTGGCGACTAAGATATGTTTCACCGGGCATTTGTCGAGCACCCGCTCCAGGGTCGCGGCGAAGTTTTCCAGGATGATGATGGCTTCGCTGCCGGAATCGTTGAGCTGATGCTCCAGCTCGCGCGGCGTGTACAGCGGATTGATATTGACCACGGTGTAGCCGGCGCGCAGGATGGCGACCAGCGCCACCGGATACTGCAACACATTCGGCATCATGATGGCGACCCGCGCGCCCTGTTTCAAGCCACGGCTTTGCAGCCAGGCGCCCAGTTGGCGCGAATAGGCGTCGAGCTGGGCATAACTGATGGAGTGGCCCATGCACACGTAAGCCTTGCGCGGCCCGTATTGTTGAAACGATTCTTCGAGCAAGTGCACCAGCGAACGGTATTGGTTGGGATCGATGTCGGCGGGAACACCGGCGGGATACGCGTTCAGCCAAATTTTTTCCATCCTGTGCCTCTTGTCTCGAATTTTATCGTTATGGGCGCCGGTGCACAGATCCAGCCGTATGCTCGGCTGTCTCGTCGAGCGGACACGCCGATGCTACTGTTTGCGATGCTAGCGGTCGGGGCCGCCCGACGCAAGCGCTTTTGCTGTAATTTGAATAAGCCCTCTAGCCGTTTGCTTAAGCTTGTTAAATGCTTCACGACAACACCAAGATGCCGCAGGCAATGGCGGACGCCGCGCGTCGCGCTAGCAGCCTGTCGGACTTGGGCTCGTCGGCTGCAAAATGCGCTGGGACGGTCCATATTTCGCCGCTTTCTCGGCCAATAGCTCGCTATTGGCACTG
>JAYVUV010000332.1:0-15484 GCA_043787615.1 Janthinobacterium sp. | reverse complement strand
GGCAGTCTATGCTTGAGATCCCAATCGGTAATCGGCTCGCCAACCTTATATAGAAACACGCGTTCGTCCATTTCTACCCTCCCACCGCGCCATGATATGCTTTCAATTCCTCATCCAATTCCGGATAAGGATACGGCTTTTCTTCTTTTTTACTTATTTTCGCGCTCGCATCGATACTAAAATAGCAGCGGGCCATCCATTGCTGAAGAGCACTAGAATTAATTATCGCGATCCAAATACTCAGAGCGAATGAAACGGCAAGAACAAACCAAAATATCGCCCCTATTGTAAAATAAGCCATGATCGCTATTGCAATTCCGAGCACTCCGTTTGCAGCATATAATCGGCCAAGTAAATTTTTTCCATCCCCGTACGCTTCTCGCGCATTGTAAAAAATATCATAAGTGCCAGCGACGATTCCAGCCACAAGGCCGATACGTCTCGCTCCCAGCGTGATTTTCTTGGCCGTCTCCGTACTCATCGCCCATTGCGTCCGGAGAAAAACGGCCATTGGGTGAACATAAGATTTTTCTACCGATGTAGCCACGATATCCACAATGGTTGAATTCAAACCAATAATTGCGAGGGCGGTCTTGGTGCGCGTCTCGCGCTCGTTGAATCGATCATTATTGACCAAGTCTTGCGTGGCGAATCCCAAAGCGACCATCTGGATAATCGCCGTTACCACGCCGAGATGAAACTCTCCGGGTAGCGATGAACCCAGCCATTTTTTCGTTGTGGCAAGCCCTGGTATATTAACATCCTTCACGGAGCCGGGCGCGATATATCCATCGCGTTCCAACCGCGCGATGTCGAATTCAAATGCGATAATGCCTGGATTGGCCACACGGCTTTGCACCGCTTTTTTTGCTTCTTTGTATGCAGCAGCCTTGGTTTGTTTACTCGACGTATTCAATTGGACGCCACTTTCTTTTGCCTGTGCGACTATCCATTTCGACAATTCAGCCGGCTTGACGTTACTCACCTTCATCGGATTGCCGCTTAACATAGACAGATGCAATATGGTCATGTTGCGCATGGTCATGGAGGTTGCCTTTAATCCCGCGATCAAAATATTGGCCGTCGTCAAAGCCAAGCGATCAAACAATTTCCCTCTCACGTTTGGAATGACTCGGTCCAACACGCCTTTGTATACATTCAGGACCGTTTCTATCTGAATATCGCTGCCCTTCAAATGAGGTATCGCCCCAGAAATAATAGCCTCCTGGTTGAATAACAGTGCGCGACTATACAAATTGCGGATATCATGTAATTTTTCGCTACTGAGCCAAGCCTTGAGCTGGTCCGAGCAAGGTTCGGTCGTGACCGCCTTGCCTATGCACTGGGCGACCGACTCACTGTACGCATAACCGCTACGGATGTCCTTGCTATCGTGCACGCCATCCATCCAAGCGGCCAGTTGCTCGCTCTTTAGCCAGTTCGCATGGGCATATGTTAATTGCTTATAAATGGGCTCGAATTGTTTGACTTCGGCTTCATAGCGTGCAGGAAACGCTTCCAGCCGCGCCGTGTCCAGCGTCGTCTTGTTCCCGTCCGTTATGACGGCTTCCCATGCGTTGCTAGCCGCTGCCTCTTGCCGTCCGGCCAAATCTTGCCCAAACTTCTTTTTATCCGCAGCGATTTTTTTATCGTAATTGCCCGGCCCGCCAGCCTTAATGATTCTCCACAGCGTTTTGGTCGCATTGTAAGTATCGCCCTCGGCATTGTTGGCGGCTTCCGCAGCCATCTTTTCGTCGAACACAAGATCGTTGCGTGCCTGCTCTTGTACTCTTTGCTTGGTGGATTCGATCAGGTCCGCCACCATCTTACCGCGATAAACGTCTTCGTTAAATCCGGCATCAAGGCTGGGCAAGACCAGCTCGCTCAAGTCATTGGTGATACCAACCGGGTCGTTGACCGCGATGATGAAACCCTTGTTATAAGGCGCTTGCGTGGCCATGGTTTCTGCGATTTTTCCACCCCAATTGTGCTGGCGGATTTCGTCACGCACCGGCGTGTTGCTATAGCCGAAAGCTTTGTTCATCGCCTTGGTATCGGCGCCGAAGTGGGCGATGCTTTTATAGCTAGCCTTGAATTCGGCGGTGTGGTCCGCGCTTCCGGCCAGCATGGCTGGCACATCGATGCATTGCATGTGCTTGCGGCGCCAAGGCGCATCATGGATTTGCTTGAGCGAGGCGGGCGTCCACAGCACGCTGGACCAACCGAGCCACAGCTTGGTGGCGGGATCGCTCGGTGAATGGTCGATATCGACGCAGTGCGAGCGCACCAGATCGCCCGGCTCGATGCAGTGAAACTGAATGCGCGCGGGTTCAGGTGGTGGCATATCGACCGGAAAATGCCACAGATGCCCCATCGGCAATATCAGGTAAGCCTTCAGGCGCTTGCGTTTTTCATCGTAGGCGTAGAGATATCCGGCCCGCATGGCCCGCAAGCTATATTTGGCGGTGCCGATCTCTTGCGGGGCCTGCTCGATCTTGAAATTGCCGGACAAGCCTGGCACGCCGTTCGCGCCCGCCGGGCAAGCCACCGCGTAACGCACCGGGTAAATCATCAATCCAGTACGATCACAAAATTCACATGTAGGCATCACGCCCCTCCTCTAGATAGATGTTGCAACTGGGCGTGTTCGTCCAGCGCGCGGTGATCGTTGTCGTCCGATAAAACCCGCACTTCGCTCCAAGTTACTTCCGCCCGGGCCAGACGGGGCCAGGCGACGCTGAGCTTGGGATGACGATGGAAGGCGTTGCCGTAGCGAACCCCATCGAACGCGTACTCCGCCAAGTCATCGTGTTTACTTAGATGGAATTGACGCTGCGCGTAATGCAAAATGCGGTCGATATCGCTTTGGTACTGCAAACATAGCGCATCTGAAACGCGGGCGTTTTGATCCAGCAACAGACAAAGCACATACCTGATCAGTTCGCTATGATCCAGGCTGGCCCACTGTTGGTGATCGGGCCAGGCAGGCCGGTAACCGCCCAGGGGATCGACCGCGCGCCCCGCCCCAGTCGCGCTCCACCAGCGCCGGCACGAGGCGAAACGCCAGGCGGTAATCGGTCCCAGCAGCGCTTCCACCTGGGCCGGCGAGAACAGCGACAAGGTGAGCGCCATCACGCGCGGGTCGTGATACCGCCAGAACAACAGACGTCCGTTCGCGCTCGGTCCGACCAGAAACCGCCCGATATGGGCCGCGACGGTAGCGATATTTTCCGCGCTCTCCAGCCAGCCGCACAGCGCGGGCGCCTTTCCGGACCTCGGCTCGCTCAGCAAGGTTTCGCCGAGCATGTATTGATGCTCGGACGACAGGGCCGCCAAGTCGACCAGACGCGGCATCAAATCATCCGCGTTGGTCGGTGTTGGCGGTATGCATGGCAGCATCGGGAGCGGCGTCGCGAGGGTCTCGCTTTCCAGGTTGAGCTGTTGAACGAACAGCGAGAATTAATGCGCCACGCTGGCGAAGAGCGATTTACCGGTGGCGATGGAAACATGGCCACCGGTGGACAAGGCGGTGAGTTCTCCGCTGGCGATATGGGTCGATCCGGCGGTGGTGGTTCCGACGCCGCTCGGGTTGGCCACCACCACATGCGGCTCGCTCAATTCCGGAAAGCCGCTATCCTCGGCCGCGCCGCACTTGATGGCGTCGCGTTGCTGTTTGATCGCTTACGCCACCACGCTTGGGTCGGAATCCGGCTCCTGCGTTTGATCATGCTGCGCCAGCTTGGCCGGGCTGTCGTGGGTGGCGCCAGCCTTGGCCAGTCGCGGGAATGGTGGGCGCGCGGAGGTCGCGTCGGGGGAGCAGCGGAAGGTCTTGCCCAACCGGGTATATTGCATGCGCTGTTACAAGAAAAATATCTCTTCCTTTTATCATTCGACAGACATTGGCGCCACCCTCCCTCACGTCAAATCGAGCACCTCGCTGCGGCCGATGCACCGCATGGCGTCTTGTACGTCGGCCAAGGTGGCAGCGGGCAAGGTGTTGACCACCTCGGCGCAGAGCGCGGCCGCCGTCACGATGGCGCCATGCAGCGTCTTCCTGCCGCCGGAACGAATCGCGGCGTAACGCCGGCCGCCGTCGCCAGGGTGTTGCTCACGTAGCGCCAGGCCGGTTTTTTCAAGCAATATCAATTGCCTGGTCACGGCCGACAATGACAAGCCCAAAGGCCGCGCCAGATCGGCGACCGGCAAGCGGCCGGCGTCGGCGCGCGACAAGAGATGCAAAAGCATGAAGTCGCTATAGCTCAAGCCGTGCAGCGTGCCGAGGACATCGTCGAGCTTTTGCATCAGACTGGTGTGCGCGCCGCTGATGTGCAAACAAAATTCGAGGGCGCGTTGCATCGTGATGGACTTTCCATGTGGGCGCGCCGTCAAACCTTCCGGCACCGTCATTTAATCTGCGAGTCGATGGACTCGCCCTCGTCGTAACCCAATTCGCCTCTGGAACGATACTCGTCGCGCCACATGTCGCGCAGCGCTATCAATTCGTCCTTGTAGTCGACAACGGGCGGCTCGCGCTGCGCGATGGTGTCGATCACCGCGAAATGGAAGCTCTCCGGGCCAAGTGCTATCCAATCCCGCAACAGCTTTTTATTGCGGTGGACCTTCAGGGTCAACTCGAAGCGGTTGCGGTTCATGGCGGCCTCCAGGTTGCTCGAAGCGCCGACATAGGTCCGCAGATCGCGCTTGTTCTGAATGATGAACACGCCCATCGGTAACTTGGCTTCCTTGTATTGCTTTCTCAGCGTGCGTTTATCGGGCACGGGGTCCGGAGGACGATTTGGCGGGGGTGATTGGTTCATGGCACATCGACCTGGCAAATGAAGATGGCAAATTATACCCGGGTAAAAATACAAAGGCAATAATACCCGGGTAAATTTTCCTCTTCAGGCCGGCCACGTTATCCATCGATCGTAAAGAGCGGCAAGCGGCCCGCAGCGGCATCGGCCCAGACCTGCCGCGCCCTCCTCAGGGCGGTGTCGATGGCGTTGTCGGCGTATCGCCACAGCATTTTTTGGCTTTCTTACCGCTGCCACAAGGACAAGGATCGTTGCGCCCGACCTTCGGTGTCGCGCGGACGATGGGCACCGCCGGCATGGGCGCATGGCCGGGCATCGTTCGCCGCGATTTCCAGTAGGTCGCGATCTGCACCAGCGACGGCACGATGGCATCGGTCCAGCGGGCGGCATCGCCTGGCGTGTCGGTGGACGCCATGCCGTCTCCGGTGTCCAAACGCATGAATGGCGCGAACCAGGTCGGTTGTCCGGCGGCGAGCATACTCCACGCGCGCTGGTCGAACTGGAAACCGCAGAGGAAACCATCGGCCCATTCGGCGGCGCCGTGATGTGCGCCGCGCATGAAGATGGGCTCGAAACCGGCCGGATCGGTGTTGAAAGCCTCGACGACCGCGTTGTAATGCCGCATCAGCAGCGAGAAGACACGCTTCGCATGCGAGTTCTTGTCGAACACGGGCTCGGCCAGGCCATCGACATGGTCCCATACCCATGGCAACCATGCGGACGGAGAAGTCAGCCCGGGACCGATGGCGATCGCGGCAAAGTAGCCGTCGAGCATCGCGAGATCCATCGACGTCGATTCTATCGATTCGTCGGCGAGAAAATCATCAAGCTCGCGCAGTTCGGCATCGGACAAACCGTGCATGCTTTGGTCGCGCTTGCCCTGGCCGGACGGCGGGCCGATCAGCGCGTCGATGCCCTGTTCATCAATGGTGCGCATGGCCTCGTCCAGCGCCGCCTGGTCGGTCGGGAATAGATCATTCCAGACGGTCGAGTTACCGTGCTGGTCGACCACCTCGAGTATCCAATCCTCATTCTCCGCGCGATAGATTTCCACCTCGACACTCCTTCCGTTACGGCTTACCGCCCGATTCAGAGGGGAATAGATGATGGGCGTGTCGTCGTCGTCGTCGCTATCTGCCACTTTTTCAATCCTGGTTGTTCTGCTTGCTGATGCGTGACCGGTGATTCCGGTATCGCGAGCGCTGATTCCGGAAGATACCCGAAATCGCCCAAGTTTGCCACGGCCTTTAGCCGCGGTTATAGTCGTGGCTGATCTTGTCCAGGTCCCAGCCCAGATTGGCCATCTGGCTCTTTATCGACGCCATCTGCCGCTCCAGCGCCGGCGCCATGGCGCCGTACGGATTGTCCGGTTCACCGCCGCGGTATTCGTACTTGGCCGGGTTGGCGCGGAAAAATCCCAGGGCCGATTGCTGCCGCGGCGGCGTGGTCGCCATATAGTGCGCCACTTTGTTCAAATCCACCTCGAACTTGATGGCGACGCTTTCGCTGCCGGCATGGCGCACATATTTGGTTTCGCCGGTGACGTTCACTTCATGCTGACTATCCATATTGCCGTTGAGCAGACGGGCGGCCTTGCTTTGCGCCTGCATTTTCAAGCCGGTGAGCTGTGGACTGAGCGGGCGCGATGGCGCCGGACTCGCCTGCACTGGCGGTGCCGGGCGGGCCGACGCTGGCGGCGGGTCCATGTGCGTTTCGCCCATACGGTCCAGATCGACGCCCATTTTGTTGCGCACCTCGGCCTTGACCTCGGCCATCTTGACCAAGATGGCGCTGTGCAAGGCGCCAGCCGGATCTGCGATATCGCTTCTGTTGGCCCGATAGGCTTCGTAGCCGTTGTTGTTCTCTTTTCTGACGTGATCCATGAAACCCTGGGCCGAGCGCTTGGCGGGAGGCGTTTTCGCCATGTAGGTGGCCAGCTGGTTGGAATTGATGTCCATCGCGATCGGAACCATGCTGGTCCCCTCGTACTTCTTGTGGCTGGTCTCGGCCATGGCCTGTACCGTGCCGCCCGACCAGAATACCGTACTGCGCAACTGGCCCAGGATCTGGGAACGCTGGTCGCGCTGCTGCACGGCGGCTGGCGCTGGACGGTATCCGGCCGGTACCAGGTGCTGCAGGTGGTGGCCATGCGGGCCGGAATAGCGGTGGGACTGGGCATGGAAATTGGCCGCGTCGGGATGCATGGCCTCGCCTGGCCGCTGTACCGGCCGGCTCGTGGCCAGACGGCCGCCATAGGGTGCGTATTGCATGGCCATGTCGGCGATGTGGCTGCGCGGTGGTTCGGGCATGGTCGCGGGCGCTTGGTTGCGCCATGGCTGTGCCGGCACCGGCGGCGCGCCATCGCCAAAAGCGGACGGCGCGGGCGAACGTGGCGGCCCGGCTCTCAGCGAGGGCGGCAGGCTGTTATAGGCGGCCAGGTCGGCCCGGTTCATAAAAGAAGCGCGCTGCGACATCGATTGACGCATCTGCTCTTGCGAGGATGGCTTCGGCGGCAGCGGCGGTGGACCCGGCCGCATGAGCTGATGTGGAGCCGCTGGCGTTGGCATATGGGAAAAAATCTGTGCCGCGCCGGCAAAGTTCCTTGTAATTGGTGGACCCACGGTTGCTCCTATCTCGACGTAGCGCGCCGCCTCGCTGACAGCCCTATCCACATCAGTGGCGACATCGGCAGAAAAGTTTCATCGCTCCGGGACGCGGATCCTCGGCGTGCGATTTTTTCCGCATTCCGTGCCCTCCTCTGTCGCATGATGGCGTGGCGGCCGCGCTCGGCGTATCGCGGCGACACCACCCGCCGCCGAAGGGCCGCGCGATGATAGCGCGATCATTGAAGATACGATAATAAAATATTAAGACACCTATACAAAATACTTCCAAATTCCAACAAAATCCATGGCCTTCATGGTATCGGCGCGGATTCTCGTGCTATGCTTAAATTACAACAAATATCCACGCCGCAATAATTTACCAAGCAGGCGGGTCGGGGCGTCTGGCCCCTCGCCACATCGGGGCCTGCCACTTGAGGCGTAACTTACAAGATTAAAGAGACCAAGCATGTTGACCAGCGTGATGAATACGACGATCTACGACAAGACCGAGAAAGGTCGCGACGAGATCGCGACCCGCAAACACCAATTGAACCCGCGCCTGCGCACCTTGCTGGTGATGATGGATGGCCACAATTCGATCGACGAACTGCTGGCGAAGGTGGGTTCGCTCGGCTTGACCGAAGATAGTTTCCACGAATTGCTGGCCAACGACTTCATCGCCCTGGTCGGCGTGCCGGGCGCCGTCGCCGCCAAGCCGGCGGCCAAACCGGCGCGTCCGCCCTACCCGTCGGCGCCGGCGCCGATCATGCCGCCGGCCGCGGTCGCGCTGGCGCCCGTCGTGGACCCGGCCCAGCAATTCAAAGCGCTCTACGATTTTTATAACCAGACCATCAAGAGCACGCTGGGCTTGCGCGGCTTCACCTTGCAACTGAAAACCGAAAAAGCCGGCAATATCAACGATTTCCGCGACCTGCGGCAGCAATATGTGGAAGCCGTGCTCAAGGCCAAGGGGCCGGAAATGGCGCGCAGCCTGCGCGACCGCCTCGACCAACTACTGGGCGGTAAGCCCGATCAGGAAACGGTGTTCCTGCCGGGCGATTGAACTAATACGTTGAGGCCGGCGGCCGCTCCGGCCATTCAGATCGACACCCTGCGCGGCGGCCACGCCGGCCACGCCGCGAATGGCGGGCAAGGCCGCCACCGCCGGCTCGGCCCGCCCCGCGATGCATGCCAGATGTTCCAGCACCTGATCCACCGTGAAACCGGCCCGCGCCACATCCATCGCCACGTCGGCGATAAGACGGTCGGGCGAGGTGATCACGATCCATCCCGCGCGCTCGGTCATTCTTCCTCCTCGATATCGCAAGCGAAGACCGACCAACGGCAAGCGCCCGCCTTGATCGATTAAACCGCCGCGCCGGCCCGCTGTCCATACCGGCGAGGGTCGAGTGCGGGATCGATCAATACCGCGCCGGTTCAAGCACCTTGGCCGCCTCCGGCGCGCGCCGTTGCAACACAAAGATCGGCTGCGCCCACTGGGTATCCTTTTTCTTTTTGCTGGTGATCAAAGTCAGCTCGGAAGGATCGTAGACATCCGTGTTGTGGGTCAGCGGCGTGGTCATCAGGTACTGCGCCTCGGTGTTTTTAAGGAATTCGCCGACCAGCTGGATGTTACGGATATCTAGATGGGCGAACGGCTCGTCGATGAACACGAAACCGCCCGAGCCGTCCTCCGACTTGAGCAAACCGATCAGCAGCACCAGCGACTTCATCACCTGCTGGCCGCCCGAGGCCTCGCCGTCGTTCATGCCGATCGGTCCCTTGCCGTCGAACTTGAAGCGCACGTGCAGGCCGGCCTGGGACAATTGAATGTCGTCGTTTTCCAGCCGCACCGGATCGGCGTGCACTTCGATCCCGGCCAGTTCGCCCAGCTCCTTGATATTGCGGCTGTAGGTCTTGACGGTGTAGCGCAAGCGCTCGATATACGCGCCGCGCGCGTTGCCGGTCGCCTCGATGGCGCGGTTGTTCTGGTAGCGCCGCTCGTCGGTTTCCGACTGCCGCCCGTGCAGCTGGTCGGACAGGCGCTGATGCTGGTCGATCACGGTGGCGTCCAGCTCCCAATCCTCGCGCGCCAGGCTCGTTTGCAGGCTGGCCACGCGCAGATCGACCTGGTGCGCGTTCTGATGTTCGGCCACCAGGGCCGCGCGCCGCGCCGCGCGCCGCCAGCCGCGCGGCAAATGGCGCCAGCCACGGCGCAGCGCCAGCAGCGCCTTGGCATGCTCGGCGCGCTGCTCGATCTGGCGCTTGTGGCCCAGGCGCAGGCCGGCTTCGGCCTCGGACAGGGCGAAGCGCGCGTTTTGCCACACCGTGTCGGCACGGGTGCGGGTCACGGTGGCGTTCTTGATCAAGCCTTGCAGCTCGCCCAGGCGGCCGCCCACTTCCTGCCGCTCGGCCTTGAGCGGCGCGCTATTGCGCAGCGCCTCTTCGAATTCGACCTGGCGCGCGCTCAATTCCTTGGCCGCGTCCACCCCGGCGATGCGCGCCTTGAGCGCGCCCACCTCGCCCGCCAGTTTGCCGATCGCCAGCGTCAGGCTGTCTTCCTGCGCCTCCATCGCCGGCAGCGACTTCTGCACCGCGTCGAGCCGCTGGCTGCGGCCGGCCTGGCCGAAGCGGTAACGCGACGCCTCCACATACAAGGAGCGGCCGCCGCGCCGCTCGCGGTGATACGCCTCGGGTGTGATCCATTCCTCGCTCGCGGCCAGTTTGAAGCCGGCATCGACCGAATCGACCCGCGCGATGCGCGCCAGCTGCTCGATCAGCCAGGCCGGCACCGGCGCCGAAAAGCGCACCACCGACAGCAGGCTGGCGTCCTTGGACAGAGGCGCCGTCACCAGGTCCGGCACGATGAAGTGGCGGTAGCGCTCCTGCTCGGCCAAGCGGTAGGCGACCGAGGCGTCGCGCGCCTTGTCCAGCAAGACCACCGAGGCATACCCGCCCAACACCCCCTCGACCGCACCCTGCCAGCGGCTATCGGTGACTTCGACGATATCGGACAGCATGGCGTGGCCGATGCCGGCGTCACGCAGCGCGCGCCGCATGGCGCGCACATTGTCCGGCTCGGGCATCGCCGTCTTGCCCTGCAGGGCGGCGATGGTCGCGTGTTCGGCCGCGATGCGGGCCGCCAGCGCGTCGCGCGCCTGCTTCTGGCGCAGCCACTCCGCTTCCTTTTGCTCCAGCTGGAGCGCGACGGCGGCGATGTCGGCGCCGGCGTCCGCCGCCAGCTTGCGCAGGCGCTCTTGCTGTTCCAGCAGGCCGTCGAGCGGCTTCAATTTGGCGTTCACGTGCGCCAGCCGGCTTTGCAGCGCGGTCGACTCTTGTTCCAGCAGCGTTTCGAGCTGCTGCGCCTCGCTCAGCGCCTTCACCTGCGCGGCCAGCGCGCCGCGCTTGTCGCTCAATTGCTGGTCGGCCTGGGCCATCGGCTTGCGCGCCTCGCGCAGCTGGCGGCTGGCGCCGGCCGCCTTTTCGCGCGCTTCGTGGTACTGCAAACTAGGCAGCACTTCTTCAAGCAGGTTGCGGCGCTCCTTATGCAAGCCTTCCCATTGATGGTAATTGGCCACGCGCAGGCGCAGCCCTTCCAGATTGGTCTTGGACGCTTCGAGCTCGCTCTCGAAACGCTTCAATTCGACCTCGGTATCGCGCTGGTGGCGCTTGGCTTCGTCGTAGGCGTCCAGCACCTCCTTGTCGCCGAACACCTGGAACACCAGATCGAGCAACTGGCGAGGCGCGTATTCGCACAGCTTGTCGGTTTCGCCCTGCTCCAGCGCCAGTACCTTGGCCATGGCCGGCGACAGGCCGGCGTTGGCCAGTCGCTTGCGGTAGTTCTCCACCCCGAGCCAGTCGTTGGCGTCGCCCACGTCCTCGATCTGCACGTTCCCGGGTCGCATCAGATACTGGCGCTTCCAGTCGCCGCCGTTTTTCTGGATCTGGCAAAACAGCGTCACCTCGTCGTCGCTGAAAAACCCGGAGCTGCGGAATGGCCGGTTCGACAGCTGCTTGCCGGCGTTCTTGTTGTCGACCACCGCGCGCAGCCAGGCGGTTTGCTGGCCCGAGTGGCGCGCGTAGTGTTTATAGGTGCGGCCCATCGAGCAATCGAGCCCGAACAGGGTGCGCAAGGCGTCCAGCAAGGTGGTTTTGCCGGAGCCGTTCTGGCCGGCGATGGTGATGATCTTGGCGTCGAGCGGGATGTTTTTGATGCGCTGCCAATAATCCCAATGGACCAGTTCAAGCGATTTGATATGAAACATGGCGGCTCTCAGTATGGGGTATCGGTGGCCGCGTCGGCGCCGTCGGCGCTATCGTGGTCGGCGGGGTCGTCTTCCAGCCCGTCCTCGGCGTCGTCGGCCGCGTGCGCCGCCTGGACCGGCGCGCGCTTGAACACCTCGGCCAGGGCGCCGTTGATGATGCGCTCCTTGAGCACGTCGGTATCCATCATCAAGTCCAGCAGCGGCCCTTCGACCAGCATGTCGTTGCGGCGCTCGATGAAACCGAGTTTGGCCAGGATCCCCAGATTCATGTCCATGCGGGTTTTTTTACCCAGCTTGTCGCCGAAGTCGGACAGCAGCGCCTTGTACGAAATGCCGATCGAGCTATCCTCGGCGCGCGGCAGCGGCTTGTCCTTGTCGAACATGTCGTTCTGGTCGTCCTCCGCGTGCTGGTGGGTTTCCTGCCGCTCGCGCTTGGGCAAAATGATTTGCGCCCACAGCACCACCAGCAGCGCCACGCCGTCGCGCGCCAGGCCGAAGTTATTGTTTTGCCAGACGTCGCGCGCGCCGAAGATCTTCGGTTCGATGGCGCGCGTGAGCGCCAGCGTGACGTGGTCGGCGTAGACGTTATCGAGCAGCTTCATGCCGCAAGCCAGCAGGCGCGCGTCGATCTCGGCCCGGAATAGTTCATCCGACAGCACCCGCTTGACCAGTTTGTCGTCGCGCCGCAGCGTGTGGTGGGTGAGCAGGCGCGCAATCAGAATTTGGGAATCGTCATTCATCGGGCGGGCTATCCAGATCGAGGGTGAAGGTGAGGGAGAGCGAGGCGATCGACATGGCCGCCACCTGCGGGTCGGACAAGTGGACCATCTCGTCGGTCGGCACAAAACTGATCGGCAGGCGCGCCAGCTTGGCGGTGGCGCCCTGCAGGCTGGCCTCGGAGGCGTCGCCCAGCAGCGGCAGCATCGAGGCGCGGTAGGAAGCCACCGCGAAGCTGGCCGGCAGCAGCGAATCCTGGATCGGCACCGATACCGGCGCGCCGCCCGACCCGCCGGCCAGGCCGGCGAAGCTGGACAGGCGGTCGAGCCAGTCGTCGAGCTCCAACTGCATGGCCGGCGCGTCGCTGATGGTGGTGGGCGCGTCCTGCCCGGCCGGTAGCCCGGTCTGGGCCACGCCGGCCGCGCGCTCGGTCAGCAGCTCGGTTTCGGCCACGTCGATCATTTCGGCCGGGGTGGAAAACAGCGGCATCACCGGCTGGTCGATGGCGCCGTCGGCCAATTGCGCCAGGTCGTCGTGCTGAAGCAGCCAGCGTTTGATGTCGGTGGTCGACAGGCCGGACTGGCCCAGGTGCACGCGCTGGCGCTCGATCTGGTTCAGGGCGCGCGAGAACATGCCCTGCATATTGAGCAGCATGCTTTGCGCGCGGCCGATGGCTTGCGCCGCCTTGTGGGTGGCGGCGTCGGCCTGCTCGTCGGCAGTGATGGCCAGGATGATTTGCGAGCCTTTTTCGACCCAGTCGCAAGCCGTGTTCCACTTGGCCTGGGCGGTGCGCAAGCGGAATTCGGAACCGGAGGCGATCGCGTCGGCGAACTCCTCGGTCAAGTCGACCAGGCGCCCCAGCAAATGCTGCAACTGCTGGGCCGAGACCCCGCCCACGGCTTGGGCGCCGGCCACCTGCGACAACAGGAAACCCATTTCGGCCTGGTCCTCGCTCTGGCCCAGGCCCAACAACCCATCGATGGCCGACAGCACGTTGCGCGCCATGGGAGTGACGCGGTACACCGCCTGTTGGGCGTCCCAGGCCAGCAACTGGTTGCCGCGCAGGCGCATGAGCACCGTTTCCAGGCTTTCCGGCAGCAAATAGGCCAGCTTGTGGTTGATGTCGGCGCGCGTGAAGGCCGGCGAGGCCGTGTCGGCCGCCAGTTCGCGCAGCACCAGCAGGCGCACCAGCACGCCGTCGAAGCCGCCGTGAAACAAGGCCGTGAACACTTGCAACAGCGGCTGCGCCCGTTTCAGGTGAAATACTTGTTCGATTTCATCGGCCGCCACGTTGGGCTGGAAATGCGATTGCAGCGTGTCTTGCTCTTGCTCGATGCGCTGGAACTCGGCGGCCGCGTTTGCCGTGCTCGCGTTGACGGGTAGGTTGCTCATGCTGTTCCGGTTGCTGTTTGTACGGGGACGCCGCCGGCCGTGGAGCCGGGGGGCGCCAGTATAACAGCTTGGCGGCGGCGCTTTTGCGCCACCGGGGTGCGCCGTCGGCCTCCCGCCGACGCTACTTTTTGCTGATCTTGCTCAGCGTCTGCTCGACGAAGTCGCCATCCTCGTCGGCGTAGCGCAGTTGCACCGGATACCAGTCCAGCGACGGCGCCAGCCAGATGTCGACCTGCTGGCCCTGACGGTCGGGCGGCGGCGCCTTGCTCAGATGGATGGCGCCGATGTCGCCCTGGCCGGTGTGCACGGTTTCCTGCTTGATCACTTTGAAGGTCCACGGCTCGGCGTCGCGCCGGCCCGCCACGAACAAGGCCAGGTCCGCGCCCGGCTTGAATTTCTCGGGCGCGCTGCGGGCCATGGCCAGCAATTGCCAGGGCGCGCTGGTGCGGTCCTGCTCGCCGCCCTTGAGCGGATAGCTTTCATCGGACTCGCTGAAGGCGATGGTTTTGGCGTCGCGCTTGAAGCTGGTGGTGCTCGCCTCCTTGCGGTAGCGCTTTTCGACATACTGGGCCGGCGCCAGGCCGTAGTCGTCGACCGCGCCCTCGCTCTTGTTTTCCAGGATCTTGCCGAACAGGGCCACCTTGGCCTCGCTGACGATGGAATAACTATGCTCGTCGGCGCGCCACGCCACAGTGCTTTCGCCGCCCAGGCTCAAGCCGCGCTGGCGCGCCTTGAGGGTGTAGCTCAAATCGGCCGAGGGCGGCAGGCTGAACGCGTGCTTGGCGCTCGGATGCTCGGCCGCCGTGGTGGCGCCCGAGGCCGCCGAGGCCGCCGATGAGGCCGAGGAAGCGGCCGCCGACGCGGTGGCCGACGCGGACGCCGCGGGCGCCGCCAGAACCGGCGCCAGCACGGCCGCCAGCAAGGCGGCGAGCACGCCGCGTGGAGTAAAGGACTTCGACATGGATTACTTTCCGGATGGTTCTGTAACGGTGATTTTGGAAACGGTCTGGGTGGTCACCGCGCCGTTCGATTCGGTATTGCGTATTTGCACAGGGTACCAGCCGCGCGCCGGCGCCAGCCACACGTCCAGGCGCGAGGAATAACTGCCCGCGCGCGGCGGACGCGTCAGATGCCAGGTCACCACGCGGCCCATGCCGGTCTCCAGTTCCTCCTCGCCCACCAGCACGAAGCGGAACAGATTGGCTTCCTTGTCCTCGCCGACGAACAGCTCGATGTCGGCGCCGAACTGGTTGACGTCGCCGCGCCCGATCGCCGCCAGCTGGAACGGCACGCTGGCCTTGTCCTGCGCGCCCGGCGGCAGCGGATAGGAACGCTCGCTGGCCGAGAAGGTGATGCGCCCCTCCTCGCGGTTGAAATGGGTGGCCGTGAGCGAGCGGCCCTTGCGCTTTTCGGTCGCCGTCACCGGCGCGATGCCGCTGGCGTCGAGCAAGCCCTCGCTGGTAAGCACCAGCAAATTGATGCGCGTGACGAGCATGCTCAAGCCGGCCTCCACGGTCAGCTTGTAATGGTCGCCGGCCGGTTGCCAGGACATGGCCGCCACCCCGTTCCAGACCGTGCCGTCGGCGTCGACCCGCTTCAAGTCGAGCGCGAAGTCGGCCGCCGCCGGCAAGTCCACCTTGTAGACGCGCCGCTCCGGCTTGACCGGGGCCGCCGGCGCGCTTTCCGGTTC
>JAYVUV010000331.1:0-13718 GCA_043787615.1 Janthinobacterium sp. | reverse complement strand
CGGCCCAGTTCGGCGTCTTGAAAAAACAGATCGACGCCCAGCTGGGGCCGCAGATCCAAGCCCTGTTGATGGTGTGGACGGCGCCTTACGCGGTCGAATGCAATGCCATCACGGCCGCCATGACCCTGGGTTTCGATGCGGCCCAGTGCGAAAAAACTTGCGAGGCGGGCAAACCTAGCGCCTATTTCAATTCCGACGCGAGCCGTCCCTACACCGAACTCGGTTTACGGCCCAGCATGTTGATGCCGACCGAATCGGTCGAGCAAGCCAAGCAATTGATCGGGCGCGGGGTGGGCAGCGGTTTCCGGATTCCAGCCGCCACCGCGTATTATCTGGTCACCAGCGAGGGGCCGCGCAACAGCCGGGCGCGCTTTTTCCCGCCCAACGGCCGCATCGAGCAAAAAAAATTGAACTTGAAAACCATCCAGGCCGACAGCCTGGATGGCGCGCGCGATGTGATGATTTACCAGACTGGCCTGGCCCGGGTCGGCAAGTTGGAGACGCTCAATTTCTTGCCCGGCGCGCTGGCCGACCATTTGACCTCGGTCGGCGGCGACTTGCTGGGCGATACGCAAATGAGCAGCCTGCGCTGGCTGGAGGCGGGCGCCACGGCCAGTTACGGCAGCGTGTCCGAGCCTTGCAATTACTGGCAAAAATTTCCCCATCCCACGGTGCTGCTCAAACATTATCTGAGCGGCGAGACGGCCATCGAGGCTTACTGGAAAAGCGTGGCGTGGCCGGCCCAGGGCGTGTTCATCGGCGAGCCGCTGGCCGCGCCGTATCGGCGTTAGTCCGTTCGGACTACATTCTTGTCATCAACACGTCATTGCTTACACGTAATATGCAATTTGCAATAGTGATTGGATTCTATTCACTGCGGCGCCAGCGCGAAAGTCGCGCCGCGCCGCCGCCACGCTTTGATCTTTTACTTCAGGAACGATAATGAACAAACTGTTTGCATCGATGCCGGCCTTTCGCGCCGGCCTGCCTTGTCGCCTCAGCGTGATGGCGGCCCTGCTGGCCGGCGTGTGCGCGCCGGCCCTGGCCGCCTCCGACGTGGTCATCAGCCAAGTGTATGGCGGCGGCGGCAACTCCGGCTCGACCTATAAAAACGATTTCATCGAATTGTTCAACCGTGGCGCGGCGCCCGTCGATCTGAGCAATTGGAGCGTGCAATACGCCTCGGCCGCTGGCGCCAGCTGGGCGGTGACGCCCTTGCCGCCGGTGGTTTTGCAAGCGGGTCAGTATCTGCTGGTGCAGGAAGCCAAAGGCAGCGGCGGCAGTACCGACTTGCCGGACCCGGACGCCAGCGGCGCCATCGCCCTCTCGTCCAGCTCCGGCAAGGTGCTGCTCAGTAATGGCGTGAGCGCCCTGAGCGGCGCCAATCCGGGCGGCGCGGCCGTGCTCGACCTGGTTGGCTTCGGCGCGGCCAGCGCCTTCGAAGGCACGGTCGCGCCCGGCCCATCCAACACCCTGGCCATCGCGCGCGCCAACAACGGCTGCGCCGACAGCGACGACAACGGCGCCGATTTCGTGGCCGCCGTGCCCGCGCCGCGCAATCGCGCGTCGGAAGCGGCCGTGTGCGGCGCGCCCGTGCGGCGGCCGATCGTGGCCAGCTGCCCGGCGATCTTGTCGCTGGTGCTGGGTCACGCCGGCGACGCGGCCGTGAGCGCCAGCGACCTGGACGGCACCGTCAACCGCGCCGCGATCGTCTCGCCCGCCGTGGCCGGCATTTCCCTGACCGATTTCAACCCCGCCGCCGGCCCCGGCGAGAGCGCCGGCGCGCGCTTGACGGTGGGCGCCGGGGTGCCGGTCGGCAGCTATCCGGTGCTGATCGAATTCGGCAACGACCAAGACCAAAGCAAGACTTGCAGCGTCAACGTCAGCGTGCAAGTGCCGGCCGCCGTGACGCTGCGCATCCCTCAAATCCAGGGCGAGGGCGCCACCAGCCCGGTCGCCAACACGGTGCAAACCACCGAGGGCGTGGTCACGCTCAAGGTCGGCACCGGCTTCTTCGTGCAAGACCCGGTCGGCGACGGCAATCCGGCCAGTTCGGACGCCATCTTCGTGTTCACCGGCGCCAGCGTCAACAGCGCGGCGGTGGGCGACCTGGTGCGTCTGACCGGTAGCGTGACCGAATTCACCCCGACCGGCGCCAGCCGCTCGGTGACCGAGTTCAAGGATCTGACCGCGCTGCTCACCCTGAGCGGCGGCCACAGCGTGGCGCCGACCAATATCGCGCTGCCGTTCGCCGACCTGGGCCAGGTCGAAGGCATGCTGGTGCGCTTCACCAGCCCGCTGACCGTGGCGCAGAGCGAATTCGTCGGCACCCGTGGCGAGTTGAGCTTGTCGTCCGGCCGGCGCGAAGTGCCCACCAACCACTACCGCGCCGGCTCGGCCGACGCGCTGGCCCTGGCGGCCGCCAACGCGCGCAATTTGATCGTGCTCGACGACGGTATTTTCGTCACCCCGACGGTCATCCCCTACATCGGCGAAGACGGCACCGTGCGCGCCGGCGACAGCGTGGCCGACCTGACCGGCGTGGTCGACTTCGGCGCCATCGGCGGCGGCGGCGCGGCCTTCAAGCTGCAACCGAGTGTGACGCCACGGTTTTCACGCGACAATCCGCGCGCCGCGCCACCGCTCCTGGCGGCTGGCAACGTCAAGGTGGCCAGCGCCAACGTGCTCAATTTCTTCACCACCTTCACCAACGGCGCCAATGTGTTCGGCCAAACCGGGCAGGGCTGCACCCTGGGCGCCAGCAGCAGCAAATCGAATTGCCGCGGCGCCGACAATCTGGTCGAATTCGTGCGGCAGCGCGACAAGATCGTGGCAGAACTGAAAGCCATCGACGCCGACGTGGTGGGCTTGATGGAAATCCAAAACAATGGCGAGACCGCCGTGTCGTACCTGGTCGACCAGCTCAACGCCGCTATCGGCGCGGTCAGCTACGCCTACGTGCCGAAACCGGCCGCCACCGGCACCGACGCGATCCGGGTCGCCATGATCTACAAGCCGGCCCGCGTCACCCCGGTCGGCGCCGCCTTGAGCGACGACGCCGCCATCAACAACCGTCCGCCGATGGCGCAAACCTTTAGAGCCAACAATGGCGAAAAGTTTTCCCTGATCGTCAACCATCTCAAGTCCAAGGGCAGTTGCCCGAGCGGCGGCGGGGCCGACACCGACCAGGGCGACAGCCAGGGTTGCTGGAACGCGACCCGGGTTCAGCAAGCCCAGCGCCTGATCGGCGGCTTCGTGCCGCAGGTGGTCGCCGCCGCCGGCGACCCCGACGTGCTCATCATCGGCGACATGAATTCGCACGGTTTCGAGGATCCGATCAACGCCATCACCGATACCGGTTTCGTCAATCAACTCGAACGTTTTGTGCGCCCGACCGGCACCCCGTATTCCTTCATCTTCGACAGCGAGATCGGCTATCTGGACCACGCTCTCGCCAGCGCCGCCCTCAGCCCGCAGGTGGCGGGCGCGGCCGAGTGGCATGTCAACGCGGACGAACCGAGCGTGATCGACTACAACACTGACGGCAAGCCGCAGGATCTGTACAACGCGCTGCCGTACCGCGCCTCGGACCACGATCCGGTGGTGATCAGCTTGAACCTGCAATCGGCGCCGGTCGATCTGCGCGACAGCGTGGCCACCTCGGCTTCCGGGTTGAGCTTTAACCGCGTGACGCAGAAATATGCCGGCACCTTTTCCTTCACCAACATCAGCGGCGCCACCCTGAGCGGCCCGTTCACGGTGCGTTTCGACGGCTTGCCGAGCGGCGTGGTGCTGGCCAACGCGAGCGGGGTGGCGCAGGGCGTGGCTTATATCGTCGTCAACCAGGGCAGTTTGGCGCCCGGCGCGAGCGCCAGCTTCGCCCTCAGTTTCAGCAACCCCGGCAAAGTGGCGATCAGTTACGCCACCAAAGTCTACAGCGGCACTTTTTAAGGAAAACCCATGTCACCATCGCAAATGATCCGTTTCGCCCGCCGCTCCCTGTTGGCCGTGGCCTTGGCCGGCGTCGCCGGCCTGGCCGGCGCCGCGCCGGCGACCAATTACCATGTCGTCATCGATACCAGCGGTTTTAGCGGCGGCGGTTTTCTCGACTTCGCCTTCATTCCGGGCAGCAGCGCCGCCAGCGCCGCCAACGCCACCTTGAGCCACTTCAGCGGCGCGTTCGGCGAGCGTATCTCCGGCGAAGGCGAGCTGTCCGGCGCGTTGCAGAGCGTGGTTTATTTCGGCAACGGCAGCGGCTACAACGACTTGTTCCACTCGGTCACCCTGGGCGGAAAATTCAGCTTCGACATCGCCTTCGGCGGCGATTTTCTGACCAGCGCCGGCAACACCGGCAGCACCTTCGGGGTCGGCTTGCTCAACGACGCCGGCTATCTGGGCAACCCCAACGGCAACGTGGTGCAATTCGAATTGATGCCGGCCTTTAACGGCAACCCGGCCAGCGTGGGCGCCACCGGATACGCCGGAGTCGGCTTGGTGGCGGCGGTGCCGGAGCCGTCCTCGTGGCTGATGCTGGGCGCCGGCCTGGCCGTGGTTGGCTTCGGCGCGCGGCGCCGTTCTGCCGCGGCGCTCGCCGCCTAATCGCACGCCGGCGGGCTGGCCGCGCCCTCCCGCCGCATCAAAAAACACATCGCCCGCGCACGCGGCCGATGTGTTTTTTTTCGCGCACGCCACGCGGCGCGCGTCGTCGGCCGGATCGTCCCGGCGCGTATGCGTCGGGCAGGGCGTCGAAGGTAGTGAGCGGCCCTTGCGGCGCCGCAGGCGTCGGGCGCCGAGCGCCGATATCGGGTCGCTTTCGTATCTATATCGTATCGATATCGCAGCGCCCGTCACGCCGTGTGGCAGAATCCCGGCGCGCGGTTTATTTGCGCAAGCTCTCAATGCTCGAGCTAAATTGTATTAGTCGCGCGCGCGGGCTTGATGCATAGTCGTTGCGCTTCGTTTCCTTGGAATAGATATGTCAGCACAGATACTGGTGGTGGAACATGACCCGGCGGCGCGGGCGCTGCTGGCGCTCAACCTGACGCGGGCCGGGCACCGGCTGCTGTGCGCCGACGACGCCGAAAGCGCCCTGGCCATGATCGCCCGCGCGTTGCCGGACATGGTGTTGCTGGAGTGGACCTTGCCCGGTCAATCGGGCTTGAACCTGTTGCGCCGCTTGCGGGCGCAGCCGCAAACGCGCGAGCTGCCCCTGATCATGGTCAGCGCCCGCGATGCCGAGCAGGACAAAATCCTGGCCCTGGAGAGCGGGGCGGACGATTACATCACCAAGCCGTTCAACCCGCGCGAGCTGCTGGCCCGGGTGCACACCGTGCTGCGCCGCCGCTTGCCGCCGGTCGATCCGAACACCGTGCAATTGGCCGGCTTGCGGCTCGATCCGCGCACCCTGCGCGTGACGGCCGGCACCCAGCAACTGTCGCTGGGCCGGGTCGAATTTCGCTTGCTCAATTTCCTGATGCATCATCCCGAGCGCGTGCACAGCCGCGCCCAGCTACTCGATCAAGTCTGGGGCAACCACGTGGTGCTCGACGAGCGCACCGTGGACGCCCATGTCGGCCGCCTGCGCAGCGCGCTCGAGCCGAGCGGCCAGCAGCGGCGCATCGAAACCGTGCGCGGCAGCGGTTACCGTTTCGTGGCCCTGGACACCTCGGCCCAGGCCGGCGGCCCGGGCCTCTGGGCGTGACGACGCCCTTGGTCATTTTGAGCCCGCTCGAACAGGAGCGTTTGCTGCATGCCATCGAGGCGGCGCTGGCGATCGCCGATCCGCGCCGCTTGTTCCTCTGGACCCAGGGCCAGTTTCAAGCTTTGCTGCCGCATCAAGTCATGGTGTGTTTGCATCTGGCGCCGGACGGGCGGGTGGCGCGCGTCGAATGCCTGCACGGGCAAGTGTTGGCGCCGGCTTTGATCGGCCGCTTGAGCGATCCGCGCGACGGCCTGACCTTGCGCCTGGCGCGTCATTGGCGTCAGGCGGGCGCGCTGCCGCGCGCGTTGGAGGCGGCCGCCCCGGACGCGCCCGCGCCGCCGCCATTTCAGGCCGAACTGCGCGCCTGCGGTTACGACAATGTGCTGCTGCACGGCAGCGCGCCGCTGGCCGGCGGCGCCAGCTTTTTCGCGCTGTTCGGCATGCCGCTGCGGCCCGGCGCGCGCGAGGCGCATTTTCTCAAGCTGTTGTTGCCGTATCTGCATATGGCTTTGTTGGGGCTGGACCCCAGCCAGACCTCGGACCCGCACGATGCTGTCGGTTCGGCCGCGCCGGGGTTGATGCGGCCGGTCAGCCTGCGCGAGGTGGAAATTTTGCGGTGGGTGCGCGAAGGAAAGAGCAACCAAGAAGTGGGGCAGATTCTCGGCATCAGCGGCTTGACCGTGAAAAACCACTTGCAACGCATTTATCGCGCGTTGGGGGTGAATAATCGTACCCAGGCTGTGACGCGCGGCACGGCCTTGCGCCTGCTCGACGGCGGCACCGCGATGCCATGCTGAGCCGGCCGACCCGCGACGCGCGGGAGGGCCGCAGACGGCGGCGTTGCCAGCCGATTGTTTCACCCCGTCCGCATGGCGAACGCGGCATGGCGGACCGACGCGCTTCGGCCGGCGCGGCCCGGCCCGGCGCCTAAGCGGCCAGGCTTGCGCGGCGCGACCTGCGCGGCGCGACTTGACTAGCTCCCGTCGCTGCCGCATGATGGTTCTTCCCCCACCAGAATGATCGCCCCCATGCGCAGCCTCGCCCCCTTGTTATTGCTGGCCTGCGTCGCGTGCAGCTGGTCCGAGCCGGTGCCGCCGTCCCCGGCCGTGCCATCGCCGGCCGCGCCGTCCCCGGCCGCGCCATCGCCGGCCGCCGCGCGCGGCGACACCCTGGCCGGTATCCGCTCCTTGGTCGGCCAGGCCGCCTGCACCGACACGGCCCAGTGCCACACGCTGGCGGTGGGCAGCAAAGCATGCGGCGGGCCGGAGTATTTTCTGGCCTGGTCCGGCACGGCCACCGAGCCGACCGCCCTGGCCGCGCTGGCCGAACGTTACCGCAGCGAACGGCAAACCGCCAACGCCGGGTTGATGGGCGATTGCCGCGTGCTGCCCGACCCGGGCGCCGTCTGCCGCGCCGGCCGCTGCGTGGCGCGCCCGCAAGGCGCGGCCGATCCCAGTTAAACCGGGCTGGCGCGCCGGCCGCGCGGCACGAAAAAAAAGCTGCGAACCGTGAGGCGCGCAGCTTTTTTTATTGGGCGGCCGCAGCCGCCCTTGCGCTTACAAGCCGGCGTTGCGCTTGATGACGCGGTCGACCGGGCTCGATACCGGTACCGCGTTGTCCGTTTCCACGGACAGGACGGTGGTGCTGGCGGTGTTGTTATTCAAGTCGAGCAATTGCAGCCCGCCCAGATAACGCTTGCCGCTGAGCAGACCGGACCAGCCCAAGCCGACCGACGCGGTGCCGGCCGCGTAGACGGTGCTCGGCAGCGACACTTTCAGATTGCCGCCCTTGTCGTTGCGGCTCACCACCGCCGACGACAGGGTGAAGTCGGCCGACACGCCGTTGGCCAGGGCATAGCCGATCACGCAGACCTTGTAGCCGCCCGCCGCCGGGCTGGCCAGGGTGATGGCTTCGTTCGAGCCTTCGTGCAGGCTGGACGCGACCAGGGCGCCGGCGCCGGTGAGCACGGCCATGTCGAGGTCGTGGCCTTCGCCGCCTTCGGTGTCGCGGTTGAAGGTTTCGAAGCGCGCCACCACGGTGTTGGCCGGGACGCTGACCGGCACCACCCGTACTCCGGTGCCGCCGGCGTTACAGGCGGCGGTCACTTGGTCCAGCGTGTCGACCGAACCAGGCGCGGCCTGGGTGATGGTCAAGGCGCTGCGGCTCACTTCTTTCAAGCCGCCGATGGCCGCGCCCAGTTTGCCGGCGAAGCCGGTGGTCACGCTGAGCAGGCGGGTGCCGCTCACGCGGTCCGATTGCACCGTCGCGGGGGCGATGATCGGCTTGCCGGAACGGGCTTGGATCGGGCTGCGCACGTTGTGCACGCCGTCGCTCCAGACCAGCGCGCCGAACTGCCAGACATTGTCGGCCGCGGTGGTGCGGTTGAGCACCACGTTGAAGGACTTGGTCTCGCCCGGGTTCAAGCTCAGGCTGCTCGGCACCACCGACACGCTGTAGCCGCTGATCGAGGCGTTGGCGGTGTACGTGGCGGCGGCGCTGCCGACGTTGGTCACCTTGCGCGTCACGGTCTGGGTGCCCAGCACGTTGCTCACGGTGATAGACGCCAGGTTCAAGGCGTAGCCCGGAATGCTGCCGGTGGCGCATTCGGCGGCCATGCCGGCGCCGCACATGTATTTGCGGTAGTCGGCCAGGCTGGCGTCGTACACCAGGCCCGGATCGGCGGCCAGGTTCGGCGTCACGTGGCCGGCGCCTTGGCCCCATGGCAAGATGCCGCGCGCTTCGCCCGTTTGGGCGTCGGGGACGGTGGTGCTACCGGTGGTCATCAAGGCCGATTTCAAGGCCGCCGGCGACCAGGTCGGGTGCAATTGATGCAGCAGCGCGGCCAGGCCGGCCACGTGCGGGCTGGACATCGAGGTGCCTTGGTAGAAGGCCCAAGCGGCCGGCGGCACCAGGCTGCCGTTGATGACGTCGCTACGTTGGGCGGCGGTCAATTCCGGGGTCACGCCGGCCAGGATATCGACGCCGGGGGCGGTCAAGTCGGGTTTCAGCAGGTTGGCGTCGAACATGTTCGGGCCGCGCGAGGAAAACGCCGCCATCACCGGGGCCGGGGTGCTGCTCTTGCCGGTGATGAATTTGGACAGGGAAGCCTGGGCGCCGTTCGCTTGCGCGTAGGCGGCGATCAGGGCGCCGTCGGCCGCGCTCACGTGCACCGTCGGCACCGAATGGACTTCGGCCACCAGGCCGGCGCCGTTGTCGATCAAGACCATGCCGGCGCCGCCCGCTTGCAGCACCGCCAGGCTCTTGTCGATCCGCGCATTGTCGCCGCGGGTGCAGGTGACGATCTTGCCGCGCACCTTGGCCGGGTCCAGCAGGGGCAGGTTGTTGTTGCCGGTGGCGCTGTAGCACAGGCGCAGACGGGTCGGGTCGGCGCCCGCCACGCCGGCGTCCTCGGAGCGGATCAGGGCGGTGTTCGGCAGCGGCGTCACGTTCAGCGAAGCGCCATTGTATTTGGCGCCGGTGGCCAGGGTCAAGGTCGATTGGAGCAGGCGGTCGTGGGTCGAGGCGGCCACCGTGGTCAGCCAGGGGCTGATGTGGGCCACGGCGTTGGCCGGGCCGCTGTTGCCGGCCGAGGCGGCCACGAACACGCCGGCGTTCGAGGCGTGCAGGAAGGCTTGTTCGACCGGGTCGTTGACGGTGCTGCCGCCGCTGATCGAGAAGTTGATCACGTTGACGCCGTCCTTGGTCGCCTGTTCGATCGCGGCCACGCTGTCGCCGGTCCAGCACTGGTTCTTGGCGCCGGTCGGATCGGTCGCGTCGTTGTAGGACCAGCACACTTTGTACATGGCGATGCGGGCGCGCGGCGCCATGCCGGACAGGTTGCCCATCGGGATGCCGTCGACGTTGGCCGCCACGCCGTTGTTGCCGGCGGCGGTGGTCGAGGTATGCGTGCCGTGGCCGCCGTGGCCGATGGTGCCGCCGATCGAGTCGCGCGGCGAGCGGAACTCGGTCCAGTGGGTGGTCTTGGTGGTGTCGGCCAGGAAGCTGGCGTCGAAGAATTGGGCGCCGATCAGTTTATTGTTGCAATGGCTCAGAGCGAAACCCTCGCCGGTCTGGCAAACGCCTTTCCAGAACGCGGGCGGCGCGCCATAGGCGGTGGCCCCGCTCGGATCGAAGGTCGGCACGCCGTTGCTGTCGATGCGGTCGGCGTAGGATGTGTTTTCCGGCCAGATGCCGCCGTCGACCACGCCGATGACCACGTTTTCCCCGGCCGCCGACTTGCCGCCGACCTGGTTCCACAAGCCGTTCGGCTGGTCCAGGCCGAGGAAGGCCGGGGTGTAATTGGTCAGCATGTGGCGCGGTTCGTCGGCCGAGATGGTGGCCACGTCGCTGCTGGCCTTGAGCTGGCGCACTTCGTCGTCGGTCAACATGGCGGCGAAGCCGTTGAAGACCACCTTGTATTCATGCTGGATCGGGGCGCCGGCCACGATGGCTTGCACGCTGGCTTGTTTCTGGCCCAGGTAATCGGTGTACAACTGCACATCGGCCGATTCCAGGTTCAGGCGTTTGCCGGCGGCCGGCTGGGTGGCGTTCAAGCCGGCGACACCGCCGGCGTAGGAGGCGACCGGCTTGTCGGCCAGTTGGATGATGTAGGGGCGGCGCAGTTCGGCCGCTTGGGCGGTGTGGGCGGCCAGGCTTAAGCCGGACAGCAACAGCATGACGGCGAGTGAGACGGGACGAAGTTTCATGTAGGAGATCCTGAAGGGGGGGGAAGGGCGTGGACGGCTTACTTGGCGCGGCGGCGGCGCGCGACGGCGCCGATGCTCGCCAGGCCCAGCAACATCATCAGATACGTGGTCGGTTCCGGCACGGCGACCAGGATGTTATCGATGGCGAACTGCCCCTTGTTGGTGGTGAACGCGCTGCACGCGCCGGTGGTGTTGCAAGTGAAGCCGAAAATGGCCACCTGGGTGAAGGCTTGCTCGCCGAAGGTGCCGCTGGTGTTGAAGTGCTGGAAGCCGAAGCTGCCGCCGGTCGGGCCGTTCAGGGAATAGTTCTCGAACACGGTGCTGCCGTCGGCGTAAAAGCCTTGGACCCGCAGCAAGCCGGCCACGGCCGGGTAGCTCGCGCCCGCCACCGCGCCGATGAAGCTGGCGTCGAAGCCCTTGATCTTGAAGCTGTCGCCGGCGTGGGCCGGGTCGATGAATAGCGCGCTGTCGTTCAAAGCCGAGTAAAAATTGGTTTGATTGTTGACCGGGCAAGCCAGACCGGCGCACACGCCCAGGTCGGTGCCATCGACGATCGCGCCCACCAGTTCGCCGGGCGTGGCCAGATCGGCCAGGGAGTAACCGGTGAACGCCAGGCCGCCTTGCTGGAACACGTCGTTATGACCGATCAAGTTGTTGCCGATGCCTTCAAAATCGATCACCGAGGCGTGCGCGGCGGGCAGGGCGAAGGCGGCCCCGACGAGGGCGCCGGCCAGCAAACGGCGAAGGGCGGGGCGGGCGGCGCCGCTTGGGGTGTTGGTCAACTGCGCAGTGCGTTTCATGAACTCTTCCCTTGATTTATTAGTTAGGCAATATATTTTGCGATGGTCTACTGGCCTGATGACTCCCGTACAACAGGTCGTTCTTGACTATAGCAAAACAGTCAATTTGCGTGCGGAAATTTGTATCGTGATAAATTTGCTGGTTACAAAATATTTCCGAACAATATTTCGTTTCCGCTATCACTACGCAACTAATAGTGGCAAAAAAAAGCGTTGAAAATATGCGACAACCTTGTTAAATGACAAACTAAAAATGCCGCGCCGGATGCCCGGTAGCCCGCTTTTAGTTGCTGATAGGCATGAATGCGGCCGCGCTCGAAATATGCCTCTAAGAAATGGTTGTTGAAACCGCAAACGGCGTGGTAGCCTTGCACGGCCACAACCCCATTTCGTGCGCCGGCGCCGCCGTGGCCGGCTATAAAACAAGGTTGCCAAGGCAATCAATTGAGGAGTCGGTCGGATGCATGCAGCACAGAATGTAGGTCAACGGGGGCGCCCGCAGCGCCGGTCTTCCGGCTTCACGCTGCTGGAATTGTTGGTGGTGATCGTGATCATCGGTTTGCTGGCCGCGTATGTGGGGCCGAAATACTTCGCCCAGCTGGGCAAGTCGGAAGTGACTGTGGCCAAGGCCCAGATCGAGGCATTCGAAAAGTCGCTCGACACGTATCGGCTCGACGTCGGCCGCTACCCGAGCAGCGACGAAGGCTTGGCGGCCTTGCTGACGGCACCGCCCTCGGCCGGCGCCAAATGGAACGGCCCTTACCTGAAGAAAAGCGTGCCGATCGATCCATGGGGGCATCCCTATGCCTACCGCGCACCCGGCACCAAGGGCGAGTACGAGATCGTCTCGACCGGCAAGGACGGCCAGCCGGGCGGCACCGGCGAAGACGCCGACATCAGCTCGCAATAAACCCGTGGCGTCGCCCCATCATGCAGTTTGACGTACGCGCCCTGTCGCCGGAAATGACGCTCTCGAGCCTGACGGTCGACGGCCGCGACGAAGCGGACGCGCGGCGTCAGGTGGAGGCGCGCGGCTTGTTCGTGAGCGCCATCGCGCCGGCCCGTTCCGGCATGTTTGGCGGCGGCGCGCGCCCGCGCGGCAAGGCCCTCTCGCTGGTGCTGTTCAGCCAAGAGTTGCTGGCCCTGTTGACGGCCGGCCTGGGCATCGTCGAGGCGCTCGAAGCCTTGCTGGAAAAGGAAGCCAATCCCGGCACCGGCGGCGTGCTGCAACGCATGCTCGACGGCTTGCGCGAGGGCAAACGCTTTTCCGCCGTGCTGGCCGACCAAAGCGAATTGTTTCCGCCCCTGTATATCGGCATCGTGCGCGCCGCCGAGGGCACCAGCGATTTGCCGCGCTCGCTCATGCGCTATATCGATTACCAGCAGCGCATCGACGTGGTGCGCGCCAAGATCGTCAGCGCCGCCATCTATCCCTGCATCTTGCTGCTGGTGGGCGGCGGGGTCAGCGCTTTTTTGATCACCTATGTGGTGCCGCGTTTCGCCGAAGTCTATCAAGGCGCCGGGCGCAATCTGCCCTGGATGTCGCAGTTGCTGCTGAACTGGGGCCAGTTCGCCACCGCCCACGGCGGCGTGCTGCTGGGCGCGGTGGCCGGCCTGGCCGTGCTGGGGGTGACGGGCTGGCGCCGGCTCAAGGCCAGCGGCGGCTTGACGCGCCTGATCGCGCGCCTGCCGGCGATCGGCGAGCGGGTGCGCATTTATGAATTGTCGCGCCTGTACCTGACCCTGGGCATGCTGTCCGAGGGCGGCATCACCATCGTGCAAGCCATCGAGACGGTGCACAGCATGGTCTCGCCCGGCATGCAATTGTCGCTGCGCGCGGCCCGCGCCAGCGTGGAGGCGGGCTTGCCGCTGTCGTCCGCCTTCGAGGCCAACGCCTTGACCACGCCGATCTCGCTGCGCATGCTGCGGGTCGGCGAGCGCACCGGCGACATGGGGCCGATGCTGACCCAGTCGGCCGCCTTTTACGACGGCGAGATCAGCCGCTGGATCGACCGCTTCACCCGCACTTTCGAGCCGCTGCTGATGGCCGCCATCGGCCTGGTGGTGGGCGCCATCGTGGTGCTGTTATATATGCCGATCTTCGATCTGGCCGGAGACATATCCTGACCACCCTGCCGCCCCTGCCTTTGCCGGTGATCGACGCCGCCCTGCTGGCGCGCGCGCGCAAACTGCGCGACCAGTCCAAGCGTTCCCTGGTCGAGGAGTTGCAGGCGCTTAGCGGGGTCGAGCCGCGCCTGGTGGTGCAAGCGCTGGCGCTGCCGTTCGGGCTGGCCGTGCTGGAGACGGTCGACATGCTGGCCTTTACGCCCGCCTTCGACTTGCTGCCGCTGGGCCAAGCCCTGGCGCGCCACTGCGTGCTGCTGCGCGCCCAGGACGGCCAGGTGCTGGCCGTGATCGCCGACCCGTTCGACCTCGACCTGCAAACCTGGCTGGGCGCCCGCGCGCGCGCGCAGCCGCACGCGCCGCTGCAAATCCGGCTGGCGCTGCAAG
>JAYVUV010000330.1:0-5366 GCA_043787615.1 Janthinobacterium sp. | reverse complement strand
CAGTGCCAATAGCGAGCTATTGGCCGAGAAAGCGGCGAAATATGGACCGTCCCAGCGCATTTTGCAGCCGACGATCCCAAGTCCGACAGGCTGCTAGGCTTTCGCCATGTCCACCTTGTTCGGCGTGTCGGCCGCCAAGGCCGCGTTGGCGAACGTCAGCTCGCTGCCCTGAACGTCGATCGACACCGTGTCCTTCGGCCCGAACTTGCCCTGCAAGATCAGCTTGGACAAGGGATTTTCGATCTGCTGCTGGATCGCCCGTTTCAACGGCCTTGCCCCGTACACGGGATCGTATCCGGCCTCGGCTATTTTTTGCAGCGCCAGTTCCGACAACTGCAAGCGCATATCCATCGCGGCCAAGCGGCTCTCCAGGATCTGCAACTGGATCTTGGCGATGGCGCCGATGTTTTTCTCGTCCAGCGCGTGAAACACCACGATCTCGTCGATGCGGTTGACGAACTCGGGCCGGAAATGGGAACGCACCTCGGCCATCACGGCCAGCTTGACCACGCCCGGGTCGTCGCTTTCCATCGACTGGATCTTATGCGAACCCAGGTTCGAGGTCATGATGATCACGGTGTTCTTGAAATCGACCGTGCGGCCCTGCCCGTCGGTCATGCGGCCGTCGTCCAGCACTTGCAGCAAGACATTGAACACATCGTGGTGGGCTTTTTCCACTTCATCGAGCAAGATCACGCTGTAAGGCTTGCGCCGCACCGCCTCGGTCAAATAGCCGCCCTCGTCGTAGCCCACATAGCCGGGCGGCGCCCCGATCAGCCGCGCCACCGAATGCTTTTCCATGAATTCGCTCATGTCGATCCGTATCATCGACTCCTCGGTGTCGAACAGGAAAGAGGCGAGCGCCTTGCTCAACTCGGTCTTGCCGACCCCGGTCGGCCCCAGGAACAGGAAGGAGCCGTAAGGTCGGCCCGGATCGCCCAGCCCGGCGCGCGAACGGCGGATCGCGTCGGCCACCGCATTGATGGCCTCGTTCTGGCCGACCACGCGCTCGTGCAACTTTTCCTCGATGTGGAGCAGCTTGTCGCGCTCGCCCTGCATCATGCGCGAGACTGGAATGCCGGTCGCGCGCGACACCACCTCGGCGATTTCCTCCGCGCCAACATGGGTGCGCAGCAGGCGCGGCTTGCCGTCGCCGGCCGGCGCCACGCCGCTGTCGGCATGCTTGAGCTGGGCTTCGAGATCGGGCAGCTTGCCGTATTGCAGCTCCGATACCTTTTGCCAATTGCTTTCGCGCGTGGCTTGCTCCATCTGCAACTTGACCCGTTCGATCTCTTCCTTGATATGGGTGCTGCCCTGCACCACCGCCTTTTCCGCCTTCAAAATTTCTTCGAAGTCGTTGTACTCGCGTTGAAGCTTGACGATTTCCTCGTCGATCAAACCGAGCCGGCGCTGCGACGCCTCGTCCTTTTCCTTCTTGACGGCTTCGCGCTCGATCTTGAGCTGAATCAGGCGCCGTTCCAGCTTATCCATCACCTCCGGCTTGGAATCGATCTCGATCTTGATCTTGGAGGCGGCCTCGTCGATCAAATCGATGGCCTTGTCCGGCAAGAAGCGGTCGGTGATATAACGGTGCGATAACTCGGCGGCGGCGATGATGGCCGCGTCCGTGATCTCCACCTTGTGGTGCAACTCATACTTGTCCTGCAAGCCGCGCAAGATGGCGATGGTGGCCTCGACCGAAGGCTCGTCCACCAGGATCTTTTGGAAACGGCGCTCCAGCGCGGCGTCCTTCTCGATATATTTGCGGTATTCGTCCAGCGTGGTGGCGCCCACGCAATGGAGCTCGCCGCGCGCCAGGGCCGGTTTCAGCATATTGCCGGCGTCCATCGCCCCTTCCGCCTTACCGGCTCCCACCATGGTGTGCATCTCGTCGATGAAAACGATGGTCTGCCCCTCGTCCATGGCCAATTCCTTGAGCACCGACTTGAGGCGCTCCTCGAACTCGCCGCGGTATTTGGCGCCGGCCAGCAGGGCCGCCATGTCGAGCGACAGCACGCGCTTGCCCTTGAGCGTGTCGGGCACCTCGCCGTTGACGATGCGCTGCGCCAAGCCTTCGACGATGGCGGTCTTGCCCACGCCCGGCTCGCCGATCAACACGGGATTGTTCTTGGTGCGCCGTTGCAAGACCTGGATCGCGCGCCGGATCTCGTCGTCGCGCCCGATCACCGGGTCGAGCTTGCCCTGGCGGGCGCGCTCGGTCAAATCGAGGGTATATTTTTTCAAGGCTTCACGCTGTCCCTCGGCTTCCTGGGAATCGACCTTGTTGCCGCCGCGAACGGCTTGAATCGCCGACTCCAGCGACTTGCGGCTCACGCCGCTCTCGCGCGCCAGTTGACCAGCGTCGGACTTGTCGTCGCTCATCGCCAACAACACCATTTCGCTGGAAACGAACTGGTCGCCGCGCTTTTGCGCCTCCTTGTCGGCCAGATTGAGCAGATTGACGAACTCGCGGCTCACTTGCACCTCGCCGCCGCTCACCTTGGGCAAGCGCGCCAGCGACGACTTGAGCGCGGTCGACAAACCGCCCACATTGACACCGGCCCGTTGCAGCATGGAGCGCGCGCTGCCGTCGTCCTGGTTCAGCAAGGCCGTCAGCAAATGTACCGGCTCGATATAGGGGTTGTCGTTGCCGACCGCCAGGCTCTGGGCATCAGCCAGGGCTTCCTGCAACTTGGTTGTGAGTTTATCTTGACGCATCTCATGCTCCCGAATTTTTATCCTGACAATAAAATTGGGACGATGGGGACGTTTTCAAGGTGGTGGCCGGCCGGAGCTGTCCGACTCAGGCGGCAAAAGCGCGCCACGTGGCCACGCCCAGCACGCAACAGCCGATCGAGCCGACCAGATGCAGGGCGCTGTGACCGAAGGCCCAGCCGTATTCGGCGCGCTGGAGATAAGTCATGGCCTCGCCGGAAAAGGTGGAAAAGGTGGTCAGCCCGCCCAAAAAACCGGTGATGGCAAACAAACGCCAGGCCGGCGGCAAGCCCGGATGACTGGAAAAAAAAGCGATCGCCAAGCCGATCAGATAACTACCGCTCCAGTTGGCGGCCAGGGTGGCCAAGGCCAGGCGCGTATGCAAGCCGGCCAGCCAGATCGACAATCCCCAGCGCAGCCACGCACCCAGCGCGGCGCCCACGCCGACCGCCAGCGCGTTCACGGCCGGTCCCACTTGGCCAGCGCCGCGTCGTCCGTCACGCGCGCGTCGACCCAGCGCGCGCCGTGCGCGGTCTGCTCCTTTTTCCACAAGGGCGCGTCGGTCTTCAAATAGTCGATGATGAATTCGCAGGCCGCGAACGCCTCGCCGCGATGCGCCGCGCAAGTGGCCACCAGCACGATCTGCTCCAGCGGCTTGAGCGGACCGACGCGGTGGATCACCAGGGCGCCCAACAAAGGCCAGCGCGCGCCGGCCTGCGTCACGATGGACTCGATGGCTTGCTCGGTCATGCCGGGATAATGTTCGAGCTCCATTTCGGCCACGGCGGCGCCCTCGTTCACATCGCGCACCGTGCCCACGAAGCTGACCACCGCGCCCACCCTGGGGTTGGCGGCGCGCAGCCGCGCCAGTTCGGCGCTCACGTCGAAATCCCCGGTTTGCACCCGCACCCGGGCCGCGACCGCAGCCGGGACCGGGACCGGAGCCGCGTCGCCGGGCGCGCTCATGCCTGCTCGCGTGCGCCAGCGCCGATGCGGCGCAACAGCACTTCGATGCGGCCGGTGGTGCGCTCGTCGGCCAGGGCCGGCATGGCGGCCAGCGCCAGCAACTGGGCCGCGTGCGACACCGGCTTCTGGCCCGACTTGAGCGACGATTGCAGCACCTCGACCTGCAACTTCAAGCGCTCGCGCGCGAACTCGGCGCCGCTGTCCACGCCGGCCACGATCTCCAGCCGCAGCACCTCGTCGCGCAGGCGCGCGCGGTTGTGTTCGAGCGTGACGGCGTACGACGCGCGCGCGCCGTCCAACGCCTGGCGGGCGGCCTGGAAGCGGGCCGCCAACGCCTTCTCGAACTGGGTATCCAAAGGCGGCAAGGCGCTCCAGCGCGCGCTCCAGTCGACCGCCTCGGCACCGGCACCGGTACCGGCATCGTCTTGCAGCAGCGTGTTTTCCAGCGCCTGGCACAGGCGCAGCTTGTCGCGCAAGGCGCTGGCCTGGGCCGTGCCGGCGCGTTGGGCGATGGCGTCGGCGCGCGCCTGCAAACCGGCCAGCGCGCTCTGGAAGCGCTGTTCGAGTTGTTGCTCGCTGGCGCGCGGCACCGGACCGAGCGCGCTCCAGGCTTGACGCGCCTCGCGCAGCAGGGTGGCGATGGCGGCCGCTTGGCGCTTGTCGCTGTCGTCGGCGATCTCGGCCTGCTCCAGGCCGGCGCACAGCGCCTCGCCCGCTTCGAGGTGGGCGCGGCGCTCGCCGTCGGCCGCCTGCGCGCTCTCCTTGCGTTGGGCGAAAACCTGGTCGCAGGCGGCCCGGAAACGCTGCCACAGGGCTTGCTCGACGCGCCGCTCGAGCGGCAGCGCCTTGGCCAGTTCCTGCCACTTGTCTTGCAGCGCGCGCAGCATGTCCACCGTGTTGCGCTCGTTCGGCTTGAGCGCGCCCACTTCGGCGATCAATTGCTCGCGCCGCGCGCCTTCCAGCTGGCGCTCGCGCTCCAGCGGCGCGGCCAGCGCGGCCAGCGCCTCGCCGAATTCGCCGTCCAGACGTTTTTTATCCTTGCGGTCGATCGGTCCGAGCCGGGTCCAGGCTTGGCGCAAGCGTTGCAGCGCGGCGGCCACCAGCTTCCAGTCGACGGTCGCAGCGGCCAGGGCGCCGGCTTCGGCGATCAGCTCGCGCGCCTTGTCGGCGTTAGCGTGGCGCTCCTCGCCCAACTGCTTGAAGTGGGCGGCGGCCGGCGCGTAGGCCACGCCACAGGCGGCGTCGAACCGCTCCCACAGCGATTTCGGCGCCGAACCGGACAAGGTGTCGAGCGACTTCCAGCGCTCGCGCAGGCTGCCGACCTTTTTCGCCAGTTCGGTCATGCCCAAAGCCTGGGCCGGCATCTCCTCGGCCGCCTTGACCAGCTCCTCGCGCGAGACGTTGCCGCCCCAGCGCGCCCAATCGGCCAGCCGTTTGAATTCGGCCCGCACCGCGTTCAAGCGCTCGGCCTGGGCCGGCGTCAAACGCACGCCCTTGGTCTCGCGCAGGGTCTTGTCATGTTCGGACGCCACTTGCAGCAAGCCTTGCTGGAGCGCCGCCTCCATGCCGTCGAGCGCCTCGGTGAATTGGGGCTCGGCCGGCCGCTCGACGGCCTTGACGGCGGCGCCGCGCTCGGCGCGCGCCTCGCGCACCGGCTTTTCCACCGGCGCCGGGGTCACCCCGGC
>JAYVUV010000329.1:0-6290 GCA_043787615.1 Janthinobacterium sp. | reverse complement strand
TATAACGGCACGGAAATCAAAGATCCGAGCCTGTTCGTGGCCCCTTGCGGCAATGGTTGCACGATCACCAATCCGGCCGGTACCCTGCCGGGCACGGTGCTGATCAACGGCAATCCGCTGCCGCGCGCGCCTAAGTGGGTGGGCAACTTCACCCTGCGTTACAGCAAAGAAATCGGCAACGGCGAGTTCTACGCCTACACCGACTGGGCTTACCGCGCCAAGTACAATATGTTCTTGTACGAAGCGAAGGAATACACCGCCAAGTCGCTGCTCGAAGGTGGCCTGCGCGTCGGTTACAAATGGTCCGACGGGAAGTATGAGCTGGCCGCTTACGGCCGCAACCTCACCAACCGTCAGCAAGTCATCGCCGCCATCGACTTCAACAACCTGACCGGCATCGTCAACGATCCGCGCACCTTCGGTGCCCAGTTCAAAGCCAATTTCTAATACGCCGCCACGGCGCTGTTAGCAAAATCCGCGCATCGCAAGGTGCGCGGATTTTTTTTAGCCCGGGGTGTCGCGGCGTTCAGTCGGTGAGCGCGGGCGGGTTCAGAATGTTGAGGAAGGCGCGCACCACCGGCGCGTCGTCCAGCGTGGTGTAAGTGATATATAGATTGGCCGAGGGCGGGTTGGTTTTGATGGGCAAAAAGACCACGCCGGGCCAGCCGATGCGGCTGGTGGTCTCCGGCACCAGCGTCACGCCCAGCCCGGCCCCGACCATGGCCAGCAGCGTTTGCGGCTCGGACGCTTCCTGAAAAATAATGGGTTGGAAGCCGGCGTTGACGCAGCATTGCACCAGATAACGCGGAAACGCCGATTTATCGAGCGTCAGGGTCAGCATCGGCTGCGCGGCCAGATCGATCAGCTCCACCGAGGTTTGCCGGGCCAGGGCGTGATGTTCATGTACCGCGACGCAGACGTTTTCGCGGAAGCACAGCTCCTGACGCAAATTGTCGCTGCGCAGATCGTCCTCGTCCAGTTTCGGCTCGCGCCAAAAGCCGACGTCGATCTGCTTGGCGCACAGCGCCTCGTACTGCACCGTCGGTCCCGATTCGTGCAGGGTCCAGGTCACGCGCGGGAATTTGGTTTGAAACTCTTCCAGCAAACTCGGTATCGGCCCCCACATGGCCGAGCCGACGATGCCAACCCGCAGCCGGCCCACTTCGCCGCGGTCGATCTGGCGGATGGTGTCGATCGTCATGCGCATCTTGGCCAGCAGCTCGGCGGCCTGGCCCATCAAGGCCTTGCCGGCCACCGTCAGCTCGAAGGTGCGCGTCGTGCGCGTGAACAGGCGCACGCCCAATTCGCTCTCCAGCTTCATGATCTGCTGGCTAAGCGGCGGCTGCGAGATGTGTAGCCGCTCGGCCGCGCGGCTGAAGCTTTTTTCTTCGGCGACGGCCAGGAAGTAGCGCAGCTGTTTCAGATCGATGGACATGGGCTCGATGACTTTTCAAAAAGACGGCAGGCCGGCGTCGCGCCGTTCAGGCGCGCTCGCCCGGGACCGGATTATGCTCCTGCATGGCGCGCGCCAGCGCCGCGCCGGCGCGGGCGTTGTTCTTCACCAGGGCGATATTGGTGGCCAGGCTGCGCCCGTCCGTCAGCTGCTTGATGCGCGCGAGCAGAAACGGCGTGACCTGCTTGCCCTGCACGGCGCCGTCGCGCGCCTCGGCCAACGCGCGCAGGGTGATGGCGTCGATCTCTTCTTTCGGCATGGCGTCGGCCAGCGGCACCGGCACGCTCACTACCACGCCGCCCTTCAAGCCCAGGCGCCATTTGGTCAGGATGAAGCTGGCCTGGCCGGCCGCGCTGTCGATCTGGAAGTCGGCCTTGTAGCCGCTCTCGCGCGTGAAAAACGCGGGAAAATCGGGCTGCCCGGCGCTGATCACCGGCACTCCGTGGGTTTCCAGGTATTCCAGCGTCAAGCCGATGTCGAGGATCGATTTGACGCCGGCGCACACCACCGCGACCGAGGTGCGCGCCAGTTCCTGCAAGTCGGCCGAGATGTCGAAGCTGGTCTCGGCGCCGCGATGCACGCCGCCGATGCCGCCGGTGACGAACACCGCGATGCCGGCCAGCTCGGCGCAGATCATGGTGGCGGCCACGGTGGTGGCGCCCAACAGCGATTGCGACAGCACGTAGGGCAGGTCGCGCCGGCTCACCTTCATGGCGTCGGGCGAGGTGGCCAACAGTTCGAGCTGCTGGTCCGACAGGCCGATGCAAATTCTGCCGCCGATGATGGCGATGGTGGCCGGCACCGCGCCGCCGTCGCGGATGATTTGCTCGACTTCGCGCGCCATCCGCGCGTTTTGCGGGTAGGGCATGCCGTGCGAAATGATGGTCGATTCGAGCGCCACGATGGGGGTGCCGGCGGCGCGGGCCGCGGCCACTTCGGGCGAGAACAAGAGAAATTGGTGCATGCTGTCAGTCCTGAAAAAGTTGCGTCGAATAAGGGGGGCCTGGGTTGGGCGCCGTCGTTTGTCGCGGCGCCGCGTGCGCGCCCTGAACATGATCGAGCGCGCCGGGCGCCAGTTGCGGCGCCACCGTCGCCGCCGAACGCAAGGTCAGCGCCGCCAGCGCCAGGCCGCGTCCGCAGGCCAGCGCCAGATCCGGCTCGCTCCCCGCGCCGTCCTGATACAGCGACCAGCACACCGCCGCGGCGAAGGCGTCGCCGGCGCCGGTGACGTCCACCAGTTCGTCCGCCTCCAGCGGCGGCGCGGGCAGATGGCGCAGCCCGTTGCCCTGCGCCGTATAGTACACGCCGTCGGCGCCGCAGGTGATAATCAGGTGGCGCGCGCCCCGGCTTCGCACGGCGTTGGCGGCCGCGCGCAGGTGGTCCGCGCCGGGCAGGGCGCGGCCGGCGAGCGTTTCCAGTTCGCCGCGATTGAGTATCAGCAGGTGCAAGCCGTTCAATTCGGACGGCAGGCGCGCCATTTTGGGCTGCGACACGGCCACCAGCACCAGGGGCGCGCCATCATCGCGGGCGGCGTCGGCCAGCAGCGTCGCCACGCCGTCGGGCGGCAGATTCAGGTCGGCTACGGTCAGTCCCGCCGCGCCGCGCTGGCGCTGGCGGCTGGCCAGAAATTGCGGCGTGAGCGCGTCGTAGAGCTGCATGTCGGCCAGCGCCAACAGCATGTCGCCGCGCTCGTCGAGCAGCGCGGTGTAGGTGCCGCTGGCGGCGTCCGGCAGGCGCAGGGTCGCGCCCATGTCGATGCCGGCCCGCTCGGCGTGCGCCAGCAGGGACTGGCCGGCGGCGTCGCCGCCCAACACCGTCAGCAGGGCGACCGGGGCGCCGAGCCGGGCCAGGTTCTCGGCGATGTTGCGCGCCACGCCGCCGAACACCTCGTGCGCGCTGGCCGGATTGGAGGTGGCCATCTGGAGCGGCGCCAGGGTGCGCAGCTTGCGGTCCAGATTGGCCGCGCCGATGCACATCACGGGCCGGCTGTCGGCCAGCACGTAGGCGCGCCCGAGCAGGCGGCGTTCGCGGATCAAGCCCGCGACATGCCCCGCCACCGCCGAGCGCGACAACCCCAGCGCGTCGGCCAGCTCCCGCTGCGAAATGAAGGGGTTGGCGCGGATGAGCTGATATACCTGGGCTTTTTTGGAGAGATCGTTCACGGGGATCGCAGGAGAGCGGAATAAACAAAAGTTTTCAATCTTAGACAAGTGTTTATGCGCTGTCAAACCCCCGCCGCCGCACCCCGCGCCATCCTTATTTATATGTGGCGCATATAAGTGATCAAGAAAAATGGTATTTGCCATACATATAGGCCATGAGGCATAGTATCGGCTATCGTATTGCCCAGATGTCAGCGCCCGGCGCGGCATGACCGCGCGCACACGCACCGCCTACAAACTCCCTAATCACACGAGGACACCATGTCGAACAACACCCCATATCAGGCCGCCGCCATCATCCGCGCGCGCGCGCCGGCCAATTTCGAGCCGCGCGTGGCGATGATCCTGGGCTCGGGCCTGGGCGTGCTGGCCGAGCAGATGAGCGACGCGGTGAGCATCAGTTTCGACGAGCTGCCCGGTTTCCCGATCAGCACCGTGCACGGCCACGCCGGCGAACTGGTGATCGGCACCTTGTCCGGCGTGGCGGTGGTATGCATGAAAGGGCGCGGCCACTTTTACGAAGGCTACGGCATGGGCGTGATGACCAGCGCCATCCGCACCCTGAAGCTGATCGGCTGCGAGATGCTGTTCGTGACCAACGCCGCCGGCTCGCTGCGGCCCGAAGTGGACGCCGGCAGCCTGGTGGCGATCAGCGACCATATCAATCTGCTGCCCGGCACCCCGATGGTCGGCCCCAACGACGAGCGCTTCGGCCCGCGCTTCTTCAGCATGGCCAACGCCTACGACGCCGACTTGCGCAAGCAGGTCATGGACAGCGCCGCCGCCAAGGGCATCACCCTGCATGAAGGCGTGTTCGTGGCCTACCCCGGCCCCAACTTCGAAACCGCCGCCGAAATCCGCATGATGGCGCGCCTGGGTGCCGACACGGTCGGCATGTCGGTGGTGCCGGAAGTGGTCTCGGCCCGTCATTGCGGCTTGAAAGTGGTGGGCGTCTCGGTCATCACCAATCTGGCCGAGGGCATGTCGCCGTTCCCGTTGTCGCACGAGCAGACCCTGAAGTACGCCGCCATCGGCGCCAAGGATCTAGTGGTGCTGATCCTGGCCTTCCTGGACACCGTGGCCTCGACCCCGCAAGCGTAAATCCGGGCGGCGGGCGGCATGGGCCGCGCGCCGTTTCCTCCCATTTCAACCATGCGAGCCACCATGTCACGCGCCTTCATCCTTTTGCTCGATTCCTTCGGCCTGGGCGCCACGCCGGACGCCGCCCAATACGGCGACGTCGGCGCCAACACCTTCGGCCATATCGCGGCGTGGGCCGCCAAGAACGGCGCGCCGCTGCGCTTGCCCACCCTGGAGCGGCTCGGCCTGGCCGCCGCCGCCCACGCCGCCAGCGGCGAATGGGCCGAAGGCTTCGCGCTGCGCGGCGGTTTCGCCGGCGCGTACGGCGCCGCGCGCGAGCGTTCCACCGGCAAGGACACCCAGAGCGGTCACTGGGAAATCGCCGGCGTGCCGGTCGAATTCGACTGGGGCTACTTCCCGCGCGCCACGCCCACCTTTCCGGCCGAATTGACCGCGGCGTTGATGGCGCGAACCGGGGTGGCCGGCTTCCTGGGCGACTGCCACGCCTCCGGCACCGAGATCATCAACCGCCACGGCGACGAGCATGTCGTCAGCGGCAAGCCGATCATCTACACCTCGGCCGATTCGGTGATGCAGATCGCCGCCCACGAGGAATCGTTCGGCCTGGAGCGCCTGTACGCGATGTGCGAAGCGGCCTTCGAACTGGTCAAGCCGTACAACATCGGCCGCGTCATCGCGCGCCCGTTCCTGGGCCGGGACGGCGCTTACCGGCGCACCGGCAACCGCCACGATTACGCGGTGGCGCCGCCGGCGCCGACCCTGCTCGACCACGTCAAAAACGCGGGCGGCGAAGTGATCGGCCTGGGCAAGATCAGCGACATTTTCGCGGCCCAGGGCATCTCGCGCGTGGTCAAGGGCGCCGACAACATGGCCCTGTTCGACGCCTTGTTGAAGGTCGGCGCCGAGGCCGGCGACGCGTCGCTCACTTTCGTCAATTTCGTCGATTTCGACCAATCCTTCGGCCACCGGCGCGACATCGCCGGCTACGCCAACGCGCTGCGCGAGATGGACGCGCGCCTGCCCGAATTCATCGCCACCTTGCGGGACGGCGACCTGGTGGTGATCACCGCCGACCATGGCTGCGATCCGACCTGGCCCGGCTCGGACCACACCCGCGAACACATTCCGATGATCTTTTTCGGCCCCGGCCTGGCGCCGCGCGCGCTGGGCGTGTCGGACAGCTTTTCCGACATCGGCCAAACCCTGGCCCACCACCTTGGCGTGGCGCCACTCGCACACGGAAACAATCTGCTATGAGCCTGCTCTCGCCCGATTTCAAACGCAACGAGGCGGTCGGCCTCGACCTCGGCTGGATCAACCAGATTCGCGTCAACCGCGCCGCCGCCGACCGCCGCGCGGCCAGCCTGGTCAACCGCCGCACCGTGAAGAAGGAATATCAAGCCGCCTGGCTGGTCAAGGCGATCCAGCTGATCGACTTGACCACCCTGGGCGGCGACGACACCCCGGGCCGGGTCGAGCGCTTGTGCATGAAGGCGCTGCGCCCGCTGCGCGCCGACCTCCAGCTGGCGCTCGGCCTGGACGGGCTTCAGCTGCGCACCGGCGCGGTGTGCGTC
>JAYVUV010000328.1:0-10294 GCA_043787615.1 Janthinobacterium sp. | reverse complement strand
GTCTGTCCCGGCCCGCCGCCACCACCGCTTGACCCATGCCCCGGCCGCGCGTCATCCGCCGCCCGGCGGTTTTTCTTCCCTGTTCTTTCTGCGTCGCATGCCCACTTCCCCTCCGGTCGTTCCCGCCGTCGCGGCCCCGTCTTCCCGGCTCGAATCGGTGCTCACCCGCGCCTGGTTGCGGCGCGGCGCCCTGGCGCGTGCGCTGTGGCCGCTGTCGCGCTTGTTCGGCGCGCTGGCCGCCCTGCGCCGCTTGCTGTACCGGGCCGGGCTGCTCAAGTCGACCCAGCTGCCGGTGCCGGTGGTGGTGGTCGGGAATATTTTCATCGGCGGCACCGGCAAGACCCCGCTCACCATTTGGCTGGTGCAGGCGCTGCGCGAGGCCGGTTTCACGCCCGGTGTGATTTCGCGCGGGCATGGCGGCGAGGACGGCGCGCCGCGCCCCGTCACGCCGGACGCCAGCGCGCGGCAGGTGGGCGACGAGCCGCTCTTGATCGCCCGGCGTGGCCAGTGCCCGGTGATGGTGGGGCGCGACCGCGTCGCCGCCGGGCTGGCGCTGCTGGCGGCTCACCCGGCGGTCGATATCGTGATCGCCGACGATGGCTTGCAGCATTACGCCCTGCGGCGCGACGTGGAGATCGTGTTGTTCGACAGCCGTGGCGCCGGCAACGGCTGGCTGTTGCCGGCCGGGCCGTTGCGCGAGCCGCGCGGACGGCGTCGCGATGTGACCGTGGTCAACACCACCCAGCTCGATCCGGTGCTGGCCGCCGCCGTGGCCGGCCCGGGCGGCTTGCTGTTGCCGATGGCGCTGGTGGGCGACGTCGCCGAGCGCTTGATCGATCGCGGCCAGCGGGTGCCGCTGCGCCAACTGGGGCGGGACGGGGCGCGCATCGTGGCCGCCGCCGGGATCGGCAATCCGCAACGCTTTTTCAGCATGCTGGCGGCCCAGGGCCTGCGCTGCGCCGAGCTGGCGCTGCCGGACCATCACGATTTCCTCGACCAGCCCTTCGCCGGCCTGGATGCGGAGCTGATCTTGATCACCGAGAAGGATGCAGTAAAATGTGCCCAAATTGAACAACTCAGGAACGACCCGCGATTGTGGGTGGTTCCGGTGACGGCCCGCATCGACGCGGCGCTGGCATTACACATTGTGGAGAAATGTCGTGGACACTCGACTGCTTGATATCCTGGTTTGCCCGATCTGCAAGGGTCCGCTGGAGCACGACAAAAAGGCGCAGGAATTGATCTGCCGTCCCGACCGCCTGGCCTATCCGATCCGCGACGGCATTCCGATCATGTGGGCCGACCAGGCCCGCGCGCTGCAAGACGCGCTCGAGTAAGCCATGTCCTTCATCGTGATCATACCGGCCCGCCTGGCCTCGACCCGCTTGCCGAACAAGCCGCTGGCCGACCTGGGCGGCAAGCCGATGGTGGTGCGGGTGGCCGAGCGGGCCGCCCTGTCCGGCGCGGCGCGGGTGGTGGTGGCCACCGACCATGCCGATATCGGCGCCGCCTGCGCCGCCCACGGCATCGAGGTTTGCATGACGCGCGCCGACCATCCGTCCGGCACCGACCGCATCGCCGAGGTGGCGCGCGCCTTGGGCTTGCCGGCCGACGCGGTGATCGTCAATTTGCAGGGCGACGAGCCCTTGATCGAGCCGGCCTTGCTGGCCGCCGCCGCCGCCCGCATCGGCCCGGACGTGCCGATGGCCACCTGCGCCCATCCTTTGCACGGGGCGGCCGACGCCTTCAATCCGAACGTGGTCAAGGTGGTGTTGGACAAGCAAGGCCGGGCGTTGTATTTCTCGCGCGCCACCATTCCGTGGCATCGCGACGGCTTCGCGGCGCGCGACGCGGTAACCGAGGCGGCGGCCCGTGCCGACGCGCCGCTGCCGGCCGGTTATGCGCCGCTGCGCCATATCGGGCTTTACGCGTACAGCAACGCTTTTTTGCAACTGTATCCGCAACTGTCGGTCTCGCCGCTGGAAACCATCGAGGCGCTCGAACAGTTGCGCGTGCTGTGGCACGGCTATCCGATCGCGGTGCATGTGACCGACAGCGCGCCGGCGGCCGGGGTCGACACGCCGGAGGATCTGGCGCGCGTGCGGCGCCACTATGCCGGCGCGTAATTTTGTGCGAACGCAGCAAAAACACCCATTTTGCGTGATAAAACCCGGTTAATCTTGCGTTTTATCAATCAGGCCATGCCATCTGGTCCACAAAGTGGCGTTGCGGCGAAGTTTTGTGGTAAGTTTCGTTGGAAGATAGTCATCTCGGCATCATCTAAACCGTTTATACACCGACCACCATATTCATATCTGTTTTAGGAATTTTTCATGCGTCTTATTCTTTTAGGAGCTCCCGGTGCCGGCAAGGGCACCCAAGCTAACTTCATCAAAGAAAAATATAACATCCCGCAAATTTCGACCGGCGACATGTTGCGCGCTGCCATCAGCGCGGGCACGGAGTTAGGTATCGCGGCCAAGAAGGTGATGGACACCGGCGCGCTGGTGTCGGACGACATCATGATCGGCCTGGTCAAGGAACGTTTGAAAGACGCCGACTGTCAAAACGGTTACCTGTTCGACGGCTTCCCGCGCACCGTCGCGCAAGCCGACGCCATGAAAGACGCCGGCATCAAGGTCGACTATGTGCTCGAAATCGCGGTGCCGGACGAATCGATCGTCGAGCGCATGGACGGGCGCCGCAGCCATCCCGGCTCGGGCCGCGTGTATCACGTCAAATTCAACCCGCCCAAGGTCGACAATGTGGACGACGTGACCGGCGAGCCGCTGGTCCAGCGTCCCGACGACAAGGCTGAAACGGTCAAGAAACGCCTGGAGGTCTACCACAATCAGACCGAAGTGCTGCTCGGTTACTACAACGACTGGGCCGAGTCCGGCCTGGCCGGCGCGCCGCGCTACCGCCGCATCACCGGCATCGGCCCGGTCGAGCAAATTCGCGACAGCGCGTTCGCCGCCCTGGAACAGTAAGGACCCGGCGGGCCGCGGCGTTCGCCCGGTCCGCCCACGACGGCCGCGTTCACGGCGGCCGTTTGCCGCCCCATTGTCATCGCTCTTTTGATCGCACCCGTTACGGCGGGTGGTATTCAAGTTTGTGCAGTACGAAGTGAAGTTGGCCGCCCGCGCCGCATGCGGGTGGTTGTCTGACGGTCGTTTTGTAGTTTCTTGAACATAAAAAGAGGGGACACTATGGCAACTAGTCTATGGTTCGCAGTCGCGTGCGGCATCGTCGCCGTGATATACGGTTTGTGGTCGCGCAGTTGGATCTTGCGTCAAGACCCCGGCAACGCCCGGATGCAGGAAATTTCTCTCGCTATTCAACAAGGCGCGGCCGCTTACCTGGGCCGGCAATACCGCACCATCGCCATGGTGGGCGCGGCGCTGTTGGTCGCCATCTACCTCCTGCTCGGTCTGCAAACCGCCTTCGGCTTTCTGATCGGCTCGGTGCTCTCGGGCGCTTGCGGGTTCATCGGCATGAACGTGTCGGTGCGGGCCAACGTTCGCACCGCCCAGGCCGCCACCCAGGGCATGAACCAAGCCTTGAACGTGGCTTTCAAGGGCGGCGCCATCACCGGCATGCTGGTGGTGGGGCTGGGCTTGCTGGGCGTGACCCTGTTTTATTGGATGCTCGGCTATCAAGCCGCCGGCTCGGCCGCGCTCAGCCGGCACGACGTGCTGAAACCGCTCATCGGCCTGGCCTTCGGCGCCTCGCTCATTTCCATCTTCGCCCGGCTGGGCGGCGGCATCTTCACCAAGGGCGCCGACGTGGGCGCCGATCTGGTCGGCAAGGTCGAGGCCGGCATTCCGGAGGACGATCCGCGCAATCCGGCCGTGATCGCCGACAACGTGGGTGACAACGTGGGCGACTGCGCCGGCATGGCGGCCGACCTGTTCGAGACCTATGTCGTGACCTTGATCGCCACCATGCTGCTGGGCGCGCTGTTGATCAAGGACGCCGGCGAAGCGGCCATCGTCTATCCCTTGCTGCTGGGCGCGGTGTCCATCCTGGCTTCCATCGTGGGGTGCTCGATGGTCAAGGCGCGGCCCGGCAAGAAAATCATGTCGGCCCTGTACACCGGGCTGTGGTGGGCCGCCGGCTTGTCCTTGATCGGTTTCGGCGCGGTGACGTGGAGCGTGTGGAGCGAGCCGGCCATGCGCGTGAACATGATGGGCGCGACCGTGGTCGGCATCGTGCTCACCGGGCTGATGGTATATATCACCGAGTATTACACCGGCACCGACTTCAAGCCGGTGCGCCATATCGCCGAGGCCTCGACCACCGGCCACGGCACCAATATCATCGCCGGCCTGGGCGTGTCGATGAAATCGACCGCCTACCCGGTGCTGGCGGTGTGCGTGGCGATCTTGCTGTCGTACCGGTTGGGCGGGCTGTACGGCATCGCCATCGCCGCCACCGCCATGCTGTCGATGGCCGGCATCATCGTCGCGCTCGACGCTTACGGGCCGATCACCGACAACGCGGGCGGCATCGCCGAAATGGCCGGCTTGCCCGATTCGGTGCGCGCCATCACCGATCCGCTGGACGCGGTCGGCAACACCACCAAGGCCGTCACCAAGGGTTACGCCATCGGTTCGGCCGGGCTGGCCGCGTTGGTGCTGTTCGCCGACTACACCCACGCCCTGGAATCGGTGGGCAATAGCGTCAGCTTCGACTTGTCCAGTCCGATGGTGATCGTGGGCTTGTTCATCGGCGGCCTGATCCCCTATCTGTTCGGGGCCATGGCGATGGAGGCGGTGGGGCGCGCGGCCGGCGCGGTGGTGGTCGAGGTGCGGCGCCAATTCCGCGAGATCAAGGGCATCATGGACGGCAGCGGCAAGCCGGAATACGACAAGGCGGTCGACATGCTGACCGCCTCGGCGATCACGAGATGATCGTGCCGTCGCTGCTGCCGGTGGTGGTGCCGGTGCTGGTCGGCATGCTGCTGGGGCCGGCGGCCCTGGGCGGGCTGTTGATGGGCACCATCGTGACCGGCTTGTTCGTCGCCATCTCGATGACCACCGGCGGCGGCGCCTGGGACAACGCCAAGAAATACATCGAGGACGGCCATTTCGGCGGCAAGGGTTCCGAGACGCACAAGGCGGCGGTGACGGGCGACACGGTGGGCGATCCGTACAAGGACACCGCCGGCCCGGCCGTCAATCCCTTGATCAAGATTATCAATATCGTCGCCCTGTTGCTGGTGCCACTGCTGCCGGTGACCGGTTGGCTGGCGGTGGAAACGCCACCCGCGCGCCAGGCGCCTTTGCATGCGCCGCCCGGCGTGGCGCCGGTCGCCGCGCTGGCGGCCGCGCCGACGGCCGACCCCTTCGATCATCGGCAGGCCGGGCAGGGCGCCCGGCCGTGAGGCGCGGCCGTTTCTGAGCACTTTTCTCCTGGTTTATATCGCTCCGTATCAATCGTGAAAATTTGTTACGAAACCTTTTGTTCGGCCGCGGGTCTGCTAATAGTGAAGCACTGAGTTTCACCCGATGCGCATGTACAGGAGGCAACCATGGGAGAACGCATTCTTTTGCCGCGAGGCGGGCCGGCGCGGCCCGGCCCGGGCGCCCGAAAATATGTGAAGCCGGCGCTGGCGCTGGCTTTCGTGCTCGGCGCCATGTTGTGCGGTAACGCCTGGGGCCAGCGGCATGGTGGCCATGGTGGACATGGCTTTCATGGCCACGGCCAGCGCGGCCACGGTCACGTGGGCGTGTCGATCGGCGTGCCGCTGTTCGGCTACGGCTACGGACCCGGCTGGTACGACGATCCGTGGTATGGCTACCGATACGCGGCGCCCTTGGTGGTGCGGCCGGCGGCTCCCACCGTGTACATCGAGCGGGGCGTGGGACCGCAATGGTATTTCTGTAGCGATCCGCAAGGCTATTACCCATATGTCAAACAATGCACGGGCAACTGGCGGACCGTCGATCCCCAGTCCGTGCCGCGATAGGGGGCAATCATGCGCACTTCAAACGGAACGATTTTCATGCTGGCGTCCCTGACGCTGGCCGCCTGCACCAGCGTGCCCAGCGGGCCGAGCGCCATGGTGTTGCCGGGCACGGGCAAAAGTTTCGAGCAATTCCGCGCCGACGATTTTTCTTGCCGTGGCTATGCGCAGGCGCAGGTCGGCAGCACCGCTCAGCAGGCCGGCGTCGATAGCGGCGTGCGCAGCGCGGCGCTGGGCGCGGCGCTCGGCGCCGTCGCCGGCGCGGCGATCGACGGCGGCCATGGCGCCGGAGTCGGCGCCGGCACCGGCCTGGCCTTCGGCGGCTTGGCCGGGGTGGGCGCCGGCGAGAGCGCCGGTTACACGGTCCAACAGCGCTATGATGTGGCGTATGTGCAATGCATGTATGCCGACGGCCATCGGGTGCCGGTCGCGGGCGGCATGAGCGGTGGCGTGGCGGCCAGCGCCGCCTATCCGCCGCCCAACACGCCGCCGCCGCGCTGACGGCCGTCGCCGGATTGGATGGGGAAAAAATGAAAACTGTGTGCGGCGTGTTGCGCTTGCTGGTGGCTTGTTGCGTGTTGGTGCAGGTCGCGGCGTCGGCGCAGGCGCGGCGACCGGTCGATGCCGCCACACAGCACGCTGTCGGGCAACGGCGCGCTGCCGCCTCTCGACCCCTGCCCGGCGCACCGGTCGGGGCGATCGATGGATCAGGTGAAGGTGCCGATGCGCCAGCCGTGACGCGGCCACCGGAAACGGTCGCCTCCGCGCGGGACGCGCCGCAACCGCGAGCGGGAGGCGGCCCGCTTGGCGCGCCCATCGGGACACCGCGACCGCGGACGCCGAGACCGGGGACCGAAGAGGCGATCGCGCAGGGTGCGATCCGGGGAACGCAAACTGGCGCGCCGGCGCAAGCTGTCGCGCCATCACGGGCCGGCGGCGCCTCGTCGGGCGCGCCGGCCGGCGCGCCGCGTTCAGAAGCTGAGGGCGCCGCCGCGCGCGAGGTGGCCCGGCAACCGGAAACCGCCGTGTCGGGGTCGACGAGCGGCGCCAGCCCGAATTTACCGGTATGCAGCTTGTCGCGCATCGATCCAAACAAATTGGCGGTCGAGCCATGCCGGCCGGCCCCGCCTCGGCCGGGGCGTCGCGCGGTGCCGCAAGTGTTGTCCACCATGCCGGTCCAGTCCAGGGCGCGCCAGCCGGCCGACGCGCCTCCCTCCGTAACGGTCGCGCCCGGCACCCCGCAAGCGGCGGCATCGCGGCCGCCGTCCCAGCCTTCACCCACGCCGTCCGCCATCATCGGCTGCGATTCCGGCGGCTGCCGCGATGCCGGCGGCGCCCGCTACAACGGCGGCGTCGGCAATGCTGTCATCGACCGCAACGGAAAATTATGCACGCGCGACGGGGCGTTTTTACGCTGTCCCTAAAGCCGTACCCGCGTCCACGCCGACGGTTTTCTTCCCTTCGGATCGCAATACTCGCTACAATTGGCGTCACTTGACGTTTACGTTAACGTTAATCGCGACCGCCCGTTTGCATTCAAAGAGGACACTCATGCATATCCAAGACCACGTATTCATCATCACCGGCGGGGCGTCCGGCCTGGGCGCGGCCAGCGCGCGCATGCTGGCCGCCGCCGGCGCCACCGTGGTGCTGGCCGACTTGCAGGCCGAGGCCGGCTCGGCCCTGGCGGCGCAACTGAACGGACAATTCGTGCGTTGCGACGTCACGTCCGAAGCCGACGGCCTGGCGGTGGTGGCGGCGGCGACGGCCCTGGGCACCTTGCGCGGCTTGATCAATTGCGCCGGCGTGGCGCCGGCCGCCAAAACCGTGGGCAAGGACGGTCCCCATCCGCTGGAGCTGTTCCAGCGCGCCGTCAACATCAACCTGGTCGGCACCTTCAATATGGCGCGCCTGGCGGCCGAGGCGATGGCCCGTACCGAGCCCACCGATCAGGGCGAGCGCGGCATCATCATCAACACCGCCTCGGTGGCCGCTTTCGACGGCCAGATCGGCCAGGCCGCCTATGCCGCCTCGAAGGCGGCGGTGGTCGGCCTGACCCTGCCGATGGCGCGCGACCTGGCGCGCAGCGGCATCCGGGTCATGACCATCGCGCCCGGCATTTTCGAGACCCCCATGCTGCTTGGCATGCCGGCCGAGGTCCGTACCGCGCTGGGCAATATGGTGCCTTTCCCGCCGCGCCTGGGCACGCCCGATGAATACGCCGATCTGGTCAAGGCCATCATCGGCAACGTGATGCTCAACGGCGAAACCATCCGCCTGGACGGCGCGATCCGCATGCAGCCGAAGTAAGCGCGCCCGACGTGCCGGGCCGTGTTTTGCGGTAGGATGCGGGCATCGCGGACGCGCCACCCCGCAGCCCCGCTTCGTCGCGCGCCCCATCTTCTGGAGAATGCATGAGTAATCTAAAGTCGCTGGCGCTCGGCTGCGCGCTGCTGGCAGCCCTGGCCGCGTCCGGCCCAGCCTATTCTTACGACGCGCCGGCCAAGGCGCCCGAAATCGCCACCGGCTATACCGAAAAACCCGGCTGGGCCGCCAAAAAATTCATGGTGGCGGCGGCCAATCCGCTGGCCGCCGACGCCGGCTACCGCATGCTCAAGCAGGGCGGCGCCGCGATCGACGCCGCCATCGCCACCCAGCTCGTGCTCGGGCTGGTCGAACCGCAGTCGTCGGGCATCGGCGGCGGCGCCTTCATGATGTACTTCGACGGCAAGCAGGTGCAATCCTATGACGGCCGCGAAACGGCGCCGGCCGTCGCCACCGAGCGCTTGTTCCAACATCCCGACGGCAGCCCGGTCTCGCGCGAGACCGGCGTGGTGGGCGGGCGTTCGGTGGGCGCGCCCGGCGTGCTGCGCATGCTGGAACTGGCCCATCGCCAGCACGGCAAGCTGGCCTGGGCCACCTTGTTCGGGCCGGCCCTCAAGCTGTGCGACCGGGGCTTCGCGGTCAGCCCGCGCTTGAACGCGCTGCTCAAGAACGATCCCTATCTGATCCGCGATCCGGTCGCCGCCGCCTATTTTTACGACGCCGACAAGCAAGCCTGGCCGGTCGGCCACATCCTCAAAAATCCGGCCCTGGCGCGCACCCTGCGCGAGATCGCCAAGGGCGGCGCCGACGCGTTTTACAAGGGCCGCATCGCGCGCGACATCGAAACCAAGGTGGCCGGGCATCCGACCAATCCGGGCGGGTTGACGGCCGCCGACATCGGCGCTTACCAAGCCAAGTCGCGCGCGCCGGTGTGCAGCGATTACCGCCGCTGGACCGTGTGCGGCGCGCCGCCGCCGTCGTCGGGCGGGATCGCCATCGGCCAGATCCTGGGCATCCTGGAAAACACGGACATCGGCCGCTACCCGCCGCTGGACGGCGCGCCCGGCGTCGACGCGATCCATCTGTTCGCCGAGGCCGGGCGCCTGGCTTACGCCGACCGCAATCGCTACGTGGCCGACACCGATTTCGTGCCGCTGCCCGGCGACGGCGTGGCCGGCCTGCTCGACAAGACCTATCTGGCCGGGCGCGCCGCCCTGATCGGCGAGCGCTCGATGGGCCGCGCCAGCGCCGGCCAGCCGCCCGGCATGCGCGTGGCCTGGGGCGCCGACGACGCCATCGAGCGGCCCTCCACCTCGCATCTGGCGGTGGTCGACCGCTTCGGCGCCGGCCTGTCGATGACCACCACGGTGGAAGACGCGTTCGGCGCGCGCCAGATGGTGGACGGCTTCCTGCTTAATAATCAGTTGACCGATTTTTCCTTCGCCTCGGTGGACGCCGACGGCCCGATCGCCAACCGGGTGCAAGCCGGCAAACGCCCGCGCAGCGCCATGGCGCCCACCCTGGTGTTCGAAAAAGGCGGCCACAAGCTGGTGCTGGCCACCGGTTCGCCGGGCGGCTCGTCCATCATCAATTATGTGGCCAAAGTGCTGGTCGGGACCATGGATTGGGGCTTGAACGTGCAGCAGGCGATCAACCTGCCCAACTTCGGCAGCCGCAACGGGCCGACCGAGCTCGAAGCGCAGCGCGTGGCGCCCGGTCTGCAAGCGGCGCTCGAGGCGCGCGGCCACGAGGTGCGCGTGATCGATCAGAACTCCGGCCTGCAAGGCATCATGCGGGTCAATGTGCACGGTCAGGAAATCTGGTTCGGCGGCGCCGACCCGCGGCGCGAAGGCGTTGCCAAGGGCGACTAGCGCGCAGGCTCAAGCCGGCGCTGTGGCGCGCTTGCCGCCACTGTTCCATAAATACCCTAACCGCAAGTTTTTCCTAACGTGCCGCGACGATTCCCTGCTACCCTTGCTGTATGGGAATAGAACAGAAAAC
>JAYVUV010000327.1:0-2667 GCA_043787615.1 Janthinobacterium sp. | reverse complement strand
CCCACACGGTGGGCGCGGACGACGCCGCGCAAGCGGCCCACCATGGCGCCTTCAACGAGGACGACGCCACCTTGAAGGCGACCATCGCGCGCATCACCGGCAGCCGCCGCAGCGAACACGCGCTGGTGTTTCGCGGCACCCAAGGCGCTTGCCAAAATCTGCGCCGGCGCGTCGACCTGGCCTCGCGCAAGCGCTGAACCGGGCGCCGCGCCGCCCGCTCAGGCCAGACGCACCAGGGGATTGGCGATGATGTTGTCTATCTGGCGGATCGCCTCGTCGCAGGCGGCGGCGATCGCGTCATCTTCGACCTCGCGCACGAATTGCATGGTCGCGCCCTCGAACACCTCGACCCCGTTGGCGCTGGCGCGCTCGATCTCGCAGCTGGCCGACCAGCCGCCGTCGCCGGTCGGGAAGGCCAGCGGCACGATTTCCCATCCCTTGTAATGAATTTTCGAATTTTTCACCGAACCGTCCACCGCGTCGTTCATGACGTGCCTCCTCATCAATAAAACAGTATGTTGCGCCCGGCCCGGGCCGGCGCGCCGAACCTTATTTGCTGTCGAACGCCAGCAAATTATCGACCTCGATCTTGGCCACTTCCATGCCCGCCATACATGCCACCTCGGCCGTGGCGTAGCCGCCCAGGGTCTGGATGCGCGTGATTCCGCTCGCCTCCTGCGGCGCCACGGCGGCGCCCTCCTTGGCCAGATGGTATTCGAAGTCCCACAAATCGTCTTGATCCTGCATCGGGATGACGGTGATCGTGTGGCCGCGATAGTCCTGCTTCAGTGCATCCATGAGCTTTCTCCAATATTATGAAGACATTATCACGAAACCCGGCGGCCCCGGCGCACGGCGCGCGCGCCGGGGCGCCCGCTTCACTACTGAGCCGGCGCGCGCCCGATCGGCTGCGGCATATTGGCCAGGTGCCAGGACAGGGTCGACAGCAGCGCCACGTGGCGACGCAGATTGTCGGGGTTGACCTTGTCGAGGGTATCGGCCGCGCTATGGTGGTAATAAAAATAATCGTGGCCGTCGACGATGGGCTCGAAGCTGGGCACGCCGCCCGTCTCCAGCGTGTGCAGGTCGCCGCTGGAGAGCACGTCGCGCCGGGAAAAGGCGTGCGCGCCGATCGGTTGCAAGGCCGTTTGCAGGGGCGCGAACAGCTTCTCGATCCCGGGCGCCACGCTGGCCTTGATGCCGAACGGCCGGCCGGAGCCCGAATCGCTCTCGATGGCCGCCACCTGGCGCGCCAGGGTGGCTTGATTGGCGTCGAAATAGGCGCGACCGCCACGGCCGCCATTTTCCTCGTTCATCCAGGCCACCACCCGGATCGTGCGGCGCGGTTGCAACTTGAGCCGCTTGAGCGTTTCGATCACCGCCATGGCGCTGGCCACGCCGGCGCCGTCGTCGTTGGCGCCGGTGGCCAAGTCCCAGGAATCGAGATGGCCGGACACCAGCACCACTTCGTCGGCCAGGTCGCCGCCGGGCAGGTCGGCGATGACGTTATAGCTGTCTACGTCGGGCAGACTTTGCGGGGTCAGGGTGAGCAGCATATGCAGCGGGCCGCGCGCGGCCAGGCGGCTCATCAGCATGGCGTCCTCCGCGCTGACGGCGGCGGCCGGAATCCGCAGCGCCTCGCTCAAGGCGCTCGCGCCGGTGTGCGGCAGGCGGAAGTCGGCGCTGCCGATGGAGCGCACCAGCGCGGCCGCCGCGCCCATCTCGGCCGCCATTTGCGGGCCGAGAAAACGGAACGGCACCAGGCTGCCGTAGGCGGTGCTGGCTTGCCCGCGTTCGCCCATCTCCTTGTCGAACACCACGTCGAACAGCACGATGCTGCCCTTCACCTCGGCCGCGCGCGCCTTCAATTCCTCGAAGCTGCGCACCACCAGCACCGGCGCGCGCAAGCCGGCGGCCGGAGTCGCGCCCGAGCCGCCCAGCGCGGTCAGCACCACGCGCTGAGCGAGGCCGGCGGGCCGGCCCGCGTACTCGACCAATTCGCCCGTCTCGACGCCGCGCACCCAGTGCGGCACCTTGACCGGTTGCAGCGTCACGCGCGCGCCCAGCGCGCGCATGGCGGCGGCCACCTGCTCCACGGCGGCGGCCGCGCCGGCCGATCCGGACAAGCGTGGGCCGATCAAATCGGTCAAGTCGGTCAAGCGTTCATAGGCCCAATCGCTGCGCATGGCGGCGTCGCGGATCTGGCCCAACTGGGCCGCCTGGGCGGCCGGGTCGGACGCCGGAGCGGCGATGGCGGCGTTGAGCATGCCGCCCAAGGCGGCGGCCATGGCCGCGCGGCGCAAACGGGAAAGAGGGAAAACCTGGGTGAAAACGGATCTCATGCGGGTCCTGTCGGTGAAATAAGTGGATGGCCATCGCGCCGGTGGACATGGATCGGACGCACCGCTGCGGGAGCCAAACGATAGCGCATTTGGCAACCGGGCGCAGCAGTTTTCACGCTGGCGCCCGATCGAGGCGGGTACGCCGCCGCGCCGAGTTGTTACCAACCCGGCGCCGATTGTAAGAATATGTATTAGACATGGAGATAATTTGGCGAGCCGATATAGTGAAGCTCATGGACAGGTCATCTCGATCTGAGGCAGAGAAGGAAGGAAAGATCATGTTGAACAAAAAAATGCTGGGAGCGGTGATGCTGGCCGCGGTCGC
>JAYVUV010000326.1:0-35761 GCA_043787615.1 Janthinobacterium sp. | reverse complement strand
CTCGGCCAATAGCTCGCTATTGGCACTGCGAAATCGTCAAAATCTGGCCTCGCCCAGCGCATTTCTCGCTTCGACTCCCCAAGTCCGACAGCCTGCTAGGCGCGGCGCCTTGCGCGCTCGTCTCGCCGGCGGCCATCCCCGGCATGGCGCGCGGCGACCGTGCGCGGCCAATTGAATCCTATCCATGGCGGGCCGAGGTCGGGCGCGGACGTGCCGCCGACGATGGTGGCGGCGCGACGGTGGAAAAATCGGCAGGGCGGGGCTTGGCGCTGCGATCGGACGAGGTGGACGGGAAGGGCGGCGTCGCTATGCGGACGGCGGGCCGGAAAGCGGGCGCGCGGCCCGCCTTCCAGTAGCAAGCGCGGCGATCAGCGCTTGCTGTTGATCATGTCATGCAATTCCATCCGGTTATAGGCGGCGCGCATGGCATCCTTGGAGGTGATGACTTTTTTGTTGACCAGTTGGCTGAGCACGTCGTTCAGGCTGCGCGACATATTGTCTTCCTTGCGGCGCATGAAATCGGCGATGAGATGGTATTTGCCCGGATCGGCGATCAGGGGCGCCACTTGCTGATTATTATTAAAAAGCATTTCGGCGGCCAGCGCGAACGCTTCGCCGTCCTCGGTCGGCACCAGGCTTTGACAAATCACCCCGATCAGCGAGGAGGACAGCGCGGCCGCGCGCTGGGCGCGCTGTTCCGGCGGGAAAAAAGCCAGCAGGCGCGAAATGGCGCTCATGGCGCTGTTGGTGTGCATGGTGGCCAGCACCAGATGGCCCGATTCGCCCGCGTGTAACACGGTGTCGGCGGTATCGAAGTCGCGGATTTCGCCGACCATCAAGATATCGGGCTTTTGCCGCATCGCTTCGCGCAAACCGGAGGCGAAGGTGGCGGTGTCGGTCGGCACTTCCTTTTGCGACACGATCGATTGGCGGCGCGCCAATTGGTATTCGATCGGTTCTTCGATCGTAATAATGTGGGCGCTGCGGGTGCTGTTGAGAAAATCGAGCATCGAGGCGATGGTGGTGGTCTTGCCCGAGCCGGTCGGGCCGGTCACCAGGATGATGCCGCGCGTGCTTTCCAGCATCGATTTGACATAGGGCGGCAAGCCGGTTTTGTCCAGCGCCAAGGGGCTGAGCGGCAGGCGGCGCAGGGAAATGCTGACCTTGTCGCCGCGTCCGGCGCGGTAGATATTGCAGCGCATGCGCGAATCGGACAATACCACCAGCCGGTCGATCGCGCCTTCCAAAATCTTGTCTTCCCAATCCTCGTCGATGGCTTCGAGCACCGGCCGCATGTCTTGCAGGCTGACCGGACGCTCGGAGGCGGGACGCCAGCCGCGCGGCATTTTCAACATCATCGCTTCATCCTGCTCGATGTGGATGTCGCTAAAATTCTGCCCCATGCCAACTAGCTGGTGAATCTCCTGCATTACATCGCGCGACTGGGAAAGGTCATTATTCATGATCCCCCTTTACAAGAATTAGTAAGAAAAGCCCACGTGCGGTCGGGTTTTGCCATCGTTGCGCAGCGTTGCGCGCGATGCGACGCCCCGGCGGCCGGGTGCTTCGCGCCGTGCGTCCGGGATCGATGCGACGCAGTCCATGGCGAGAATTATAGACGCCATTAGGAGGGCAGTCCCTCAACAAGTCTCACTAATTTGTCATGCGAGAACGGGTGGTCGAGGCCGCCGGGGCCGCGACCACCCGCGAGCGGCTTACCGGAGTTGCCACATTTGATTGCCGCCGCCGTTACAATTCCAGACCGAGACCTTGCTGCCGTTGTCGGTGGCGTTGCCGCTCACATCCAGGCAGAGACTGGACTGGGCGTTGACGATGGTGCCGTTTTTCATGAAGCGCCATTGCTGATTGCCGCCGCCGTTGCAGCCCCAGATGCCGACCGTGGCGCCGGGCAAGGTCGAGCCGCCCAGCACGTCCAGGCATTTTCCGGGGAATACTTCGAGGGTGCCGTTCGGGCGCGGCGTCCATTGTTGGTTGGCGCCGTTATGACAGTCCCAGATCAGCACGGTGGCGCCGTTGGCGTTGCTGGCGCCATTGACGTCTAGGCAACGTTTCGATTGCGCCCCGACCAGGTTTTCAGCCACGGCCACCGGTTCGCCGACCCAGCCGTTGGCGATGGCGCGCTCGATGCCCGCGTTCCAGGCGGTGGCCATTTTTTGGTAGCCGGAATCGTTGGGGTGCAAGTCGTCGGACAGATCGTTGGGGTTGACGGCGCCCATGTCGACCAAAATGATGCGCTGACCGGCGTTGGCGCGCGCTTGCACGATCTCGCGCACATGCTGATTGTAGGTGGCGACCCGCGCGGCCGTGTTGGCGTTTTTCGAGGTGATGATCGCCGCGGTCAACAAGGTGGCGTCGGGAGCAAAGGCGAAAATGCGGTCGATCAGGGCCGACAGGCGGTTCGGCGCCGCGTCGACGTCGATATTGCCGTTGATATCGTTGGTGCCGATGTGCAGCGTCACCAGATTCGGACGATATTTGCTCAAGGAACCCGAAATGATACCGGCGATGTCGTTGATCTTCCAGCCCGAGTGGCCTTCGTTGTCGGGATCGAGCATGGTGCCGTCGCGCGACGAGCCGACGAAGTTGACGTAGTTGACTTCTCCCATCAATTGATTGAACAACCAGCCGCGGTAACTATTGCCGCTCGGCGTGCCGACCCCCTCGGTGACGGAATCGCCGACCGGCATAATCCGGAGATTTTGGGCCTGGGCCGGCGCGAGGCAGGCGGCGGCCATCAGCATGCCGGCCAGCAGGGTGGGAACAACGCGACGGCGCGCTGCGGTGTTGGTAGTGAAAGACATGTGGCGCTCCTGGGTGAAATGGGTGGACAAGGTGGGATGGTGAACGGGGGCGCGTCGCCCGCGAGGGATGCGCCGCCGTCCGTGCCGCTTACTTCAGCGACCAGCGCTGCTGATCCTGGCCATTCCATCCCCATTGCACCAGGGTGGCGCCATTGGCGGTGGCGCTGGCGCTATCCAAGGCGCCTTCGGTGGCCTTGTTCCATATTTTGTAAGTGCCGTCCGGCTGTTGATCCACCCACCAGCGCTGGTTGTCGCCGCGGTTGGTGAACCATTGGACGATCTGGAGCCCGTTCGCCGCGTTGCCGGCCGGGACATCCAAGGCCTTCCAGCTCGACATGCTGACGATATTCCAGGAATTGTCTTCGTTTTGGGTGAACAGCCATTTCTGGTTTTGACCGTAATTGAGGCCCCATTGCACCACGCCCGCGCCGTCCACGTTGTTGCCGCCGTTGTCGATCGCGGCACCGGTTTTTTTGTTCACGATGCTATGGATGCCGGCCACGACGCCGGGTTTGGTTTGCGGGGCGAACTGCAACCAGGACACGGCGCTGGCGAATTTACTCGTGGTTAAATTATTATTGGACGGTGTCGCTTCGGTCCAGCCGTTCCAGGTTTGATCGTAATCGGCGCGGCGCGTGTTCCAGATGGCGTCGGCGTTTTGCTGCATCCACGGGAAATACGTGTCCCATTGGCGGTTGTCGCGGGCGAAGTGGCCCAAGCCGCGGGCGAATTCATCGGCCCAGGTATTGAGATAATCGGCCTTGTTGCTGATGATGCCGTTCGAGGTCATATGGTTTTTGACGTACTCGATCGATTTTTGCGCGTAGTCGTGGTATTTGACATCGCCGGTGGTTAAATACAGCAGGTGCGAAAAATCGGTGAAGGTGCCCTGGTTATATACGGCCGAACCTTTATTGATGACGTTGGCGCGGTCTATGTTGGCATACAATTGACCGCTGGCCTCGTCGAATAGATGGCCCACCACCCATGCGTGAATTTGCTTGGCGCGATCCAGATACCATTGGTCGTGGGTGCTTTGATACAGCATCACCGCCACTTTGCCCAAACTGTCGTTGGACAGGGGTTCCTTGTCGACCGGTTCGTTGGCGGGGGTTTTTTCCGGTTGTTGTTCCCAAATACCGCCATCGTTATAGCGGGTGTCCCAGCCGCGCGCCCACGCCATGTCGAAACCGTATTTGGCGGCGGTTAAAAATTCCGGCGTGCCCGTCATTTGATGGCCACGGATCAGCGCCAGCGAAAACCAGCCGATGTCGTCGTTCCAGCCATCCCAGTCCCACGGCATGCGGGTGTTGTCGAGCCAGGTTTTGCACAATTCATTGACTAAATCCCGGTGCGCGGCCCTTCCCGTGCGTTCGTAAGCGTCTTCGGCCGACAAGATGTCGAGCGAGGCGACCCAGGTACCGTCGGCGGCGCCGTCGTTGATCGATTTCTTATAAAAAGTTTTGCCGCCCGATTTAACCAGGAACGCTTTATTGTAGCCGTCGAAGGATTTATCGGCGCGTTCGTTGGCGGCCAGGGCCAGCCCGCCGTTGGCCAATAAGGCGGCCATCAATACGTAATGCAGTTTTTGTTTTGGATAAAGTTTCACAGTCACTCCGGGAAAAGTAGTTTGAATATGTCATCAAAGAAAAGCGCCGATACATTTTTGCCGTGGTCGGCATGCGTCGGCGATCATTGCTACTTGGGCAGGCCCCGGTCGAACTGCATTTTTCGTTCAGCACCGCGGTCGAATTCACGACTTCGTGCTTGAATAGTATTGATTTTTGTAAACGCGAAGCAAGAATGCCTGTCAAAAGCGTGCTAGTCAAGTGGTTTACGAGATCGCTTTTGGCGTCCCGATGGCGGGCATTGACGAGCGGCTTTAATCGATCCTATTTCGGTGCCGATTCTCCTCTAGCTATCCGTTTTATCTCGGAATTACAGTGTAATTAAATAAAGCGGGTCGCGCCGATGAAACGCAAGTGGTATTGCCGCGCAGCGCCGGTCTGATAAAAAAAACGCCGCGCGGGATTTTTGAAGCTAATTTAGCGGATTTTATCGAGTAGGAAAACGTATTATGCCAATTAATATCGAACATAAGTCGTTTTGTATTGATATCAACGCTTGTTTAGATCCTGGCACTATTGACTTTCGACATGTCACGCGCAGGCGATGCGGGCCCGCGCGCATGGCTTCGGCGCGACCCCGGCAACGATCCGCAGCGGCCGGTTTGGCCAGATCGAGGCGCGGCGCGCGCGACGGGGTCGTGCGGCGTTTCTCGGGACAGCGGATAAGCTATTGATTTACAACGTAAATCTGCGCGCGCGCCACATAAAGCGCGGCGCAGGATGCCAAATATCAATAAATAATAGATACTGTCGGACAACTGGGAAACGTTACCCGAAAGATATTTGATAGTGTATAGGCTAGTGACTTGTCATATTTCCATCGGGTAAGGCCCGGCGCGAATAAACCAGCGGAAAGGAACTCAATTGCCGGAATACGACATGATTGTTTTAATTGAAATGCAATATAGTTATCCTGTCATGCTATCGATCGCGGCGCGTCCGGGTCCGAGCGGGAGCGCCGCTTGAAGATCGCGTGTTATCTGAGCGATGACGGCGCGTTCGAGCAGGTGGAGCGGTGTCTGGGGCGGGTGCGGCTGTCGTGCCAGCGTTACCCGTCCGAGCTGGCCTTGCTGCGCGGCTTACGCCGGCGCGACGCCGATCTGATGATTGTCGAGGTGCGGCCCGACCAGCTCGACAGCGACGGCATCTTTTCCTGGCTTGGTTGCCGCTCCGGCGAAACGGTGCCGGTCTTGCTGCTGGCGCGAGACGCCAGTCCCGGCTTCCGGGCCGGCGTGCTCGACGCCGGCGCCGACGCCGTGATGACGCTGCCGTTCGACGGCGCCGAGCTGGCGGCGCGGGTGCGCGCCCTGCTGCGCCGCGCCAACCGCAGTTCGGCCCAGCGCACCATCGAGCACGCCGGTTTCGTGCTCGACCGTGAGGCCAGTACCCTGCTCGACCGTGGCGTGGCGATCGATTTGACGCCGCGCGAATTCACCATGGCCTGGTTGTTTTTTTCGACCCCCGGGGTGTTCATCGCGCGTGAAACCATCAGCGTGGCGATCTGGGGCGTGGGCAGCGAGGTGGCCAACCGCACGATCGAGCAACATGTGTATAAATTGCGCAAAAAATTGCAACTCGGCCCGGCCCGGGGCGCCATCTTGCGCACCGCGTACACGCAGGGTTACCGGCTTGAAATCAGTGCCCCGGCGCCGCTCCCTTCGATGGCGCGAGATGACGAAGCGTTAAGCTTGCAATTCTAATCAAGGCCGCGAAAAAGACATCGATGTCATTTACCGATGAAGCGGGCTGTGGCATGCTTAAAGCTGGTTTTGATTGGAATGGTGCAAGAAAATATCGCACAAGCGTCGGCGATCTTATTTACAATAGTGCGGGTATGTCTAGAATCGGGCTCCTCCTATTGAATCGGTATCAGATATCGTCGGCCGCCGTGGCGCGCGCGCTTAGGGCTGACAGGGTGGAAACCATGCGACACCGTAATTGGGCAGATGGCTCGTCAAGCGAGATAGTGATATGTGCATTTGGCAAGCGCCGCGCCGCGGCCCGCTCGGCGACGAGCGCGGGCGCCGCCGGGCGCGCGCCGGGGAGGGCTAATTGAAGATTGCCTGCTGCGTCAGCGACGACAAATCGTATCAGCAACTGGAAGCTTGGTTCGGACGAGCCCGCTTTCAATGCGAGCGTTTCGCCTCCGAGCAGGCCTTGCTGCGCAGCCTGCGCCACCGCAGCGCCGATCTGATCGTGTTCGAGGTCAAGCACTTACTGCCCGATAGCGACGGCTTCTTTTCTTGGCTCAGCTGCCGCTCCGGCGAAACCGTGCCAGTGCTGCTGCTGTCGCACGACGCCAGCCCGGCCTTCATCGCCACCGTGCTCGACGCCGGGGCCGACGACGTCATGCCGCTGCCCTTCGATAGCGGCGAGCTGATGGCGCGGGTGCGCGCCCTGCTGCGCCGCTCCAGCCGGGCGCCGGCCCAGCGCACGGTCGAGCAGGCCGGCTTCGTGCTCGACCGCGAAGCGAGCACCTTGCGCGACCGCGGCGCGCCGATCGAGCTCACGCCGCGCGAATTCACCATGGCCTGGTTGTTTTTCTCGACCCCGGGCGTGTTCATCGCGCGCGAAACCATCAGCGTGGCGATCTGGGGCGTGGGCAGCGAGGTGGCCAGCCGCACCATCGAACAACACGTTTATAAATTGCGCAAGAAATTACAGCTCGGCCCCGAGCGCGGCGTGATCTTGCGCACCGCCTACACCCAGGGTTATCGACTGGAATTTTCCCAGTCGAAGGACGGCGCCGACGACCTGTCCTAGGTGTTCAAGGCCAGCGCGATCGCGTCGAAGGCGTCGCCCTTGCCGCGCCCGTGCGCGGCCGCGTTCGGCCACACCTGCAAATTAATGTCGCGGTAAATCTTGCGCACCTGGCGTTCCATGCGCGACAGATGGCGGTTGGCCTTGGTGCGCGGCCGGATGTGCGGCTCGAAGGCGTCGGGATCGATGATGCCTTGCTGGGTGCGCAGATTGTTGGCCGCTGGCAGCAGCACGTGGATGGAAGACGGGTTCGAAGTCATGAGGTTCATACGGGCTCGCATGGTTGGACGGTATCGGAATCGGGGTAGAGGCCGCTAGAGATGCGGCCCATGTCGATAAGTGCCGTCCCGGGCGCAATTGTTCCGTGCGCCGACAAATTTGTGTCACCACGCTCACGGGGCGCCGGGCGTGTCCGCCAGCACTTGTTCCATGATGCCCGACTGCCAATCGAAGTAGGGGTTGAAGGTGAGGCGCGCGTGCACCTTGCCCGCTTCTTGGTAGCCCCAGTCCGAATACCATACCGGCGCGCCGTCCAGGCATAGCCGGGTGGCGGCCTCGTCCTGGCCGTTCCAGCAATAGCGCTGGCTGCCGTCGCTGCCGTACACGGGATTGTGGGGAGAAAACAAAATACCCATGTGGGAAAACTGGCTGATGCGTTGCCGCGGCAAATGGTCGCCGCGCACCAGCACGCGCGGCGAACCGGCGCCGCCCGGCGGCGCCTCGCCGTACCAGATCATGCGGCTGGCCGGATGGGTGAAACGGCTGAGAAATTGGCGCCGCACGAAGTCGACATCGATCAGCGCGTCATGCTGGGCGCTCACCATCAGCACCGGCTTGTCATAGGCCCGCTCGGCCAGCTTGGCGCGCACCCCGGCGCTGCTGTAGTAATACTGGGTGTAGCCGTTGGTGGGCACGTTGAGATAACGCACCGGGGTTTGCTGGGCCTCGCTAGCGTCGGGCGCGTGCAACCAGGGTCTGGCCCAGCTCAGCAGCGGCATGGCCCAGTCGAACGGCAGGCTGGCCTTGAAGGCGGGCGAAAACAGTAGCAGGCCGGCGACTTCGGGGTCGTCCATCGCGTATTCCACGGCCAGGTTGGCGCCAGTGGAAAAGCCGCCCAGGTAGATCCGCGGCACCGCCTGCTTGAGCAAAGCCACTTGCTCCTTTACCAAGCGGCGCCAGTCGTCCACGTTCACGTTCATCAGATCGGCCGGCTTGGTGCCGTGCCCGGGCAGCAGCACGGCGCGCACCAGGAAACCGCGCTCGGCCAGGGCGCGCCCGATATCGGCGAACGACCAGGGCGAGTCGCCCAAGCCATGGAACAGCACGATGCCCTTGCGCGCCGGCCCGGCCGGACGCCATTCGGCCGGCCCGTTCCAGCGCAGCTCGTCGGCGTGGTCGGCGCGCTGAAACGCGCGCTCGCGCCGCAGCCACAGATCGGTTTCGCGCCGGTAGGCCTCGAAGCTGGCTTGCCCGAGCGGCGCGATGGCGTAGTGGTAGGGCGCGCAACTGGTCAATAGCGCGGCCAGGGTCGGCCAGACGACAGCGCGCAAGGCCGCGAGCGGCCGGCCGCGCCCGCGCGACGCCGGGCGGGCGGGCTGCGCCGGCGGGTGCGCGGAACGCGGCGGCCGGGAAGAGGGCGGCGGGCGGGACGAGAAGAGAGCGGGCGGGACGGTCATCGGATGGCACACTGATCGGTTCGGTCCGGCGCGGGCGCGGGGCGCGTGGCGGGCAGGGCGGGACTGGCCGGGGATGCGCCAGTGCGAACAGGTAAGTTTGCCGGCCGGATTGGAAAGAGTCAGTGCTCACTCATGGCTTACGGAAAGTAGCGGCCGGCCGCCGTGACGGCCGGCCGCATGATTCCTTCTTGTATATTTGTTAGGTAGCGCACTGTGACGGGTGCGGGCCGGCGTTACTGTTCGTACTCGATATCGATCACCGATATTGACTCAGTGAGTCACATGACTTAACTCCGCAGCGCTACCTTAAAAAAGGGAAACATCATGAACACGACTGTGAATACGACTGAAAAAACCACCCTCGACCGCGACACCGTGACCCAAATCGGCAAGGACGCCCGCGCCGAATTGCACAGCGCCATAGACAAGGCCGCCGAGCGCATTCCACCAGCCACCGAGCGCCTGGCCAGCCGCGCCCACGCCGGGGTCGACACGGTGGGCGACACGATCGAAAACGTATCGGGCAGCGTGCTCGAACGCGGCAAACAATTGGGCGTCGCCTACAGCCGCTTCGCCGAAACCGGCCGTGGTTATGTGCGCACCCGTCCCGCCGTCTCGCTGCTGGTGGCCGTGGCCGCCGGTTACGGCTTGTCCAAACTGCTGGGCTCGCGCAAGGCCTAAGCCGAGCGATGCGTCCGCCAGCCACGCCGCCGCCCTCGCTCCTTCCGCCCGCATCGGGGCCGGGCGCGTAGCCACGGCGCCGGCCTGGCGCCCGGCCGCCCGCTTCGCCCACTATTAAAAAGCTTCACTCAGGAGACCAACCATGCAAGCTCAGCAAACACCGGCGGGCATTTATCCCGGCGCCGACATCGCCGTCCCGTTCGACGGTCACACGTCCGGCGTGTCGTGGGGTGCCGTCCTGGCCGGCGCCGCCGCCGCCTCGGCGCTGTCGTTCATTCTCCTCATTCTCGGTTTTGGACTCGGCTTGTCGGCCGTGTCGCCCTGGTCGTACAACGTCGACACCATCGGCAAATCCACCTTTATTTGGGTCGCCTTCATGCAACTGGCCTCGGCCGGCATGGGCGGCTATCTGGCCGGACGGCTGCGCGTCAAATGGGCCAGTGTCCATACCGACGAAGTCTATTTCCGCGACACGGCCCACGGCTTGCTGGCCTGGGCCGTGGCCACCCTGTTGATGGCCGCCTTGATGGCCGGCGCCGTGCGCGCCGCCTTGAGCGGGGCGATCGACGCGGGCGCGGCGGCCGGCACCACCGCCGCCCAATTGGTGTCCAAGGATGGCGCCGACAAGAACGGCAACCCGGCCATCGCTTACTTTAGCGACGTGCTGCTGCGCGCCGAACCGGGCAGCGTCGATGCCGCCGGCGACGCCACCACGCGGCCCGAAGTGGCGCGCATCCTGGTCAACGACCTGCGCTCCGGCGCCCTGAGCGCGGACGACAAGCAGTATTTGTCGCGCGTGGTGGCCAAGCGCACCGGCTTGGCGCCGGCCGAGGCCGACCGCCGGGTCGACGAGGTGTATGCCCGTTTGAGCAAGGCCGGCGCCGATGCCCAGGCCGCCGCCAAGGAAGCGGCCGAAAAAGCCCGCAAGGCGGCCGCGCACTCGGCCCTGTGGATGTTTGTCGCCTTGTTGCTGGGCGCGTTTTTCGCCAGCCTGTGCGCCACCTTCGGCGGCCGTCAGCGCGACGCGATTCAGCGCCGTTGAGCGGATTCGACTTCACGCCATTTTTAACCTGATCTGGAGAATCCAGCATGCGCTCACTCTTATTGTTGTTCCTCGGGGTACCTATCCCCATCATTATTTTGATCGCCTTGTTCGTTCATTGAGCGGCCCGGCGTTTGACTGAGCTACACGCCGGCGGCTTGGCCGCCGGCGCCATTTTGCGCGAGGATTATGTATGGCCACTAGTAAAAAAACGGCACCGTCGGTCGATGGCGCCGGCTCCATTTTGAGCACGGTATCGGGTCCCTCGGCGGCCAAACCGCCCGGCAGCCTGGGTAACAAGGACGCGGAAGCGACCGGCCTGCGCCAAAAAGTGGTGTCGGGCCAGGAGTTGGCCGCCGCCTGCCCCTTCAATCCCAACAAGGCAGCCGAATACGGCGACGCCGCGCGCACCCCGCCGGTGGGCGCCACCGCCACGCCCGGCGAGCTGAAAGCCACCGCCAGCACCGCGTCCGAAACGGTGGCCTCGCCCAAAGTGGGCGCGGGCCTGGCGCCGCAAGGCGTCGATCCCGCCACCGCGCCGCTGGACCGTGTGCGCAACGACGGCGGCGGCCAGCGCCTGACCACCAATCAAGGCGTGCCGGTCGCCGACAACCAGCATTCGCTCAAGATCGGCCTGCGCGGGCCGACCGCGATGGAAGACTTCATCCTGCGCGAGAAGATCACCCATTTCGACCACGAGCGCATCCCCGAGCGCGTGGTGCACGCGCGCGGCTCGGCCGCCCACGGCGTGTTCGAGTCGTACCAGGATTTGGGCGACATCACGCGCGCCGCGCCCTTCGCCCAGGCCGGCAAGCGCACCCCGGTGTTCGTGCGTTTTTCCACCGTGGCCGGCGAGCGTGGTTCGTCCGACACGGTGCGCGACGTGCGCGGCTTCGCCGTCAAGTTTTATACGGAAGAGGGCAACTGGGATTTGGTCGGCAATAACATCCCGGTGTTTTTCATCCAGGACGCGATGAAATTTCCCGACCTGGTGCATGCCGTCAAACCGGAGCCGCATCACGCCATGCCGCAAGCCTCCAGCGCGCACGACACCTTCTGGGACTTCGTCTCGCTGATGCCGGAATCGACCCATATGCTGCTGTGGCAAATGTCGGACCGCGCCATCCCGCGCAGCTACCGCACCATGCAGGGCTTCGGCGTGCACACCTTCCGCTTGGTGAACGCCGAGGGGCAATCGGTGTTCTGTAAATTTCACTGGACCCCGCTGGCCGGCACCCATTCGCTGGTGTGGGACGAGGCGGCCCTGCTGGTGGGCGCCGATCCCGATTTCCATCGGCGCGACCTGTGGGAAGCCATCGAGGCGGGCGCCTTCCCGGAATGGGAACTGGGTTTGCAGGTGTTCACCGAAGAACAGGCCGACCTGTTCGACTTCGACGTGCTCGACCCGACCAAGCTGGTGCCGGAGGAATTGGTGCCGGTGCGGGCGGTCGGCAAATTGACCTTGAACCGCAACCCGGACAATTTTTTCGCCGAGACCGAGCAAGTGGCGTTTTGCACCGCGCACGTGGTGCCGGGCATCGACTTCAGCAACGATCCGCTGCTGCAAGGGCGCATCCACTCGTATATCGACACCCAGATCAGCCGTCTGGGCGGGCCCAATTTCCACGAGATCCCGATCAATTCGCCGCTCGCGCCGGTGCATAACAACCAGCGCGACGGCATGCACCGCCAAGCCATCCATCGCGGCCGGGTCAATTACGAACCGAACTCGCTGGCCGGCGGTTGTCCGTTCCAGGCCGGCATGCAGGGTTACACCAGCTTCCCGCGCCAGACGGCGGAAGACAAGGTACGCGGCAGTCCGGAAAAATTCTCCGAGCATTACGCCCAGGCGCGCCTGTTTTGGACCAGCCAAACGCCGGCCGAGCAAGCCCATATCGTCAACGCCTTCCGCTTCGAACTGACGCGGGTGCAAACCCCGGCCGTGCGCCAGCGGGTGGTGTCGATGCTGGTCAATGTCGATCCGATCCTGGCCGCCGGTGTGGCCGACGGCTTGGGCATCGAGGTGCCGCCGGCCATGCCGCTGGCGTCCGCGCTGCCGATGCCGCAGTACGCGCCGTCGGCGGCCCTGTCGCTGCTGGCCCGGCCCGGCCAGACCGGCATCGCCACCCGGCGCGTGGCGATCCTGGTGGCGCCCGGGGTGGACGGCGCCGGCGTGCGCGCCATTTACGCCGCGCTGCTGGCCGCCGGCGCGGTGCCACGGCTGGTCGCCAGCCACATGGGCAAGGTCAGTAGCGCGGACGGCGCCGCGCTCGATGTCGAAATCACCTTCGAGGCCGGTCCCGGCGTGCTGTACGACGCGGTGGTGATACCGGACGGCGAGGCGGCCGCCCTGAAACTGGGGCGCGACGCCCACGCGCTCGACTTCGTGCGCTTGCAATACCGTCACTGCAAGCCTATCCTGGTGCTGGGCGCCGGGACCGGGCTGCTGGCGAAGGCCGGCGTGCCGGCCACGCTGCCGGACGGCAGCGCCGACGCGGCCATCATCGGCGCGGAAAACGACGACCTGGCGCAAGCCATCGCCGCCTTCAAGCAAGCGCTCGCCGGGCACCGCGACTACGCCCGCGAAACCGATCCGCCCGCGGTATAGGGGTGGCCGACCGCCTCGCGCGGTGTGAAACACGAGTCTTCCCGGCGGCGCCGGGACGGCTCGTGTTTTTTCAATTGGCTGGAACGATGTGGAAGCACCGGGCATGAGTGACGAGCGCTATACCCCGCGGGTCTGGCTGCCGCATGAAAAACCGAGCATGCCCGGCTCGCCGTCGACCCCGCTGCATTCGACCGGAAGGCGGATCGCCTTCGGCGTGGTGGGCGTGATGGTGTCGCTCACCGGCGGCCTGGGGAACGCCCTGGTGACGGCCAACCTGCTCAATCTGCAAGGCGCGCTGGGCGCGTACGCGGCCGACATGCAATGGCTGCCGGCCGCCTATGTCATGACCAGCGTGTCGATGAATTTGCTGCTGGTGAAATTTCGCCAGCAGTTCGGCCTGCGCCTGTTCACCGAATTTTTTTTGGTGTTGTACGCGCTGGTGACGTTCGCCCACCTGTTCGCCAACCACCTCGGCTCGGCCATCGCGGCGCGCGCCGCGCATGGCCTGGTGGGCGCGCCTTTGACTTCGCTCGGCCTGTATTACATGCTCCAGGCCTTTCCCGCCCGCCACCGGCTCAAGGGCGTGGTGCTGGGCTTCGGCGTGGGCCAGCTCGCCCTGCCGCTGGCGCGCGTGTTTTCCTCGGAATTGCTGGAACTGGGCGAGTGGCGCGGCCTGTACCTGTTCGAGTTAGGCTTGACGCTGGTGGCGCTGGCCTGCGTGCTGGCGCTCAAGCTGCCGCCCGGCGACCGCATGAAAACCTTTGAAAAACTCGACTTCCTCACCTTCGGCCTGTTCGCGCCCGGGGTGGCCATGCTGTGCGCGGCGCTGGCGCTGGGGCGCACCGTGTGGTGGCTGGAGGCGCCGTGGATCGGCTGGTGCCTGGCCGGCGCCATCGTCTTGATCTCGGCCGCGCTGGCGATCGAGCATAACCGCGCCAGGCCGCTGCTCAACACGCGCTGGCTGACCAACGCCAGGATGGCCAAGCTGGCGCTGTCGGTGCTGCTGTTTCGCATGGTGCTGTCCGAATCGACCGGCGCGGTCGGTTTTTTGCAGGCGCTGGGCTTGAACACCAATCAAATGCAGGATTTGTTCGCCGTGGTTTTGCTGGGCAGCGTGGCCGGCCTGGCCGCCAGCGCGTTGACAGTCAACCCGGCCCGCATCACCGCCTCGCTGATGCTCGCGCTGGCCATGATCGCCGGCGGCGCCTTCCTCGACGCCCATGCCACCAGCGCCACGCGGCCTGTCGATATGTATCTGAGCCAGTTCCTGCTGGCCTTCGGCGGCAGCTTTTTCCTCGGCCCCACGGTGCTGACCGGCTTTGGCGCCGTGATCGCCGAACCGCGCAACCTGATCAGCTTTTCGGTCATGTTCAGCATCACGCAAAACATCGGCGGCTTGCTCGGTTCGGCGCTGGTGGGCACGGTGGAAGTGCTGCGCGAAAAATACCATTCCAGCTATCTGGTCGAGCATCTGACCCTGCTCGACCCGCAGGTGGTGGCCCGCGTCCAGCGCGGCGCGGCGGCCTACGGCGCCGTGCTGGGCGACCCGGCCGCGCGCAATGCCCAGGGCGTGGCGGCGCTGGGCGCGGCCGCCACCCGCGAAGCCAATGTGCTCGCCTATAACGACGTCTTTTTCCTGATCGGCGTCACGGCGCTGGCCACGCTGTGCTGGATGATCGCCGGCCAGGCATGGACTTTTTTCCGGGGCAGGGCCGCCGTCGCCCCCGGCCGCGACGCCCAGCACGCCGTCGAACATCTCGCCATCGCCAACTCGGAACCTTCATGACATCGCACTCGACCACGCCGCCGGCGGACCCCGTCGCAACGCCGCCGCCCGCCACCCCGGCGCAACCGGGCCGGCGCCGCCAATGGCTGGCCAGCGCCGGCTTCGCGCTGGTGGCCGCGATCGGCGTGCTGGTGGTGCTGTACGCCTGGCGCCTGGCGCCGTTCGGCGGCGCCGTGATCAGCACCGAAAACGCGCTGGTGCGCGGCCAGGTCACCCTCATCGGCACCCAGTTGTCGGGTTACGTGATGGAGGTGCGGGTCCAGGATTTTCAAACCGTGAAGCAGGGCCAATTGCTGGTGCTGATCGACGCGCGCGCCTATCAACAGCGGTTCGAGCAAGCCCTGGCGCAGCTGGGCGCGCAACGCGCCGCGCTGGCCAACTGGGAACAGCAGCGCCGCAGCGCCGGCGCCGGCATCGCGCTCAATCTGGCCACGGTGGCCAACGCCCGGGCCCAGGCGGCCAAGTCCGACGCCGATCTGGCGCGCGTCGATCAGTTGGTGGCCGACGGTTCGCTGTCGGTGCGCGAGCAAGACCAATCCAAGGCGGCGCGCGCCCAAAGCGTGGCGACGCTGGCCCAGGCGCGGGCCAATCTGGACATCGCGCGCCAAAATCTGCAAACCGTGGTGGTCAACCGCCAAGCCTTGACGGCGGCGGTGGCCGGCGCAGAGGCGGCCTTGAAGTCGGCCCAGGTCGATCTCGACAACACCCGTATCGTGGCGCCGTCGGACGGCCAGCTGGGCCAGGTGACGGCGCGTCGCGGCGCCTTCGTCACGTCCGGCGCCCAGTTGATGGGATTGGTGCCGCGCCAGATGTGGGTGATCGCCAATTTCAAGGAAACCCAGATGAACCGGGTGCGCATCGGCCAGCGCGCCAGCTTCAAGGTCGACGCCCTCGACGGCGCCAGCTTGAGCGGGCGGGTCGAGCGCATTTCGCCGGCCACCGGCTCGGAGTTCAGCGTGCTGCCGGCCGATAACGCGACCGGCAATTTCGTCAAGATCGCGCAGCGCATTCCGCTGCGTATCGGCATCGATCCGGACCAGCGCCTGGCCCAGTATCTGCGGCCGGGCATGTCGGTGGTGGTCAGCGTGGACACGGCAACGCCGGAACAGGGGCGCGCGGCCGACGCGCGGCCGATGTCGGCCGGCCGGCCATGAGACGCGCGTCCAGCGCGGCCTGGCCGACCATGGCGCTCGCCAGCCTGCTGTGCGCCTGCGCCGCCCCGGTTCCGCCGGCGCCCGCGCCGGCCCCGCTCGCGGGACCGGATTGGCGTACCCGCATCGGCCCGGAAGGCGAGGCCCGGCCGGTCGAGCGCCAATGGTGGCAAGCGTTTCACGACCCCGCCCTGAGCGCGCTGGTGACGGCGGCGCTGGAGCGCAACGGCGACTTGCGCGTGGCGCGCGCCCGCGTGAGCGAATACCGGGCCCGGGTCGCGCTGGCCGGCGCCGGCCAACAGCCGACCCTGAGCGTCGACGCGGCCTCCACCCGGGCCAGGGCGCTGGCACCGAATGGCTTGCCGCGCGTGGGCGATGTGTGGTTGGTCGAGCTGCAAGCCGCTTACGAGGTCGATGTCTGGGGCCGCCTGGGGCGGTTGACGCAGGCGGCCGAGGCCGGTTTTCAAGCCGAACGCGCCAACGCCGACGCGGCGGCGCTGTCGATCGCGGCCAGCGCCGCCTCGGGCTACCTGAATTTGCGCGGCCTGGACGCCCAGCTGGAACTCACCCGGGCCACCCTGGTCTTGCGCGAACAGTCGCGCGAGCTGGCGCGGCGCCAATTCGAGGTGGGCTACAGCTCGCGTTTGGAATGGCTGCAAGCGCAAACCGAATACCAGACCGCGGCGGAATCGGTGCCCCAGCTCGAACGCGCCATCTTCGAGCAGGAAAACGCGCTGGCGCTGTTGACCGGCGGCGCGCCCGGCCCGGTGGCGCGCGGCGTGCCGCTCACGGCGCTCGGCGCGCCGCCGGTGCCGGCCGGCTTGCCGTCCGACCTGCTGCGGCGCCGGCCCGACATCGCGCGCGCCGAGCGCAACCTGCTGGCGGCGAACGCGAACCTGGTCGCCACGCGCGACCAGTTGCTGCCTTCGTTCAGGTTGACGGCCGGCGCCGGCATCCAGGCCGCCACGCTGCGCACCTTGCTCGACGCGCCGACCCAATTATGGCGCCTGGGCGGCAGCGTGCTCGCGCCCCTGCTCGACGGCGGCCGGGTGCGGGCGCAAACCGACGCGGCCGCGGCCCAGCGCGACCAGACCTTGTTCGTATATGAAAACACGGTGCGCGCCGCGCTGGCGGAAACCGAGAACGGCCTGGGCGCGCTGTACCGCTTGCGCCAGCAGGCGGTGCAAAACGACGCGCGGCGCGCCATCGCGGCCGACACGCTGCGCATCGCCCACAATCGCTACCGCAACGGTTATGCCTCGTATCTGGAAGAACTCGACGCCCAGCGCAACCTATACAGCGCCGACCTGGGACGCCTGCAATTGCGCGCCCGCTTGTTGGTCGCCTCGGTCGATCTGTACCGCGCCATGGGCGGCGGCTGGTCGGACCAAGACGCGCCCTGACGCCGCGCGGCCGCGGCGCCGCTTATGCGCTCTGGTCGAATTCCATATACATGATGACGCGGTCTTCGTTGCCCATGTTGATGGCGAAGTGGCTGGCCGAGCCATCGAACACGATCGCCTTGCCGTTCGATTCTTCCTCGAACGCGCCTTCCACCGACAGGTAGGCGGTGGCGGGGGTGACGTCGATACCGAGATGGAAGGTGAGGATTTTGCCGCCCAATTCCACGTGCGCGTGCGGCGCGATGAAGGACAGCGGCCGCATCTTCGAGAACGCGCAGGCTTTCACTTGCGGGTACTTTTTCAGCAGCGCCATGATGGTCGGGAACTTGGCCTCGGCTTCGTTCGGGAAGTGGCCTTCGTAGCCGAGCGCGTAAGTCAGCCAGCCGTAATTTTTGTCGGTCGAGCCGACCTGCCACGACGGCACCCAGCCGTTGTTGGCGATTACCTGGGCGAAATACTCTTCATGCGAGCCGTTGCGATGGATGTCGACGATGGCCGGGTTCAGGCCACGGTATTCTTCGCGGATCTTCTGCCATTGGTCTTGAAAGCTGCTGACGACTGCGAACGAGGACGGATTGTGGAACACGAATTTCTCCTGAGAGCTTGAGGATGGGTCAGATCGGCGCGTGGGGGCCAACGGGGGCCAGGATCTCGCCCACCAAGCCGTCCATCAAGCCTTGTTCGACCAGCCAGAGACTGACTTCGTGGCGCGCCTCCGGATAGATATAGGTGCGCACGTTGGGCAGGGCGGCGAATTGTTCGGTGTGCAGGGCGTCCAGATTGGGCAGGCCGCCGCTGCCGTCCGGATTGGTGCCGGCCACCATGTGCAGCTCGGGCAGGCGTTCGCGGCTCCGGGCCAGGGCGATCAAGTCATCGTAGCAGCCCTTGGGCGGAGTCTCTTCCAGCAGTTTGAACACGGGCAGCCAGCGCACGTCGCCGATGCTTTCCAGCTGCTCACTATGCAAATGGGGCAGCGAGCCGAAAGAGAGCACCCGGTCCGCCTGCAGCAGCATGCCGAACAACACGGCGGCGTAGGCGCCCATCGATTGGCCGACCGTGATCACCTCGGAGGGCCGGATCGCCTTGATGAAATGGGCCAGCTGCGCCGCCACCTCGTCGACCGAATCGCCCAGCCCGGCCACGCCGCGTTGATACCAGGCGTGCTGCGGATCGCGCAGCATGATGCGGTTGAAGGGCGCACCCACCCGTCCCTCCAGCTTGCGCACCCGGCCGAAAAAGTCGTATTCGTGCTGGGTGAAGTAATTGAAGCTGATGATCAGCGGCCGGCCCGGATAGCATTTGTCGATCAGGTAGTCGCAGTCGCGCCGGTTTTGCGCCGCCTCCAGCGTCTCGTCGGTCAGCCGCTCCAGCGGCCCCGGATAGGAATCGTCCAGGTCGGACAACGAAAACAGGTAGGATGATGCGAGCGCGGATCGCGCCCTGACTGGGGGTTGGCCTGCCGACAGCATAAAGACTCCTTGGCTTGGTTCGGGACACGGATATCACGGCATCGGCCGGCCTGGAAGGGCGGGCGATGCCTGGTGATATCGATGAGTGGGGCGGCGGGCGATTTTGTTCCCGCGCGATGCGCGTGCGGCCGGCCGACGTCGATCATGCCGGGCGCAAGCCGGCCCGGCGCGTGGTGGCCGGGGGGCGCGGTGGTGAGGGGAAGCGTCGGCGGGCAGGCCGCGACGGCCGCCTATAAAATATCTTGCACCAGGTTTTGGCCGTCGGCCAGCTTGTATTTTTCGCCATCGTAGACGTAGCGCGCCGAACCCTCCAGCGGCTTTTCCACGCGCGGGCCGGTGCCGGCGCTGGCGGCCGCGCGCGTGAGGGTGCCGCTCAGATTGAGCTGTATTTCGGCGTACTGCGAAGCGTGCTGCGCCGGAATCAGCTGCCAATCGGCGCTCAGGTTCCAGCAGTCGCCGGTGCGCGGGTCGCACACGTTTTTGTTATCGGCGTGGATAGGCAGCTGATCGGTCATATCGTGGAAGTTGGCCGCCGCCGGGTCGAACAGGGACAGCCGGTTGACGATATTGCCTTGCACGGTGGTGCTGCTGACGATGGCCAGTCCCGGTTTGTCGCGCGCCACTTCGGGCCAACTCACGTCGCCCACGCGCCCGGCGCCGCCCAGCGCGGCCACGTTTTCGTGGCGCGTGACGACGCTCCATTGATTGTCTTCCTGCTTCAAGATGAAGACGCTGAGCAGGCCGCGCGATTGCTGATTCGTGCTCGCCTTGCCGCCGGCGTCCAGTTCCGCCGCGTTGGTCACCAGCGCCGTGCTGCCATCGGCCAGAAGGTGCTGATCGAGCGCCGTCACCACATAGTCCGCCATGCGCTTGGACTGGCCGGGGGCCGCCTGGTTGACCAGTGCGTCGCCGCTGGCCGGGCGGTAAGCGGCTTCGAACACGGCCGCCATCATTTGCTGGATTAACTGGCGGTCCGGCGTCGCCGCCCCCGCCGCGCCGCCGGCTGCCGCGGCCTGTTTGGGCGCCGCCGGATCGGCCGTGTCGGTATTCGAACACGCGCTCAAACAGGCGCACAGGAGCAGCACGGCGGCGGGGGCGGACAGCTTTTTCATATCGGTCGAGGCGCTCCAAAGTGGTTCGAAGCAGTATGCCACAGCCAGCCGTGAATGCCATCAAAATCACAATAAAAGATTCTTTTATGCAATTTCACCACGCTCCGCCGCGTGGGGCGGCGGCCGTCTTGCCGTTAGATTCCGGGCAGCGTGTTTTTACGATCGCGTGCGCCACATTGCGCCCGGCCTCGCGGTAGGCCGAGCCGAATACGGCCGCCAGCGATGGGGCGTGCAAACCGGCGGCGGCGAAAGCCGCGCCAGCGCGACGCGGAGCCGGCGATGGGCGCCGCGTGTGATCAGCATGGCGGCCGGGTGGCCGGCGCGCGCATGCCCGCTCAGTGCTTGTCGAGCGCCACCGCCGGCGTGGTCGACGGGGCGCGGGCCGCGATCGGCTGCGGCGCCGGGTGGCGCCGCAGCTTGGCCATCAACCGCTTCATCAGATGTTCCAGGTCGTCGATGTAGGTGAACACGGCCGGCACCACCAACAAGCTGAGCAAAGTGGAGGTGATCAAGCCGCCGATCACCGTGATCGCCATCGGCGAACGGAAGCTGGGATCGGCGCCCCAACCCAGCGCCAGCGGCATCATGCCGGCGCCCATGGCGATGGTGGTCATCAAAATCGGCCGGCTGCGTTTGTGGCAGGCGTCGACCAGCGCGTCGAAACGGTTCATGCCTTCCTGGCGCGCCAGGATCGCATAATCGACCAGCAGGATCGAGTTCTTGGTCACGATCCCCATCAACATGATCAAGCCGATCATGGACGGCATCGACAGCGCCCGTCCCGTGATCAGCAGCGCCACGAAAGCGCCGCCGATCGACAGCGGCAGCGCCGCCAGAATCGTCATCGGCTGCATGAAGTCTTTGAACAGCAGCACCAGCACGCCATAAATGCACAGCACCCCGATCAGCATGGCCAAGCCAAAGCTGGCGAACAACGCCGCCATCTCTTGCGCGTCGCCCAGTTCGGCGATCTTCACCGCCGGCGGCAGGTTTTTCATCGATGGCAGCGCGCGCGCTTCTTGGTTCAATTCACCCAGGCTGCGCGAACCGAGTTCCACGTCGAGCGTGACATTGCGGCTGCGGTTCAAACGGTCGATCTGGGCCGGGCCGCTTTCCATGGTCACGCTGGCCACGTTGGCCAGCAGGACCGGGCCGTTCTTGCCCGGCACCGTCAGGCGCTCGATGGCGGCCAGGTCGGCCCGCACCGCGTCCGGCAGCTTGACCCGGATCGGCACCTGGCGCTCGGGCAGGTTCATCTTGGTCAAGTCGGTGTCGTAGTCGCCGGCGGTGGCCACCCGCACCGTTTCGCCGATGGCGCTGGCGGTCACGCCCAGATCGGCGGCGCGCGCGAAGTCGGGCCGCACGATGATTTCGGGCCGCACCAGCGAGGCGCTGGAGGTCACGTTGCCGATGCCGCGCAGGGTGCGCAGTTCGCGCTCCACCTTTTGCGCCGCCTCGGTCAGGGCGATCGGGTCTTCGCTGCGCAGCACCAGTTGCATCTTGACCCCGGAATCGGCCGGGCCGACCGTGAAGCGGGCGCCGGGGATGCCGTCGAGCTGCTTGCGGATCGCGCTTTCCAGTTCGGCCATCGACTCGTGGCGTTTGGTGCGGTGCACGGTGGTCAGGGTGAGCACCGCGCGGCGCGCCTCGGCCGCCGCGCCGGGCGCGAACGCGTCGCCGCTGGAGCCGCCGCCGATGGAGCTGAACACGCCGGTGATGCCGCTCACCTTCATGGCCGCCACGCGCGCCCGCTCGGCCACCACGCGCGTCTCGGCCAGGGTCGAGCCGGGCGGCAGTTCCAGGTTGATCTGGGTCTGGGCGCGGTCGGCCGGCGGCACGAAGCCGGTCGGCAGCAGCGGCACCAGCATGATCGAGCCGACGAAGAACAGGCCGGAGGCGATGCCGGTGATCAGCCGGTGCGTCAGGCACCAGCGCATCGCGCCCAGGTAGCGACGCATCAGCCAGCCGTCCTTTTGCTCGGCGTGGACGGCCGGTTTTAAGATGTAGGCGGCCATCATCGGGGTGAGCAGGCGCGCCACCACCAGCGAGGCCAGCACCGCCAGCACGGCGGTCCAGCCGAACTGCTTGAAGAACAGGCCCGGCACGCCGCCCATGAAGGCGGTCGGCAGGAACACCGCCACCAGGGCGAAGGTGGTGGCGATCACCGCCATGCCGATTTCGTCGGCCGCCTCCATGGCCGCCTGCATCGGGGTTTTACCCATTTGCAGATGGCGCGAGATATTCTCGATCTCGACGATGGCGTCGTCCACCAGCACCCCGACCACCAGCGCCAGCGACAGCAGCGTCACGGTGTTGAGGGTGTAGCCGAACAGGTAGATGCCCAGGAAGGCCGGCATCACCGACAGCGGCAGCGCGGCCGCCGCCACCAGGGTGGCGCGCCAGTCGCGCAAGAACCACCACACCACCAGCACCGCCAGCAGCGCGCCTTCGTACAGCAGCTCCATCGAGCCGGTGAAGTTTTCCTCGATCGGGAAGGCATTGTCGATGGCTTGCTTGAGCACGATATTGGGATTGGCTTTTTGCAGCTCGGCGACGGCTTCGCGCACGCCCTTGGCGACCGCCGTTTCGCTCGCGCCCTTGGTGCGGAACACGTCGAAGCCGATCGCGTTCACGCCATCCCGCTCGGCCACCGCGCGCGGCTCGGCCACGGTGTCGGTCACGCTGGCCACTTGGTCGAGCCGGATATGGCGCCCGTCCGGCAGCGGAATCTCGATGCGCGACAATTCGGCCGCCGTCTTGACGGTGGCGATGGTGCGCACCGATTGCTCGGCGCCGCTGACGTCGCCGCGTCCGCCCGGCGCCTCGCGCTGCACCAGGCGCAGCTGGCGCGACACGTCCAGCGCCGACACCTTCAGCGCCGCCATGCGCGCGTCGTCCAGTTCGACCCGGATCTCGCGCGACACGCCGCCGACCCGCTTGATCGCGCCCACGCCGGGCACCGCCAGGATCCGTTTCGACACCGCGTTGTCGACGAACCAGCTCAATTCCTGGGCGTCGAGCGGATTGTCCAGGCCGGGCTTGGCGGCGGCCGTGAAGGTGAGGATCACGCGGCCGGCGGTCGAGGCCTTGGTCACGCTCGGCTCGCGCAGTTCGCCCGGCAGGTCGGCGCGCACCCGCGCCACCGCGTCGCGCACGTCGTTGACCGCTTCCGAGAGCGGCTTTTCGAGCACGAATTCGACCGTGACGGTGACGGTGCCGTCGAGCACCTTGGTGTAAATATTCTTGATGCCTTGCAGGGTGGCGACCGAGTCTTCGATCTTGCGCGCCACTTCGGTTTCCAGCTGGGCCGGGGCCGAGCCTTCGAGCACCGCGCTGACGGTGACGATGGGCAGTTCGATGTCCGGGAAATCCTGCACCGGATTGGCGCGGTAGGCCAGCAGCCCCGCCAAGGTGAGCAGGATGAACAGCATGATGGCCGGGATCGGGTTCTTGATCGATAGGGAAGAGAAATTCATGGCGGACCCCTTAGCGTGCGGCGGCCGATGCCGCGGCGGCCGATGCCGCGCCGGTCGCCGGCGTGGCCGCCACGCTGTGCACCAAGTCGCCGTCGTTGAGGAAGCCGGCGCCGGACACCACGATCACGCTGTCGGGCTTGAGGCCCTCGAGCACCTCGATGCGGTCGGTCAGGCGGCGCCCGGTCTTGACCTTGAGCTGGCTCACGCGCTGGTCGGCGTTGAGCCGGAACACATAACTGAAGCCGTCGCGCACCGCGATCGCCTGCTGCGGCAGGGTGATCGCCTCCGAGGTGCCCAGCTCGAACTGGCCGCTGGCGAACATGCCGGCCTTGAACGGCGCGTCGGGGCCGACCGTGGCCGGCAGATCGACATACACCAGGGCCGAGCGGGTTTGCGGATCGACGGTGGGCGCGACCATGCGCACCTTGCCGGTCAATTCGCTGCCGTTGGCGGCCTTGACCAGGGCCGTGGTGCCGGGTTTGACGCGCGTCAGCTCGGCCGCCGTGACCTCGGCGCGCCACTCAAGGCGGCCCTGACGGATCATGCGGAACAACTCGGTGCCGGTGGCCACCACCGAGCCGACGGTGGCGTTGCGGGCCGAGATCACGCCGGCGTCGGGCGCCACCACCTGGGTGTATTTTAGGCGCAGCTGCTGGCTGGCCAGGGCCGCCTTGGCCGAGGCGATGCGGGCGTTGGCGGTTTGCTCGGCCGTCATGTATTGGCTGATTTGCTGCGCGCTCAGGGCGCCGCTGGTTTGCAGGGTGCGCGCGCGCGCCGCGTTGGCGGCCGCCTCGGCGGCGTTGGCTTGCGCTTCCAGCAGCGCGGCGCGGCTCTGGGCCAGGTCGGCGTTGACGCTGTCGGCCGAGAACACCGCCAGCACCTGGCCGGCGCGCACGGCGTCGCCCACGTTGACGCGCACCTCGGTCAGGCGCAAACCGTTCGATTCGCTGCCGATGATGGCCTCTTGCCAGGCGCTCACGTTGCCGTTGGCGGCCAGCTTGATCGGCAGGCGCGCCGGCTGAGCGCGCGCGGTGGTGACGGTCAGGGCGGCCTTGGGCGCCTCGGTCTTCTTGTCGTCGGCGGCGCGCGATGGCGCGGCCGGCAGGGCGAGGGCGAGGCCGATGCCGGCCACGGCGAAGGCAGCGGTCAGGGTCAGGGGCAACGGTGCGATATTCAGTGTTTTCATGGTCTATCCGGCGTGGGGTTCAGATGCGTGGTGCGTGTCATTGGGGGGCGGCGTCGGCGCGCCAGCCGCCGCCGGCCGCGCGGTACAGCGCGACCCAGGCCGCGCTGCGTTCGCGTTGCAGATTGACGACCGTGTTTTCGGCCGCCAGGCGGGTGCGGCGCGTCTCTTCCAGCTCCAGCAGGCTGGCCAGGCCGTTCTTATAGCGCTCCTCGGTGGCCGTGAACGCGTTGCGGTAACCATCCAGCGCGGTCTGGGCGAAGCCGGCCCGTTCGCCGCTGCTATCGAGATCGACCAGCGCTTGTTCCACTTCGCTCACGGCCTGGCGCACGCTGGCGCGGTACTTCACCACCGCCTCGTCGTAGCGCGCGCGGGCGGCCACGATGTCGGCGCGCCGCCGGCCGCCGTCGAACAGGGGCAGGGTCAGCGCGAGCGGCCCGATGCTCCAGGTATCGAAGCGGGTATCGACACCGCCGCTGCGCAGGTTGGCGCGGCCCACGGCGCCGGACAGCGACAGGCGCGGATAGCGCTGCGCGTTGGCGCCGGCCACCTCGAAACTGGCGGCGCTCACTTCGCGTTCGGCGCTGTACACGTCGGGCCGCTGGCCCAGGGTGGCCGCCGGCAGGGCCGCGATGGCGATCGGCGCCGGCGCCACCAGGGCGGCGCCGGCCAAGCTGGCGCGCAAGTCGGCTTCCTCGATGGCGCTCAGCGCGACCAGGGCCTTGATATCGCGGTCGCAGGCGGCGCGCTGCTCGATGGCGCGGTTGCTGCCGTCGGCCGCGCTGGCGCGCGCCAAGGCCGCGTTGGCCGGCGACTGAAAGCCGGCCTGCGCGCTCAAGTCGGTCAGGCGCGCGCTGTCGCCGCGCGAGGCCGCGTCCTGGCGGGCCACGTCGAGCAGCTGCTGGCAGGCACGCAGCGTGTAATACTGGTTCGCCACCTCGGCGGCGACCGCCACCCGGGCGTCGTGCCAGCCGGCGTGGGCGCTCTCGAGCCGGGCCTGGGCCGCGTCGCGGGTGGCGCGGTTGGCGCCGAACAGGTCGATCTCCCACGCCGTTTGCAAGCCGGCCTGGGAGGTGGTGGCCGCCGGCAGCGGCGCCTGCCCGTTGCTGCGCACCGCGCTGGCCGCCGCGTCCAGGGTCGGCAGCAGGGCCGCGCCGCCGGCCACGCGCTCGGCGCGCGACTGGGCGATGCGGCTGGCCGCCGCCGCCACGCTCGGGCTGACCGCCTGGGCCGACTCGATCAAGTGGACCAGCAGCGGGTCGCCCTGATTGCGCCACCAGCCGGCCAGATCGGTCAAGCTGCCGTTGTGCGGCAGCGGCGTTTGCCAAGCGGACGGCGTCGGCGGCGCCGCTTGCGGCGCGGGCGCGCCGATGGCGCAGGCGGACAACGCCAGCGCGGTGGCGGCGGCCAGCAAGCCTGGGCGCGCGCGGTGGAGGACGGTCATGCGTTTCCTTGTAGATGAGAGAGGGGGAGAGAAGTGGGGGCAAGGCCTTCCTCGGAGCGCACCATGGCTTCGGCGTAGCCCACCAGCTGGGCGATCCATTGTTCGACCGCTTGCGGGCTGTCGAGCAGCTGCGGCGTGATCGACTCGATCAGCTCGCGCGAGATCATCAATTGCACGCTCAGGGCGGCGATCGCGTAGGCCAGGCGGTGCAGCCGGTCTTCCGGTTCGCGCACGCCCAGGTGGCGTCCGAGCACGCCGACCAGGGCCATGTGCATGGGCCGGATGCCCTGGTTGATGCGCTGCTCCCACAGGCCGGTGGGCTCCACCATTTCGCGGAACCACAGGCGCAGGAACAGCTTGGCCAAATAGCCTTCCTTCATGGGCGCCAGCATCTGTCCGTAAAAGCCGGTCAGCGCCTGGCGCAAGGTGAAGTGGGGCTGGTCGAACACGGCCGACTCGCTGCGTTCGTCGTGGCCGTGGCAGGTGAAGGCGGCGCGGTACAGACTGGCCTTGTCGCCGAAATAGTAGCTGATGGCGGCCACGTTGGCGCCGGCCGCCTGGGCGATCTCGCGGATCGAGGTCTTGGCGTAACCCTGCTCGCCGAACAGACGCATGGCCGCCAGCAGCAGGCGTTCGCGCGATTGCTCGCCATCCACGCGCGGCTTGCGGCCGTCGTCGGAGGGCTTGTCGCGTTCCATTTTGGTGGCGGGGGGTCGATTCATTTCGGCATTACAACACATAACTAAAACGATTGATATACTTAAATCGCTTGTTTTACTTGTGTAAAGGATGGCAAAACCGTCACATCTCCTTACAAATTGGCGGCCGGCGGCGCGCGTGCGGGGTGCCAAAGCGCGTTACAGTGCGGTTTACATATTGCAAGAGGGTGGGACATGACACAGCAATGCTGGCGCCTGGGCGTCTATGCCGTTTTGTCGCTACATTTGGTGGCGGCCCGGGCCGCGCCGCTCACACCCGAGCAGCAGGCCGCCCATGTGCTGAACCGGATCGCGTTCGGGCCGCGCCCGGGCCAGATCGCGCAGGTGGCGCAGGGCGGCGTGAAAGCCTATATCGCGGCCCAGCTGGCGCCCGAGTCGATCGCGCTGCCGCCCGCGTTGAGCGAGCGCTTGAACGGACTCGATACGGTGCAGGCGACGGCCGGCACCATGCTGGCCAAATTCGTCGAGGGCCGCAAGGGCGGCATGGAAAGCGACGCGCAAGACATGGCGCGGCGGCGCGAGATGGTCGCCTCCATCAACAACCAGGCCGCCGAGGCGCGGCTGATGCGCGCCATCGACAGCCCGCGCCAGCTGGAAGAGGTGATGGTCGATTTTTGGTACAACCATTTCAATGTCTTTTCCGGCAAGGGCGTCGACCGCGCGCTGATCGCCTCCTACGAGCGCGACGCGATCCGGCCGTACGTGTTCGGCTCCTTCCGCGCGCTGCTGGGGGCCACCGCCAAACACCCGGCCATGCTGTTTTATCTCGATAACTGGCTCTCGACCGGCGACGACGGCGCGCCCGGCAAGGGTAAGGGCAAGCCGGCCGGCTTGAACGAAAATTACGCGCGCGAGTTGATGGAGCTGCACACGCTGGGCGTCGACGGCGGCTACACCCAGCAGGACGTGACGGCGCTGGCGCGCATGCTGACCGGCTGGACCTATGTGCAGCGCGAGATGATCGAGAAAAACGTCAACTTCAGCTTCGACCCGGCGCGTCACGACCATGGCGACAAGCTCTGGCTGGGTCACGCCGTCAAGGACCAGGGCCAGGCCGAGGGCGAATACGCGCTCGACGTGCTGGCGCTGCACCCGGCCACCGCCCACCATATCGCATACAAGCTGGCCCAGTATTTCGTCAGCGACCAACCGCCGCCGGCCTTGGTCGAGCGGCTCGCGCGCAACTACCTCGATAGCCAGGGCGAGATCAGGGTTGTGCTGCGCACGTTGCTGGGCAGCCCCGAATTCCTCGGGCCGGACTATGCCGGCGTCAAGTTCAAGACGCCGTATCAGTATGTGATTTCGGTGTTGCGCGCGAGCGAGACGCCGGCGCCGCCCATCGCGCAGCTCAACGCCGGCCTGGGCAACCTGGGCATGCCTTTGTTCGGCTGCCAGACGCCGGACGGCTATAAAAACACCGAGGCGGCCTGGCTCAATCCGGACGGCTTGGGCCGCCGCATCGCCTTCGCCACCGCGCTGACGCCGGCGCCGGACGCGGCCCGGCTGGAAGACACGCTCGGTCCGCTGGTCTCGGCCAAGACGCGCGCCATCGTGCGCGCCGGCCCGGCCAATTTGCGCGCCGCGATGCTATTGGGCAGTCCGGACTTCATGCAGCGTTAACCGGCCGCCCGGCCCACACCACACCAGATAGCGGCGGCGTCGTCCGCCCGGGAGAACACCATGCAACGCAGAGATGTCTTACACATGCTGGCCGCCGGCGCCGGCGCCGGTCTGCTGCTGCCGATCGGGCGCCATGCCTGGGCCGCCACCAATCCGGCCGCCCCCACCGGGCACAAATTGATCGTGGTGATGTTGCGCGGCGCGCTGGACGGCTTGAGCGTGGTGGCGCCCGTGCGCGACCCCAATTACGCCCGGCTGCGCCCCACCATCGGCCTGGCGCCGAGCGGCCAGGAAGGCGGCGGACTCGATCTGGATGAACGTTTCGCGCTGCATCCCGCGCTCGCGCCGCTGCTGCCGCTGTGGCAGCAAAACAAGCTGGCCTTCATCCACGCCAGCGGCTCGCCCGACCCGAGCCGTTCGCATTTCGACGCCCAGGATTACATGGAGTCGGCCACGCCGGGGCGCAAGAACACGCCGGACGGTTGGCTCAACCGGCTGCTGGCGGCGCTGCCCGGGGCCGGCTCGCCGACCCGCGCCGTGAGCATGGGGCAGGAGATGCCGCGCATTCTGTCGGGCGCGGCGGCGGCCGTCAATCTGGGCAACGGCAAGGCCGTCACGCGCGCCAACGCGCTCGACCGCCCGGCGCTGGGCGACGCCTTCGATCAGCTGTATGCGGGTAACGCGCGCTTCGGCCGCGTGTATCAAGAGGGGCGCGCCGCGCACAAGTCGGTGATGAGCGCCTCGATGAATATGGAAATGCAAATGGCCGATGGCGGCGCGCCGCTGCCGAACGGCTTTCCCGACGACGCCGCGCGCCTGGGCACCATGATGCGCAACGATCCCGGCATCCAGCTCGCTTTCATCGGCTTGGGCGGTTGGGATACGCATATCAATCAGGGTGGCGCCACCGGCGCGCTGGCCGGGCGCCTGGCGCCGCTGGGCCTGGGGCTGGCGACGCTGGCGCAGCGCCTGGGACCCGTGTTCGAGGACACCACCATCGTGGTCATGTCCGAATTCGGCCGCACCGCGCGCGAGAACGGCAACCGCGGCACCGACCATGGTCACGGCAATGTGATGTGGGTGCTGGGTGGCGGGGTGGCGGGGGGCAAGGTGTACGGGCGGTGGCAAGGGCTGGCCGACGACCAGTTGCACGAAGGGCGCGATCTGCCGGTGAGCACCGATTTCCGCTCGGTGCTGGCCCACATCGGCGAGCGCCATCTGGGATTGAGCGGCCAGCAGCTGGCGCGGGTGTTTCCGGAGCTGCCGCGCGACGGCTTGGGGTTTCAGCTGCTGCGCGCCTGACGCGGCCCGGCCCGCGCGAAAAACCGGCGCGCAAAAAAAATGCCCGCGAACCTTGCGGCGCGGGCGAATTCCAAATGTTCGGAGAACGGTTTGGAGGAGACAAATCCACTATATACGCAAAAATGGTGCGACGCAATACCGTAGAAATACTTATTTGGCCGATGTGCGGCCGGGATGCCACCCGGAGACACGGACCGCTCCCACCGACCGGCGAGCCGAAATATTGTGCATTGCGTCACATGCCGGCCGGCCCGGCGTAGCGGCGCGCTTCGGCCAGCGCGGCGTCGACCGCCGCGATCAATTCGCCGGCCTCGATAGGGTGGCACAGGAAACGCGCACGCGGCCCGTCAGTTTCCGTTATCGGTGCCGGTAGCGGCGCGTCGAGGGCGTGCAGCACCAGCAGCGGCACCCCCGCCCGGGCGGCGTCGGCCATGGCTCGGGCGCAGCGGGCGGTCCACGCGCCGTCGATCTGCTCGAAGTCGCACAGCGCCAGGTCGCAGCCGGCCGCCAAGTTCCGAAAGCGCAGCGGATCGTCGATCACGGTGAGCGCGTAGCCGCACGCTTGCAAGATGCTGGCCGCCAGGCCGGCGTTGCCGGGCGCGCCATCGAGCAGCAGCACGCGCGCCCCGGCCTTGGCCCCGGCGGGCGCCGGCTCGTGCTCGGGATGGGGGGTGGGCGGGGCGCTCGAGCGCAGGGCCGGCGGCAGGAATTTCTCGATGTCGGGGATGAATTGTTCCGGCTCGGCCGACTTGATCAGGCAGCCGTCGAAACCGGCCGCGCGCATGGCCGCGCCGTCGTCGTCGGTCCTGATGGCGCTGGCCGCCAGCACCGGGATGGCGCGCGTGGCCGGATCGGCCTTGAGCTGGGCCACCACCCCGTAGCCGTCCAGCTTGGGTAGCTGGATGTCGCACACGATCAAGTCGGGCCGCTCGCCGCGCGCCAGCGCGACCCCGGTTTCGCCGTCCAAGGCTTGCAGCGCCTGGTGCCCGAACGTCTCCAGCAGGTAGACCATCAGTTCCATATTGGCCGGATGGTCTTCGATGATCAATATCCGTGCGCCCATGGCGCCCTCCATGCCGTTTGCGCCGGCTCAGTTTTTGGTCTTGAGGGCAAGGGTGAAGGTGCTGCCGCTGCCGTAATCGCTCTTGAAAAACAGCGCGCCGCCGATCACGTTGGCCAAGTTCTGGCACAGGTACAGGCCCAGCCCGGCGCCCTCGGCGTGGCGGGTCGAGGTCGAGTCCAGCTGCGAAAAAGCCTGGAATAGTTTCGACTGGTCTTCCGGGCGGATCCCGGCGCCGCTGTCGGCGATGGCGAATTCGGTGAGCAGCTGGCCGGACAGCGGGCGCTGGCTGAGCGTCACGCGCACCGTGCCTTGCTCGGTGAATTTGATGGCGTTGTTGATCAGGTTGATCAAGATCTGGGTCAGGGCGCGCCGGTCGGTGTCGATGGTGACGCCGGCCTGGCCCAGGTCCACGCTCAATTCCAGGCCCTTGTTCTGGGCCAGCGGGCGCAGCGTCTCGGCTACTTCCTGCACCAGGGCCTGGCACTGGATCGGCTCCACCGACAGGGTCACCTTGCCGGCCTCGATGCGCGCCACGTCCAGGATGTCGTTGATCAGCGAGAGCAGGTGGCGCGCGCTGGCGCGGATAGTGTTGAGTTGCTTGTCCTGTTCCGCGGTGAGCGGCCCGGGCAGCTTCATCAGCAGCGCCCCGGTGAAGCCGATGATGGCGTTGAGCGGGGTGCGCAACTCGTGCGACATGTTGGCGATGAAGGCCGATTTCATGCGGCTGGCCTCGGCCAGTTCCAGGTTCTTGAGGGCCATCTCGCGGTTGATGGTTTCCAGCTCGCCCGCGTGGTGCGCCAGGCGCATGTTCAATTCGATCACTTGCCTCTCGCGCGCCTGCAATTCGCCGTTCACCTGCACCGCCTGCTCATAGGTCGAGATCAGCAGATCGAGGATTTGCTGGCGTTCGGCGTTGATGAAGTGCTTTTGGTCGCCCAGGTAGAGGGCGATGCCGATCTCCATGTTCTGGTTCTTGCGCAGCTTTTGGTTCATCAGCATATGGCCGATGCGGTTGAGCAGATAATCCTCCGCGTAGGGCTTGCGGATGAAATTGTCGGCGCCGCACTCGATGCCGCGGATGATGTCCTTGGGGTCGTTGAGCGAGGTGACCAGGATCACCGGAATGTCGCGCAGCGTGGGGTCGCTCTTGATGGCGCGGCACAGGTCGTAGCCGTTCATTTCCGGCATGACAATATCGGACAGCACCAGGTTGGGCTTGCGTTCGCGGATCGCGGCCAGCGCCAGATTGCCGTTGGCCGCCACCCTGGCCTGGTAGCGCATCGACTGGATCAGGCGCCGCAGCCGCTCGGCCTGGGTCGGGCTATCCTCGACGATGAGGATTTCGATATCTTCGGCTTGAATTTCGTAGCTGGACTCCACAGACCCTCTCCTTGAGCGAACAAGTGGTGCGGTGCGGCGCGCTGCGCCGGCGTCGGCGTTGCTGTCCTGTGACTATATCGGATTTGCCAGGGGAATACGAATATTTCAAGGCGCGCTAGCGCGCCACCGGCCGCGCCGGGCCGGCGCCCGCCCTCATTGCTGGCCCTGAAACCGGCCGGCGCGGTAGGTCAGCACCAGCGTGTCGCGGTGGCCGTCGCGCTCGACCGGCTGGATCGGGGTCGATTCGTGGATCACGGCCGCGTCGTCGAGCAACAACAGCGACCAGGGCTCGGTCAGCGTGAACCGCTTGCCGTTCGGGCCGTCCGCCTCGAAGATGCGGGTCTCGCCACCCTTGATATGGTGGCGCCCGATCAAGATCACGGCCACGAAATCGACCCCGTCGCGGTGCGCGCCCTCCGGGGTCGGGCGGCCGATGCCGTCGGTGGTGTCGATGCGGAACTGGTGCGCCTCGATATGCCAGGGGCCGGACGGCTTGACCTGCGAACACAGGCGCCCCAGGGCCAGCACCAGGCGCGACCAGGCCGGCCGGGCCAGCACGGCTTCCTCGATCGGTTCGAACAAGCGGTGCATGCCGCCATGCAAGGCGTTGTATTGCAGCGGCTGCCAATGGGGGCGGTGCGGAGTCTGGATCAGGCCGGCCTCGTCCTGCACGAAGCAGGCGTGGCGCCGGCGCCGGTAGCGCCCGCCGTCCTTCATGTATTGGTCGGGCGCCAGGGCGTCCCAGCTGGGGATGAGGGCGGCCAGTTCGGCCGCCTCGACCCCGGCCAGGGCGCACACGTCGGCCGGGCATAGCAGGGCGTAGCCGTGGTGGCGCAGGGCGGCGCCGACGCGGTCAAGGGAAGTGAACAGGGGGGCGGAAGTGCTCATGCGTGCGTCGAGGGCGAGGTGGGTCGGTTCGGGGCGGTTCGGGTCGATGGGGGGCGGCGGGCCGGGTTCGGCGAGGGTGGCGCCCGGCCGCTCAGGCGTTTTTCATCAAGTTGGCGCGCAGGGCCGCCAATTGGTCGCGCATGCCGACCACCTGTTCCACGCTGCAATCGGTGGCGTGCAGCACCGATTCGGGCAGCAGGGCCGCGTCCTCGCGCATGCGCTCGCCTTGCTCGGTCAGTGAAATGATCACCTGGCGCTCGTCGCTGGCGGCCCGCACCCGGGTGATCAGGCCGGCTTGCTCCATGCGCTTGAGTAGCGGGGTCAAGGTGGCCGAGTCGAGAAACAGGCGCTCGCCCACCTCCGACACCGTCAATTGGTTCTGTTCCCACAGCACCATCATCACCAGATATTGCGAGTAGGTCAGGCCCAGCTTGCGCAGTAGTTTGCGATACAGCTTGCTCATCGCCAGCGAGGTCGAATACAAGGCGAAGCACAGTTGCCCGTCCAGACGGGGAGCGCGCTGTTGCGGGGGCGGGGTGGTGTCCATCCGTACAGTATAGATAGCGCGCTATTAGATTGCAACCAATTTCGCTCGCCGCCGCGCCGATCTGGCCGGGTCGCGTCAAGCGACTGTGGTTTTATCGCGTCGCCGCCCGTGCTATAGTCGGCTCAAACGGCACGTCCCGTCACGGCGGCTTTGAACTGGGGTCGAGCATGCGCACATCTGGTTACCTGGCGTTCATCGTAGGGATGGGCATGACTGTCGCCACCTGTTTCTATGTGATCGAAACGCAAGACCGCTACATCGCCGAGAGTTTTCAACGCGATACGGAAAAAGTCGTGCGCGACACCCGCAGCCGGCTGCAAGCCTATTTCGACACCTTGCTCAGTATGAGAGGCATGCTCGGCGCCGGCGACCGGATCGAGCCGGCGCAATTGCGGCGTTATATCGACGAACTCGATCTGGCCCGGCGCTATCCGGGCTTTCAGGCGATCCAATTCGTGCGCCGGGTCCCGGCCGCCGAGCTGGCCGCCTATGCCGGCCGCATGCATGAGCAATCCGACGCCGAGCCGGGCGCCGCGCCGTTCGTGCTGCACCCCCCGGTGCGCGGCCCCGAGCATTTCGTGATCGAGTTTTCCGATCCCGTGCGCGGCAACGAGAGCGTGATCGGTTTCGACCTGGCGGCCGTCCCGCTCCATTTGCGCGCCATCGAAATGAGCACCGACAGTGGCGAGACGGTGGCCACCGGCCCGGTCGCCCTGCTGCAAGACCACGGCGGCCAGACCGGCTTCGTGGCGCGCACCCCGGTCTACCGGCGCGACCTGCCCTTGCGCACCGTGGGCCAGCGGCGCGCGGCGCTGGTCGGCATGATGGCGATCGTGTTCCGGGTCGACGACTTGATGCGCGAAGTGATCGACGCATCCATGCTGCCCCACATGGCGGTGCAAATCTACGACAACGGCTTGCTGCGCGACGGCCCGTCCACCCTGCCGCTGGCCGAGCGCGAACTATTCGACAACGCCATCGTCGGTACCCTGGCCGGCCAGACCCCGCTGCCGGACCTGCGCGCGCAAGCCACGCTGATGGTGGGCCAGCGGCGCTGGGTCATGCTGTTTTCCGGCTATCAGGGCGGGCGTTACGGGCGCAACAAGCCGGTGATCGCCTTCATCGGCGCGGTCGGCACCGTCATCAGCGCCCTGATCGCGGCCCTGCTCACGGCTTGGCGCCGGCGCCGCCTGCTGGCCGAGACGCTGCGCGTCACGCTCGACGAGCAGCGCGCCTTCCAGGACAGCGCCGTGGTCGGCATTTGCCTGGTCTCGCGCGGCTTGATCCTGCGCTGCAACCGCGGCCTGGAAGAAATGCTGGGCTACCCGGCCGGCGGTTTGACCGGGCGCCGCAGCGTGCTGCTGCTGCCGACCGACGCCCTGTTCAACGCCGACCCCTTCCGCTGCGACGACGCGACCCGCCGTGCGCCGGTCGAGCTGCCGCTGCTGCGCCGCGACGGCGGCCCGCTCTGGTGCATGATCCACGGCAAGGCGCTCGACCCCGAAGACGCCGGCAAGGGTTGCGTGTGGGTGATCCACGACATCGGCGAGCGCAAGCGCACCGAGGCCGCGCTGGTGGACGCCAAGTACGGCCTGGAACACAGCCTGGCGGAGCTGGCCGGGCAAAAAGAGCAGGTGGAACTAGCCCATCGCGACTTGTCGACCGCGCTGGTCACGCTGCAACAGGCCCAGGCCAATCTCATCACATCGGAAAAAATGGCGGCGCTCGGCTCCCTGGTGGCCGGCATCGCGCACGAACTCAATACGCCGATCGGCAACAGCCTGCTCACGGCCACCGCGCTGAGCGACATGGTGCAGCAATTCGAGCGCACGCTGGCCGAGGGCACGCTGCGCCGTTCGGCCCTGGAAAGCCATCTGGCCGACACGCGCCGGGCCTGCGCCATCATCGCCGGCTCGCTGGGCCGGGCGGCCGATTTGATCACCTCGTTCAAGCAAGTGGCGGTCGACCGCGCCAGCGACCTGCGTCGCCGCTTCGACCTGG
>JAYVUV010000325.1:0-22766 GCA_043787615.1 Janthinobacterium sp. | reverse complement strand
CGGGCGCCCGGCCTGGATCTGTCCGCCCGGAGCTCCCCGCCTGGAGCCGGAGGGTCGCGGTTTGATAGTTGTCGCCAAAAAGCGGCGGGGAAAATCTTTTTAATTATTTTGCGTCGAGCGTGTAAGTAATTGGGATATGGTAACGACTGAGTTTCAAGTCCAAGCATGGGGTTGAAACTTTCAGCCCGGTTTGGACCCCGTGTCACCCACCCATGACTTACTTAACCTACTTGGAGCTCAACATGAACAACCCTATCAAATCCGGTACCCTGATCGCCGCCACCGTCGCCGCCATGGCCATGTCCTCGTTCGCCTACGCCGCGCCGACCACCAGCTTGAGCGCCGACGACACCGTCCATTGCGCCGGCATCAACAGCTGCAAAGGCACCAGCGATTGCGCCACCGCCGAGAACGCATGCAAAGGCCAAAACACGTGCAAAGGCCACGGTTTCGTCGCATCGAAAGCCGGCGAATGCTTCGCCAAAAAAGGCAAAATCACCGATTTGAACAAATAATCCGGGTGGTTCGGCGCCGGCCAGTCCGGCGCCATTTTTTTGTCCGCTACCGTCCCGTTTCCCTTCCGTCTGGCCCATCATGTCGACTGTTCCGATCCCGCCGTCTCCACCCGCGTCGGCCGCCCATCCCGGTTTTGGCTTGGGATTGCGTCCCAGCCACTACAACGAAATCCTGGCCGCCGGCCCCGCCGCGAGCGGCGTGGACTGGTTCGAGATCCTGTCCGAAAACTATATGGTACCGGGCGGTAAACCGCTGGCCATGCTGGACCGGATACGGCAAGATTATCCGATGGTGATGCATGGCGTGTCGCTCTCGATCGGCACCCCGCAAGGCCCGTCCGACGCCTATCTGCGCGACTTGAAAAAATTGATGGACCGGGTTCAACCGCTGTGGTTGTCGGACCATCTGTGCTGGACCGGCGTGCATGGCCGCCATCTGCACGACCTGTTTCCTTTACCCTATACCGAAGAAGCCATCGCCACCGTGGTGCGCAATGTGCGCAAGGTGCAAGATTATCTGGAGCGCCCCATCCTGCTGGAAAACGTGTCGAGCTATCTGTCCTTTAGCGCCGACACCCTGAGCGAATGGGACTTCGTGGCCGCCGTGGCCGAGCAATCCGATAGCTTGATCCTGCTCGACGTCAACAACATCTATGTCAGCAGCGTCAACCATGGTTTCGACCCGGCCGATTACCTGCGCGCGCTGCCCGCACGCCGCGTGCGCCAAATCCACCTGGCCGGTCACAGCGTGCAGGAAGGCTGCATCATCGACACCCACGACCGGGCCGTGTCCGATCCCGTGTGGGATTTGTACGCCGACGCGCTGCGCCGCTTCGGCCCGGTCGCCACCATGATCGAGCGCGACGACAACATCCCGCCCCTGGCCGAGTTGACGGCCGAACTCGGTCGCGCGCGCCGGCTGGCCGGGGCCGTGTTCGAGCAGGCGCGCGCGGCATGAGCGCCCTGCTGGCGCTACAGCGCGATTTTCAGGATTACGTTCTGGGCCAGGGCGGCGTCGACCCGGCCCTGGGCGGCGCCGTGCGCCAACAGTTCGGCTTGCCGGCCGAGCGGCGCCTGGCCATCTATTACAACGCCTACCGCGCCCGTCTGCGTGAGGCGCTGGCGGAATCGTTCGACAAAACCTGGTCCTATCTGGGCGACGACATGTTCGCCGAGCTGGCCGCCAGTTATTTGCAGGCCCATCCATCGCAATCGGGCAATTTGCGCTGGTTCGGCGCCCGTTTTCCCGAGCACGCCGCGCAAGAGTTGCCCGACTACCCGTTCATCGCCGAGCTGGCCCGATTCGAGTGGGCGCTGGGTCTGGCCTTCGACGCGGTCGACGCGGCCGCGATCGGCGCGGCCGACCTGCGCGAGCTGGCGCCGGACGCTTGGGCCGGCACCCTGTTCGGTTTGCACCCTTCCGTGCAACTGCTGCCGATGCAATGGAATAGCGTCGCCATGTGGCAGGCGCTGGGCCAGCAGCACACGCCGCCCGAGCCGGAGCGCGGCGCCGCCGACACCGCGGCCGTCTGGCTGGTCTGGCGCACCGCCGGCCAGCCGCACTTCCGCTCGCTCGACGCCTTGGAAGCGGACGCTCTGGGCGCCGTCGGCCGCGGCGTGTCCTTCGCCGCCATCTGCGAACAAGCCGGCGCCGACGCCGCGCCGGCCTTGGCCGGATTGCTGCAAACCTGGCTGGCGCAAGGCGTGCTCGGCGCGCCTGTTTGACGCGCGCGATCGCCGGCTCCGCGTCGGCGCGCGCCGCGCTTGTTCGAAGCGGGTCCGCGCCGGCGTGAGCGAAGGCGCCGGCCGCCACCGGCCGCTAACCCGGTCGGTTGGGCCGCAGCGCCGCCGCGCGTCTCGCGGCCGGCTTGGATGCGGCGCTAAACAGTGAAATGCGCGTCGATCTCCCGCTTCAGCGCCGCGTTGGCGGCGTCGAGCGTGTCGTGACCGGCGGCGGTGGCTTCAAGCGAGAAAAAAGTCAAGTTCCGCAAACCTGTCGTGGCCAGGATCGCGCGCAGATACGGCTCGAGAAAATCGGGCTGGCGCGCGCGCGGACCGCTGCGGTAGCCGCCCGAACTGACCGCGATATACACCGGACGGTCGGCCAGCGTCCCTATTTTTCCCTCCGGCGTGACGTGAAACGTGCGGCCGATGCGCACCACATATGGCCCTGTTCGACTGAGCCATCCGCTCGCAGAATACGGCTTGTCTTTTCCAGCCATTCGAGGAAGCGCTGCGGCGCGTTCTCCGACGGCCCGGCTCGCGGTCCCTCGCGGTCGCGTATTCATCCCTTGACTGAAATGCCCTATGCACATCCATTCCATCCCCGTCGCTTCGAGCGTCTCCGATGCTTGCCCGCGCTAGGCCTGTGTCGCGCCCAGTGTCGCGGCGCTGGCCTATCCTCATGTTACCGCAGCGGCGCGGTGGAGCCGCTGATCGTGCTGCTGTTTCTGTTTCAGCTAGGCTCGGGTTTGCAGTTCTTGCGTATCTTGAGCTGGCGGCCAAGCAATTTCTTCGCCACCTTACAGAGCGTGTTGGGCGCCTACCTGATATTTTTCATCCTGGCGCATATGAACTCGGTATTTTTCTACGCGCGCCGCTTCGCCCGCATCCCCACCGACTGGAACTTCGCCACCGGCGCGCCGACCGGCCTGCTGCGCGACGCCTGGAATATCCGGCTGCTGCCGCATTACGCGCTGGGCGTGTTTCTGGTGCTGACGCATCTGGTGCTGGGCGCTCGGTTGGTGGCCTTGGCGCACGGCGGTTCCGTCGCCCGCGTGGATGCCTGGACCCGGGTCGGCATCGCGCTGGCGGCGCTGGTGACGGTCGCCATCATGCTGGGCATGGCGGACGTCCATCTCGCCTAAGCACTCGCCACTGGATTAATTATCGAAATTGCATCACAATACGCTCCGAACAAGATCCGGCGCATGGCGGCGCCGGGCAAATCCACAAAACGGGGCGGTCACATGATTTTCATTTGGGGAAAACGCAGCTACGGGTCGGTACGGCGCGTCGGCAATGTATCGGTGAAAACCGTGTTCGGGCATCTCTGGTATCTGCCGCTGTTTCCCATGAAAAGTTATTACTGCGATAGCGCGAAAGACGGCGCCGCCTTCGAGCTCAATGGCATTCATTGGGGCTCCGTGCTGAGCGCCTATATCCGCGTCTGGTTGACGCTGGCCGTGGTCGTCATGGGCTTCAGTTATAAGGTGGAAAGGGAGCGCGGTGGCGGCGCGCTCAATCTGGCGGTCGTGATTATCGGCACCTTGCTCGTGCTCGGCTCGTATCTCGCCGACAGAAAATTGATTAAAACGCCGACGGCGGCGCTGCGCCTCTTGATGCAACGCCATTTCGGCCTGGCGCTCGATCCGCACGAATGCCTGAGCAATTTGTCGATGGAAATCGACCGCAAAATGCAGGCGCGGCACGAGGCCACGCAAAGCCCGTCGTGGTACAAGCTCGTGCTGGCGGACGCTTTCGCGCCGCGCGATGCGCTCGAACTGGCGGTGCTGCGCGCGCGCTGCGATCAGCAGGACGCGACCTTGCAGCTTAGCGCGCTGCAAAGGTTGGAAAGGGTGAGTCTGGCCAAATGAGGCGCACCGGCGCGGCGCGATGACTTGCGCGCCGATGGCGGTTTAGAGCGCGTCCTCTAGACGGACTTTCTCACCTTTACCTTTGGGAAAATTGTGCCAGAATGGTTCACAAGCATTCCTTAAAAAGCAAAAATAAAAACCGTGTCGAACCTTGTGTTGACCTTTGTGCCGCGCCACTTGTTATCGTTCGACTTGCCTTCGGCGACTCGGGCCGGCCACCCCGGTCTTGAACCGGACCTTCCGCGCCACGCCCATTTTCGCACCACGCCGGCGCACGCCGCCGCACCGCAAGCGCGCCGCGCGCGCGTCCCCGCTCCCCACGCCTGCCCGCCCGGCCGCTAGCTGCGCCCGCGCGGCCGAGGCGGCCCGATGTCGTCACCCCATTCCAGTCTTACCCACCACGAAAGACCTGTATGTCTAGTCTGTTCTTCAGCGGCGAAATGGCCGTAGTTGTCGGCATTCTGATCGCCTTGTCCGCTTGCGCGCTGCTCTTGAAGTTATCGGGCGCCATCAAATACATTCCCAACGACCGCATCGGCATCATTGAAAAATTATGGAGCTCGTCCGGCTCGGTGCAAAACGGCTTGCTGGCGCTGCAAGGCGAGGCCGGCCTGCAACCGGACTTGCGGCGCGGCGGTTTCCACTTCTTCGCGCCATTCCAGTTCCGGGTCCATATCCATCCCATGGTCTCGGTAACCCAGGGCACCATCGCTTATGTCTTCGCGCGCGACGGCATCGATTTGCCGGCCGGCCAAACCCTGGCCGGCAACGCCGGCATGGCCGATTTCCGCGACGTGCGCGCCTTTCTGCTGGGTGGCGGCCAGAAGGGGCCGCAGCGCATGATTCTGCGCGAAGGCACACACATCATCAACCCCGCGCTGTTCGTGGTGATGACCGGCGAGGCGACGTATTCGATGTCGCTCGACGCCCAGGAAAAAGCGTATTACCAGCAAATGCGCGGCTTGCTCGACGAGCGGGCCGGCTTCAAACCGGTCGTCATCAAGGAAGTGAGCGGCGCGCATGATTCCGATCAGCTGGTGGTGGTGACGGTGCAGGACGGCCCCGGCTTGCTCAAGGACGAGTTGCTGGCGCCCGATGTCGGCGACAGCCACAATTCCTTCCAAGAGCCGGAAGCCTTCCTGGCCGTGGGCGGGCGGCGCGGGCGGCAAGAGCGGGTGCTGGTGGAAGGCACGTATTTCATCAACCGCTTGTTCGCCACCGTCGAATTCATCAAGAAAACCATCATCCCGGTTGGTTATGTGGGGGTGGTGGTGTCGTACACGGGACACAAGGGCGACGATTTGTCGGGCACCGATTACAGCCATGGCGAGCTGGTGGCGAGCAATTGTCGCGGCGTCTGGCGCGACCCGCTGATGCCCGGTAAATATGCGTTCAACACCTACGCCGGCAAGATCGAGCTGGTGCCGACCACCAACTTCGTGTTGATGTGGAAGTCGGGCGAGAGCGGCTCGAATTTCGACAAGAACCTGCGCGAGATCACCCTCATCACCAAGGACGCCTTCGAGCCGCAATTGCCCTTGTCGGTGGTGGTGCACATCGATTACCGCAAGGCGCCGATGGTGGTGCAGCGCTTCGGCAACGTGGCGCAATTGGTCGAGCAAACCCTCGATCCGATGGTGTCCTCCTACTTCAAAAACGTTTCGCAGACCAATACCTTCATCGAGTTGATTCAATCGCGCAGCGAGTTGCAGAGCAACGCCTCGAGCGACATGAAACAGCGTTTCCAGGCGTATTCGCTGGAGTTCCAGGAAGTGTTGATCGGCACCCCGAAACCGCAGCAGGGCGACACCAAGATCGAGAACATCATGGGCCAGTTGCGCGACCGCCAGATCGCACGCGAGCAAGTGGAAACCTTCGCCCAGAAACAGATCGCGGCCGACAAGGAGCGCGAGTTGAACGAGGCCGAGCAGCGCGCCGCCAAGCAGAAGGAATTGACCGGCTCCCTGGTCGATATTTCGATCAAGGAAAACCAGGGTTCGGCCAATGTGAAGGCGGCCGAGAAGCGGCGCCAGGAAATCGAGGCGCTGGCCCACGCCGATAAGTTTCGGCAAGAGATGGAGGGCGCCGGCCGCGCTTCCGCGATCCGCTCGGTGGGCGAGGCCGAGGCGGCGGCGATCCACGCCAAGTCCGAGGCCATGCAGGGCGAGGGCGCCGACAAGCAACTGACCCAGACCGTGATGTTGCGACTGGCCGAAGCGTTCGAGACGGCCAAGGTGCCGCTGGTGCCGCAAGTGCAACTGGGTGGCGGCGAAGGCAACGCTTTCAGCACCATGCTGGGCCTGATGAGCGCGCTCAAGGTGGGCGAGCTGACCCGTTCCATGGGAAACAAGGAATGAGGTGAGGGCCGCGCCGGGCGCCGGCGCGGCCTGTGTTGTGATCGACCAACAGCGCGCGCGTGAAACGAGGCAAACGGGCGGGAACGTGCGACACTTTCCATGGACTTCGCCAGCGCGGGAAGTGCTATCTGAAACGCATCTTGTCCGGCCGCTCGGGGCACGGACGAGTCAACGCAGCTCATTCCACGACGAGGACGGCGCCCCCATGAGTCAAGACGCGACAACGCAAACGGTCGATTTCAGGAAAATCCACACCGTGTTCCTGGTGCTCTTGTGGGGCTTGTTCCTGTTTTCCCTGGCGCTGGCCCCCTGGCACGACACCTTCCTGGTGGCGTTTCTGGTCGGCTTGCCGGCCGCGATCCTGCCCAGCGTACTCATCTTCACGGCGCCGCAGGCGCTGGCCACCCGCCTGTGCGTGGCCGCCGCGCTGATGGTGTTTTGCGCACTCAATATTCATCAAGCCTGGGGCATGGTCGAACTGCATTTCGGTTTGTTCGTGATGCTGGCCTTTTTATTGTTCTACCAGGATTGGCGCGTGATCTTGACCGCCGCGCTGGTGGTGGCGGTGCATCATCTCAGTTTCAATTTCTTGCAGGAGGCGGGATATGGCGTGGTCTGCTTCACCAAACCGTCGCTGACCCTCGTGCTGATCCATGCCGCCTATGTGGTGCTGGAGGCGGGCATGTTGAGTTACCTGGCCATCCGCCTGCGGCGCGACGGCGCCCTGCTGGCCCAATCGCATGGCTTGCTGAGCCAGCAGATGGCGGCGATGCAAGCGATCGCGGCGCAAACCCGGGGCGGGATTCAAGCCATTCATCTGGCGGCCCAGGATATGGTGGCCGGCAACGCCAGCCTGTCGAGCCGCACCGAATCGCAAGCGTCCAGCCTGGAGCAAACCGCCAGCACCATGGAACAATTGACCTCGACCGTGAAACAAAACGCCGACAACGCGCGTCAAGCCAACCAGCTGGTGCAGTCGGCCTCCTCGGTGGCCCAGCAAGGCGGCCGGCTGGTCGGCCAGGTGGTCGACACGATGGGATCGATCAAGGCCAGTTCCAGCAAAATCGTCGATATCATCGGGGTGATCGATGGCATCGCCTTTCAAACCAATATCCTGGCCTTGAACGCCGCCGTCGAGGCGGCGCGGGCCGGCGAGCAAGGGCGGGGCTTCGCGGTGGTGGCCTCGGAGGTGCGCAATCTGGCCCAGCGCAGCGCCGGCGCGGCCAAGGAAATCAAGGCCTTGATCGACGATTCGGTGGAAAAAGTCGAGGCCGGCGGCAAGCTGGTCGACGAGGCCGGGCAAACCATGGAGCTGGTGGTCGGCTCGGTCAAACAAGTGGCCGACATCATGAGCGAAATCACGGCCGCCAGCGAAGAACAAAGCGACGGGATCGAGCAAATCAATCAAGCCATCGTGCAGATGGACCAGATGACCCAGCAAAACGCCACCCTGGTCGAGCAAGCGGCCCACGCCTCTACCGGCATGCAGGAGCACGCGCGCAAGGTGGCGCTGGCGATCGGGGTCGAGTTGCCCAAGGAGGGCAAGGGCGCGCCGGCGCCCAAGCCGGTGGCCCGGCCGGCGGCAGCGGCCAAACCGGCGGCGGCGGGCGCGCCGGCCCGCGCCAAGCGGACCGAGGTCGCCCTGGCCGCGCCGCCGAATAACACGGCCGCCGACGAGTGGGAGCAGTTCTGACGGCGCGGGCGACGCGCGGTCCCGGCCCGCCGTCTCACCTGCCCAGCGTTTCCACAAAAAAGTCCACCAGGCTGGCCAGTTTGCGGCGCGGGTGGGGATCGTGCAGGTAGAGCAGATGCACCGGTAGCGGCGGCGGCAGAAAGTCGTCCAGCACCGCTATCAGACGGCCATCGCAAATGGCTTCCCCCAGCAGGGCTTCGGGCTGCAAGATCAAGCCGGCGCCGCCGATGGCGGCCGCGCGCAGGGCGTAGCCGTCGTTGGACGAGAAAGCATGGCGCGCCGGCCAACGCAATTCGGTGCCGTCGCCGAGCGACCATGTCAGGTTCCACGATTGGTGCGCCAGGCAGCGATGATCGTCCAGGTCCGACCAGCGGCGTGGCGTGCCGTGGCGCGCCAGATAGGAGGGCGAGGCGCAGATCAGGTTGTGGTAGGGCCGCAGCGGGCGCGCCACCAGGCCGGAATCGGGCAGGGCGCCGACGCGCACCGCCAAGTCGAAGCCATCTTCGATCAGGTCGACCCGGGCGTTGCTTAGCACCAGCGCGAGCTCCACTTCGGGGAAGCGTTGCAGATAAGTTGCCAGCAGCGGCGCGATCAGGCAGCCGCCCATCGACACCGGCGCGCTCACGCGCAGCTTTCCGCGCGGCGCCGTTTCCATCTCTTGCACCGCTTCCCGCGCCCGCGCCATCTGCTCCAGGATGGCCTTGGCTTGCCGATAGAAGACGGTGCCCGCCTCGGTCAGGCTTTGCTGCCGGGTGTTGCGTTTCAACAGGCGCGAGCCCAGGAACGCCTCCAGCTGGCGGATCTGTTTGCCCACCATCACCGACGTGACCCCCAGCCGCTTGCCGGCCAAGGTGAAGTTGCCGGTTTCGACCACGGCGACCAGCACTTCCATGCATCGAAATCTATCCATTGCACACCATTAGTTTAGGCACTTCAACCCGCCGGCCCCTTCACCGCCGCCGGCGGCCGGGGGACAATCGCCTGGCGGTCAAGCACGCCGCGCCCACACCACGCGGAGATCGTATGCACACCTTGCCGGACTTTTATATCACCGAAAAATGGCGGCCGGCCCATCCCGACCGGATACAGCTCTATTCGCTCGCCACGCCCAACGGCGTCAAGGTGTCCATCATGCTGGAGGAGACCGGCTTGCCCTACGAGGCGCACCGCGTCACGCTGGACCGGGACGGCGTGCTGTCGCCGCATTTTTTGTCGCTCAACCCGAACAATAAGATTCCCGCCATCATAGACCCGGCCGGACCCGATGGAAAGCCGCTGGCGCTGTGCGAGTCGGGCGCGATTTTGCTGTATCTGGCCGAGAAAAGCGGGCGCTTTTTGCCATCGGACGCGGCGGCCCGCTACCAAACCATCCAGTGGCTGATGTTTCAGATGGGTGGAATCGGGCCGATGTTCGGCCAGTTCGGTTTTTTTCACCGCTTCGCGGGCAAGGAGTATGAGGACAAACGGCCGCTGGCGCGCTATCTGGACGAAACCCGGCGCTTGCTGAAGGTGCTGGAAACCCGATTGAGCGGACGCACCTGGATCATGGGCGAGGACTACACCGTCGCCGATATCGCCACCTTTCCGTGGGTGCGTATTTTGAGCGGCTATTTCGAGGCCGGCGCCGTGCTGGGGATCGACGATTATCCCAACGTGGCGCGCGCGCTGTGCCAATTCGTCGCGCGGCCGGCGGTGACCAAGGGCATCGCGACGCCGTAGTTGGCCCATCGCCGGGGCATTTGCTAAGCTTGCGCCGAATCGCCCGGCGTCGTATCGGCGCGTCGCGCTTGCTGGATCCGCCGCACGGCCAGCGTCAGCGCCGGCCACGCCACATCCCAGGCGATGCGCTCCTGCTCCAGGCGCAGTTGCTGGCCCCATTCGTTGCGTTTGAGGGCGCCATACACGCGCTGTTCATCCTCGGTGAGCAGGGGTAGCTCGGTCGCGCCATGCTGGATTTTTTCGAGCCCGCACAGGCTCTGGAAGCGGCGCAGCGTGGCCTCGTCCATTAGCACGCTGGTCAGTCGCGGCAGGTAGCCGCGCGCGCGCTGCAAGATGGCGTAGCCGTGGGTATCGATGTCGCCCCAGTACAGCGCGGCCGCCGGCAGCCAGGGCAGGCGCGCCAGCGCGTCCACCCCGTAACCGAGACCCATGATGGCGACCGTGCCGGCCAAGTCGCCCAGGGCCAGGCCGGTTTGCAGATTCTCCACGATCAGCACCACCGTCGCCGGCAGATCGAGCCGCGCCAGCTCCTCCAGCGGCGCGCTGATGTCGCCCAGCCCGCCCAGGCGGGCGCGCAACGCCGGGTCCAGGATGCGCAGGCGGATCGGCAGCGGCGGCCGCCGCAAGCCGCACACGCCGTAAAAGTCGGCGTCGTCTGGCGCCGCGCCGCGCGCCGCCGTCAGCCACTCGACCAGCACCGCCTTGCGCGACTCCAGCCACTTGCTGTCGATGCCGGCGATCGGCAGCTGGCGCGGATACAAATTGGACGCGGGATGGGCCAGCAACCAGTCCAGCAGGGCGAGCAAGCGTTCGAAATCGGCATCCCCATAATCGGCCAGCACGCCGAACAAGCGTCCCAGGCGCGGCGCCAGTCGGGGCCAGCGCGCCAGCACCCTTTGTGCGCGCGCGCCGGCCCGTCCCCAGCGCACATCCTGGCCGATCCAACTGGCCACCTGATCGGGACCGTCCAACACCAGCTGGTGCGGCAGGCTTTGCGTGCCCAGGGTGCGCCAGCGCCGCGCGATCCAGCGCAATTGGCCCGCTCCGCGCCAGTCGCGCCAGGCGTCGGCCCAGGCCCGCACCTCGTCCGCCTGGGCCAGGGTGGCCGGTTCGCTCGGCGCGCCCAGCGTCAGGATCAGCGGCCAGTCGCCTTCCGCTTCGGCCGCCGTCAGCCAGGTCGCGTGGTGCTTGTCGAAACGCCGCGCCAGCAACTGGCGTATCTCAGGCGGCAGTTTCAAGATTGGCCTCGGCGCGGGTTTGTTCGGGCAGTTGGAGGCGCTGGCGCCGCTCGTCGTATTCGATCATCAGCACGCCCGACACGCGACGCTCGCGGATGTCGACAAAACAGGCGCCGCCGATGAACGGCTCGAGCGTCATCACCGATTTGAGCGGCGTGGCCACAATCATTTGGAAACCGAAGTTGGCGAAGATGTTCATGGCCAGCGCAGTGAATTCATTGTCGGCCTTGTCGAAGGCTTCGTCGAGCACCACCGGCGCGTAGAGCGGCATGCCATGGTCGCTGCCGCCCAGTTGATAGCGCAGCGCCGCCGCCAGGCAGGTGGTGGCCAGCTTTTGGCGCTGGCCGCCCGACTTGCCGGCGCCGCTGCGATACACATCGACCACCACGCCTTCGGTGTCGATTTCCTTGCCGACGAATTCCACATGCAGACGCACGTCGAGCACCGCTTCGCGCCAGCGCCGCTGTTCGCCGTCCTGGCTGGCCAGGCGCTCCACCAATTGGCGCAACGCCACGAAACGCGCTTCGGCCGATTCGCGGTCGTCGCTCCAGGCATTGCTCAGGGCGCGCTGAATGTCTTGCTTGAATTCGCGCACCTCGGCCAGTTGGCGGTCGCTCGCGTCGATGTGCAAATACGTGCTTTGTTGCGCGCTGTGGTTGAAGGGCACCTGGCGCAGGCTGTCGTTGACCAGCTCCATGCGCTCCAAAATGGCTTTGCGCGCGTCGTTCAGGTAGGTCGATAGCGCCGCCAGATTCTGGTTGCTCTGGTTTCGCAGCAGATCGAAAAAGCGCTGTTCGTGGGCCGGCAAGCCATCCGTCTCCAGGCGCGTCAGCTTGGAAAAGAAATCGGTGGCCGCGCTCACGCTCGGGTCCAGCCCATCCGAGTCGGCCCGCCACTTCCCGATGAAGGCGGCGAAGCGCGCTTCGATGAATTTTTCGCAGCGGGCCACTTCCAGATTGAGCGTGTCGACTTCGGCATTGAGGGCCTTGGCGATGGCGCGGTCGGCTTGATTGAGGGTGCGCAGTTGCACCGCTTCCGGCAGCGCGCCGTAGCGCAGGTCCAGGCCCTGGCGCTGGTGCGGCGTGAGCGGCACTGGGCTGCGCTGTTGTTCCAGCGTCGCCAATTGTTCGCGGTGCTCGCCGATCTTGCGCAGGCAAGTCTTGTGATCGACGGCGGTGTCGCTGACGCTGGCGGTCGCCTTTGTCACCAATTCGCGCTGCTCCCGTAAGCGTTGATCGATTTCCCGCAGGGCGGCGTTCCCCTCGCGCGCCGCCTTGAGCTGACGGCCGATGGCGTCGATCCGCTCGGCCAGCGGCAGCACGTCGATGTCTTGCCATTGCAGGTTGATCAGGGTGTTGCATTGCATGGCGCGCACGCCGCTTTCGGCGCGCTGCGCGCGCAGCGCGTCGAGCCGGGCCTCGAGCGCGCCGATGCGCTCGACCAGTTCGCGCTGCTGCTGTTCGTACAGGGCCAGTTTATCGCGGTTGTCGAAGCCCAGCATCCAGTGCTGGCGCGCGTTGACCTCGCTGCGGTCGTCCTTTTCGTGGCGCGAGCGGCTATGCTTGACCTGGCCCTCGCGCGTGAGCGCGCGCTCGGGCGCGGCGCGGAAAGCCTTGACCGAATCGACGCAATCGTAATCGAAGCGTTGGCGCAGTTGCGCTTGCAGCCAGGATGCGTGTTGGCCCGGCTTGACGTTCAATTTCAGCGCCAGCGAATTGTCGCGCGGCGCGCGTCCGGCCCCGCTGTCGGCATGCCCGGTGCGCAGATAGACCAGGCGCTGGCCCAGGTTGACGCCATTGATGTGGGCCACCAGCGCGGCGTACTGTTCGTCATCGACCAAAATCGATAGCGCGAAGCCGCGCAGCAGGCGTTCGGCCGCGCCGCGCCAGGCCGACTGCTCGGGCTTGACTTCGATCAGTTCGCCCGCGAAGGGCAGCGCCGCCTCGGCCGCGCCGATCGCGCTGGCGATGCCGCGCCGCAGCGCCAGGATCGGCGCCGGAATGTTCGATGGCTGGCGCTTGAGCGACGCGATCTCTTGCGCCAGCCCTTCGCGGGTAGCCTCGGCCGCGCTTTTTTCCCGGTCCAGCACCAGCAAGGGTTCCAGGTCGACGCTTTGCCAGAGCTCGATCTCGCGCCGGGCCGCGCCCACCAATTCGGCGAATCCCTGCGGCGCGCTGGGTAAGGTCCAGCCTAATTTGGCGCATGCGTCGAGCGCCAGCTTGCGCCGGCCCATGCGGTCCTGGCGCTGTTTGATCAACTCCGTCTGCTCTTTCTCCCAATACGCGATTTGGTCGCCGCCGGCCTCGCGGCGCTGGCTTTCCAGGTCGCGCAGCGCGGCTTCCCGATTGTCCAGGGTGCTTTGCTGGCGCTGTAACTTGGCGGCCAGCCCGCCCGCTTCCACCTCGAACGTGGCGATCGCCTCGCTCAGCAAACCGGCTTCGCGCCATTCGCGGTAGCCGTTCATGCCGGCCCGCAGTTCGTCGAGGCCGTTGCGTTGCAGTTGAAGCGATTGCATCGCCAGATGCCGCTCGCGCGCCGGCGCCAGCGTTTGCACTTGCTCGCGCGCCGTCACCACCGCCTGGTGCGCCGCGTGCAGTTCGCCGAACTCGCTGACCAGGCGGTCGGCCACGGCGAAGGTTTCCGGCTTGTCGAGCATGAAGTCGCGCAGGAAGACGTTCAAGTCGCCCAGGTTTTTGGCCGACTGGGTCTTGTGCAGCAGGCGCAGCGCCATGTCGCTCTCGATCCCCAGCAAGCGGCAAAAGCGTTCGCAATAAGGCCGGAATTCGTCGCGCGCGTAGGCGTCGGGGAAGGCTTGTTTGAGTTTGCGCACGTCGAAATTGCCGTTGCCGAAATCGGCCACCTCGCGCAAGTCGAACGGGCGCTCCAGGATCAGGTAGTAGCGTTTGACGTCGGTGTTGCCGTTGGCGTTACCGCGCAGCCAAAATAGCTGGACCAGCACCACGTCCTGTCCCAGCCCATTGCGGTAATGCAGCGCCAGGGCCGACCAGGTGGTGCCGGTGCGCAGATAGCGGGTGGCGTGTTCGCCGGAACCGGCGTCGTTATGGGCGGCCCACGCGCCGCGCACGTAACTGACCAGATTGCGGTCGCGGCCGGCCCGGTCGGCTTCGCGCGCGGCGGCGTTGAAGTCGATCCAGCGCGGCGGCACCAGCAGGGCGGAAAAGGCATCGAGCAAGGTCGACTTGCCGGCCCCCGAACGGCCCACGATCAGAAAGCCGCGCGCGCTGATCGGCACCTCGTGCAGTTCGCTGAAGGTGCCCCAGTTGTACACCTGGAGCTTCGCCATGCGGAATTGCCCGGGCGGGAACGGGGCTTCGGGCCGCGAATCTTGATTCATGCGTCGTCCTGGTCGGCGTCGGCCGGCTGCTTGCCGGGCGCGGCCAGCTCGCCGGCCGCCATGCGCTGGTAGAGCGCCGTCAAGGTGGTGATTTCCTCGGCCGAAAACAGCAGCTTGAGGGTGGGCGAGATCTCGAAACGGTCTTCGCTGGCGCGGATCTTTTGCAGGATATTGTGCTTTTTGATTTTCTCGACCGAGGCGTGCACGCGTTTAGCGAAACCGGCGCGGTCGGTGCTGGCCGCTTTTTCGTAGAGCGTCAAATTGTCCACCATCTCGTCGAGCGCGACCACCGCCCGTTCACCGTGGCTGTCGGCCTGGGTCAGGCGCTGGCGCAGGTACAGCACCAGCACCGAGTCGATAAAGGTCAGTTGCGCGCGCCGCAGCAGGAGTGGCACTTCCAGGTCGCCGGTGTCGGCCTGGCGCGTGAAGGCGACTTGCATATCGTGGTCGATCACCAGCTCCAGAAACAGCTCGGCCAGGCGGCGCTTGACCACGTCCTCGTCGCGCAGCAAAACCGGCCACAGTTTGGGATGGCGGCGTCCGTCCAGCGAGGGGCCGGACAGCAGTTGCACCAGGGCGCGCCGGGTATCGAGCGGCAGCTCGCCGCTATCGCCGGAAAACAGGGCGGTCGGGGCCGGCGCGGCATCGGCCGGCGCGGCGTCGGCCGGCGCGGCATCGGCCGGCGCCAGATCGGCATGCGCGTTTTCCGGCCGCGGTTCAGACCAATTCATCGACGCGTTCCTTGACAAAGTAGATGGTGGGGATACGGGCGCCGCGCGAGCGTGCGTCGGCTCCGGTCCAGCTGACGGTTTCGCTATGGCTGGCGACGATACCGTGGCGGCTGCCCAGGGCCAGTAGACCGATCACGCTGCCCAAGCCTTGTTCGGCCGGGAAGGCCAGCAAGATGTCGGCGATCGAGGCTTGCGAGCGCAGCGCCAGCACGGCCCGGATATGGCTTTTCAAGCTGCGAAAGTCGATCTCCGATTGCGCCACCAGTTCGGCCACCGATTCCAGGTCGATGGGCGCGCTGTCGGCGTCCGCCATGCGGCCGGGCAGCGCTTGCAGCGTCGGGTCGTGCAGCGCCCACTGTGACAGCGCGTGCAGCTTGCTGCTGGTGAGCGTGAGCGTGTAGTGTAGTGTGTCGGCGGTATTCACGTGCTCCTTCACGGACAGCGCCGCCCGTTGCGCTCTTCTGAGCAGCTGCGTCAGGCGCCGTTGTTCGAGAAACTCCCGGCTCTCGACGAAATGCTTCAAGCTGCGCGCGAACGATTGCAAGACTTCGTGCACGATGCCGCCTTGTTCCAGCAGGGTGCGGGTCAGGCGCAGCAGAAAACGGCGCTCCCCGGGCTCGAGCCGGGAAACGAACTCGCGTGACATCAGTTGGTCCAGCGCCTGCTCCAGGGTGGCCGATTGCTCCGGGTCGATGAGCAGGCGCCAGAAGGCGGAAAAGGTGCGGCCCGCTTCGCTTTCCGTGATCAAGTCGATGCCCGAGAACAGGGAGTCGAGCACCTGGCCGCGGTTGCCGTCGTTTTCCATGATGCGTTCGCGCAGCTCGCGGTTGAGTTGCTCGAACTGGTCGCGCACGCGCCGGAAGTCGCCCGTCAAGTCGTCGGCCAGGGTGATGATTTCGCGCGTGCGTTCCAGCGCCGCCGCCGCCGGCAGCACGTGCAGCGCGCCGTGCTCGATGGCGTCGATCTCGCGCGCGATGCGCTCTTGCTCGGCGCGCAGCCTGGCGATGCGGCGCGCCTTGTCGCCGTCGGTGTCGTCGGACAGGCGGGCCAGGGCGTCGATCACCAGGCTCAGACGGCTTTCCGTGGCCGCCGAGTGCGGCTTGATCAAGCCGGACACGAAGCGGATCGCTTCCACGCTTGCGCTGGAGAGTTCGTATTCTTCTTCCGCCACGCCGCTCGGGAAGCGGCGTTCCAGGTAAGCCTCGCCCAGCCAGCCGGCCACATAGGCTTGCGCCGTTTGCGGCCAGTCCTCGCCCAGATTGCGCAGCCGTTCCAGGTCGCGCTCGATGCGCTCGTGGAAAATCGAGGCGGGCAGGCTGCGCTCCTCGTCGTAGAGATGGGTTTGCAGCAAGCCAAGCACGGTGGGGCCGTGGACGGACGCCAGCAAACGCCACAGCGGCTGGCTGCGCATGCGCCGATAAGTGGCCAGGGATTTGTCGGCTTTCATGGCGCCATTTTACGGCAGGGGCGGGCGCTTGGCCGCAACCGTGCGCCGGCGCGCGCGTCGTCCGCGCTTCACAGCGTCGCCCGCGCCCGTTTGTCGGCGAAAAAGGCCCATGCCTCCTCGGCGAATTCGAGGTCGCCGTTCTGCCGGCCCAACATGGTCGTCATCGCGGGCGACGCGCGCTTGGCGATGCTGGGCGAGACGTGTCCGCCCAGATCGATCTTGAGCAAGCCGACCTGTATTTGGCACGGGTCGGCGCCCCAGACATAGCGGGTGGCCGTGGTGGGATCGGCCGGGTCGCGGTGGGCGACGGGCGTGACGCACGGACTGTCGGGCAGTCCCGCCAAGGCGCGCCACAAGGCCAGCGCTTGCTCGACCGCGATGCCGCTGCCGCGCGCGCCGGTCAGGGCGTGACCGACCTCGCCGCCGTCGTACGGCGCGATCCGGTCGGCGCTGCCATGGGTGATCAAGATCGGCAAGGCGTGACGCGGCGGCGCGCACAAGCTGCGCGCCGGCATCAAGCCGCTCAAGACCGCCACGGCGGCCAGGCGCGGGCCGAGTTCGATCGCCAGGCGGTAGGTCATGCCGCCGCCGTTGGACATGCCGACCACGTGGACGCGTCGCGGATCGGCGTCGTGTTCGGCGATGGCCAGGTCGATCACGGCCGAGAGAAAGCCCACGTCGTCGCTGACGGGATTGGTGGGCGCGTCGGCCCGGCAATCGTTCCAGCCCTGCTTGCCGGAGCTACCTTTCCAGCCATCGGGCGCGATCACCAGCAAGCCCTCGCGCTGGGCGATCTCCAGCCATACCGCGCTCGGGTCGCCGAAGTCGCCCCGGCCGAAGGTGAGGGCGGCGCTCGATCCGTGTCCGTGCAGCAGGATCACCAGCGGGCGTTTGCCCGGGGCCGGGTCGCTCGGGCGGGCCAGCAAATAGTGGCGCCTGCCTTCCGGACGGTCCAGCGACGCCGGCGTCACCACCGCGCCGCTCATGTCGCCACCCGGCTTGCCGCGAGGGCGCGGCGCGCGGGCGGCGCCGCGTCGAGGAAAAGGAACATATGTTATGGCTATGGTTGTTGAATTTTAAATATAGCACAAGCGTTCCCCATGCGAGCCGGCCGGTATTTTCCGCGGAAATTATTTAAATATTCACTACCTTGTAACGCCGTCGCGGTCAATCGGCCAAATGGGAGAGCGGGCTTGGTCAACAAGTTGTCATAAAGGCTCTGTAAAATTTGCTGACGTATCGCGCGATGCGGACATTAAAAAGTTTTGCTTTGAAGATAATTAAAATCCACCGCTGAATTTTAAAAGGTCCATTCAATGATAAAAATATCCTTGCCGAGCATGATGAGCGTCGGCAGATTGTTCAAAACCATTCTGATTTCCATCGTCGCGTTCAATGCGGTCGCGGTCCGCGCCGACGATTTTCCCAAGTGGGACGCCGGTATCACCAAATACAATGAGAGACAAGTCAGGGACTTCCATCCGGTGTTCGATTTCGATTCGGACGGCTGCTATACGGCCACGCCATTTCATCGCAATGAGAACCTGCGCCCAAATCCCGGAAAAAACGCGAGCGGCACCGTGTGGGGCGGATGCCGCGACAGCGACTGGGTCGCCTACGCCAACACCATTCACCGGCAACTGTGCAAGGAAACCGTGGAAGGCGCGGACAGGGTGCTGCGCTGCGCCCACCTGTATGAGATGTATTTCGAAAAAGACCAGGCGATCAGCTTGTCCTTCCTGGGCGGGCATCGGCACGATGTGGAAACGGTGATCGTCTGGACCGGCAAGGTCAACGATCAACCCGAATTCGCCTCGCACGCCTCGGTCAGCGCCCATGGTAAATACACCACCCGGCCGATCGGCCAGTTGCTGATGCAGGGCAGCCATCCGATGGTGGTGTACCATAAAGACGGCGCCGGCACCCACGCTTTTCGTTTCGCCAACAACGACGATAAAAGCCGTGTCGAATTCCTGGGCAATTGGGGCGAGTTCTACGCGCCCGAAATTTTGAGCCATTACAGCGCCGTGGCGCAATGGAATAGCGACGAATGGGTCAGATATCAAGCCAACCGGGATTACCGCAACGCCTTGCAGATTTCTAATTTTGGCAGCGCCACGTTTAAAACCCGTAACGATGGCGAGATTTTGGGCCAGGTCAGCAATAATATACCGCGCGACGACCCGTTTTGGGCCAACGCCGGGTTTTCCTGGGATGAAGTCTGGGCCACGCGGGCCAGGGAATTCGAGGCGAACTATCCGCAGATTTATCAGTACATCAACGAATAAGGCGTCGCAGGCCGCGCTTGATGCTTGATGGGCGCGGCTTCTGGTTAAACCGTTCGATAGTTCGTCAAAATACCTATCTGTGGTTCATCCCTCGCCGTCCGCTCAGGACGGCGACATTGTGGGACAAGCGTTCGTGCAGTACGTTTTTCCAGTCCTGGTCTAGCCAATGGGCGACCTCGGCAAAACCAGCCGTGATACGCGCTAGCAGGTCATCGAGGTGAGTTGCCGCCTCCGTTGCACTCGTCAAGCCAAAACGATGTGCATCAGCCAATACGGCGTCCCGAGAAATATCGAAGCGACCTTGAGAGAGCTGCATGTGGAGATGAACGGGTGTTTCAACCGGGTTAGGCACGACGTCGAAAGCCGGCGCGAGCCGCCAGCGGCGTTCCTCCGCTGTATACACAATGGCATGATTGCGCACATGGTCGTCATCGTTGCCGGATACCGCATTAAACACCATGCGCCCAAACAGTTCGATACGGTCTTCAACTGGTACACCCGCCAAGCGCAGTTCTTCGGCTAAACGCGGATAGCTCCAGCGGTCGGTCTGGACGAGACCCGGATATTCGACCTGCAACAATGACGCGGCGCTCACGCACATGTGGCGCTGCTGGCCGCTTCGGTCAAACCTGAGAACCCGTACCGCGTTCCTGCCACCTGTGGCCGGGTGAAAGACAGTGTGGGCAAAATTTAATCCACTTGCCGCGCCCCACTGCTGACCCATGTGCTCGAGCAGAGGAATATTGGCGACATCGGTTGCGATCTCCGGCTTAACCAGCCAAAACTGACCGTTGTCGCCTTGCACCGTGGCTTTCGGCCGCGCGCCACCCACGCTGGCGGTCTGGACCAACTTTGCCCGAATTTTCGCGCGTATCGTAGGACGGCGCTCCGCGAGGGCCGCCAATTCTTCGATCACCTCACTGAGTTGAGGCAGGCCAGGGGTGTTTACTTTCGCGTCGGGCGGCTTGGCGCTTTGACCGATGGCAAGCGCACCCCAGCGGTCAAGGTTGCTGGCTTTGAGCAAATATCGCAGCGGCGGAGCATTTTCCGGCAGATTATGTTCTCGGCGCAGCAAAGCCTGTCCCCATGCGTCCGGGCATGCGTCTCGTAACACGTCATGCAAGCCTTGATAGCGTGGCGCCGTGACATCGGTTCCCGGTAAAAACGGTAAGTTGCGCGGGTCGATGGCCCAGGCAAGCCCCGCATCGATGTAAGAGGGGGCGTACTTGAAAAAACCTTCTCCCGGTTTGCCTGCCTTGTACCGGCCCACTGTGACCCACTCGCCGTTATCCGGCCGTTGCAGGTAAACGTATATCGGTTTAGAAATAGTCAGCATCGTCAGCCCCCTTTTCCTGCCGGCTCAACTTGACGCGCTGACCGTAGTCACCTTGCCAAAGCTCGGCGGGCAGTGCCGGGGCCGCGTGGTCGACCATGCCCAGTGCTAGAAGCGCTGTCAAATAGGCACCCGCAGCCGCACCCGGATCCCCTTTTTCCATTCGTAGCAGCGTCGTCCGGGAGACACCCAGGCGTGCAGACAAATCAGCGACAGTGATACGCTGGCGTAGGCGCTGCGTGTTGATACATTTACCCCATGCGGTGAGGCGCTCCTGCACCAGTGTGGGCCAAGTTTCAGCGCTGGAGAGTTTCCTTGGCATGTGTTACTCCATTCATAGATAGGTCATTATAGCGCACAACGCTTTATCTATGGAACACTACCAGATAAGTGGAAGTGCCATAGATGCGACTTTATGTAGTATAAGGATGCATCTATGATTGGTATCGATAGCGTTATCGGCCTTGGGGAATAGGGTGCGCTCAGCCAGCCGCGTCAAAGCTGCAAAAACAGACGGCCACCTCGATGAGGTGGCCGTTGCGATTTTCGAAGCCAGTAAGCCAGAAATCAATCTGAACTATCGAGACGTACATTCGATGAAAATCTCGTTAGATGCTTCCCAAATTTCAGGCTATTGTTCTCGCTACACTACAGGCTTACACGTCGATATTACCCGCCCGCAGAGCATTGTTTTCGATGAAGGCCCGGCGCGGCTCCACATCGTCGCCCATCAGCGTGGTGAAGATCTGGTCGGCCGCGATCGCGTCCTCGATCTGCACCTTGAGCAAACGCCTTACCTTCGGGTCCATCGTGGTTTCCCACAACTGCTCCGGATTCATCTCGCCCAGCCCTTTGTAGCGCTGTTTCGAGACGGTGCGTTCGGCTTCGTCGCGCAACCACTGCATCGCGTGATGGAAATCGACCACGGCCGATTCCTTCATGCGCTCGCCTTCGCCGCGGCGCACGAAGGCACCTTCGCCGATCAAGCCCTTGAAGGTGGCGGCCGCGTTGGCCAGCACCGCATAATCGGCGCCGTCGACGAAGTCGGCGTCGATCGCGCTCACTTTCACGTTACCGTGATGCATGCGCTCGATGCGCAGCATATGCTTCTCGGACAAGTCGTCCGATCGCACGGTCACTTTCACGGCCGGGTCGCCGATGGTGTCTTGCATGGCCTTGGCCGACGCTTGGGCCGCGTCCACGCCGCCCAGGTCCAGCGTCACGCCGGTCATGATGGCGGTCAGGGCGGCGCGGTCGATCACGCGCGTCAGGCGCATCATGATGGCGTTGGCCAGGTTGAACTGGCGCACCAGCTCGGCCAGCGCGTCGCCCACGATGGCGTCGGCGCCGTCGCGCGGCACCAGCGCGGCGGTGCTCAGCGCCACCGTCATCATGTAGCCGGCTTCCTCCAAATCGTCCTTCAGATAGCGCTCGTCGCGGCCCACCTTGACCTTGTACAGCGGCGGCTGGGCGATGTAGATGTGGCCGCGCTCGACCAGCTGCGGCATCTGGCGGTAAAACAGGGTCAACAACAGGGTACGGATATGGGCGCCGTCGACGTCGGCGTCGGTCATGATGATGATGCGGTGGTAGCGCAGCTTCTCGACGTTGAATTCGTCCGGGCCGATCGAGGTGCCGAGCGTGGCGATCAGGGTGGTGATCTGCTCGGACGACAGCATCTTCTCGAAGCGCGCCTTTTCCACGTTGAGCACCTTGCCGCGCAGCGGCAGGATGGCCTGGAATTTACGGTCGCGTCCCTGCTTGGCCGAGCCGCCCGCCGAATCGCCCTCGACGATGTACAGTTCGCACAAGGCCGGGTCTTTTTCCTGGCAATCGGCCAGCTTGGCCGACAGGCCCAGGCCGTCCATGATGCCTTTGCGGCGGGTCAGGTCGCGCGCCTTGCGGGCCGCCTCGCGCGCGCGCGCCGCCTCGACGATTTTGCCGCAAATGATTTTGGCGTCGTTCGGCTTTTCCTGCAAATAGTCGGACAGGGTCTTGGCGACGATTTCCTCGACCGGGCCGCGCACTTCCGACGACACCAGCTTGTCCTTGGTCTGGGACGAGAATTTCGGCTCCGGCACCTTGACCGACAAGACGCAGGTCAAGCCTTCGCGCATGTCGTCGCCGCTGATTTCGACCTTGGCTTTTTTGGCGAAGTCGTTTTCGTCGATGTATTTGTTGATCACCCGCGTCATGGCCGCGCGCAGGCCGGTCAGATGGCTGCCGCCGTCGCGCTGCGGGATGTTATTGGTGAAGCACAGCACCTGCTCGTTGTAGGCGTCGTTCCACTGCATCGACACGTCCACCGTGATGGTGGTGTTCTGGTCCGACTGGCGTTCGCCGGTGGCTTGGAACACGGTCGGATGCAGCACCGTCTTGGCTTTGTTGATGTATTCGACGAAGCCGCGCGTGCCGCCCTCGAAGGCGAAGATTTCTTCCTTGCCGTTGCGCTGGTCGCTCAACTTGATGTTGACGCCGTTGTTCAGGAAGGACA
>JAYVUV010000324.1:0-41798 GCA_043787615.1 Janthinobacterium sp. | reverse complement strand
CGGGGATTCGAAGGGCGCGCGCTTGCAAGCGCGTCCCGCTCCGAATCGCCCATCTGTCGCCGCGCGCGGCGGCTTCGCGCGCTGCGGGCGCGCGCCAATCCCCCTGGCAACATTTCACCTCCACACCAAGGCAGACAGGCCGGCGCCGCGTTCCGCGCCGCATCGCCACCGATCATCGAATGGCTATCCTGTTCGCGACATTCCACATCGCTTTAGCGGATGGTCCGCGCCGGCAGATCGCGTATGAGCAAGAGGTGATGCTCGATGCGAGCCATTGAAGTACAATTACCTCTACGGCAACAGTTCAATCTCCGCCAATTGGAAATACAGTCCGCCGCCGTTGTCTCTTCCTATCACGGTGGGAACGAACTGAATCCCCCAGGTGGAGTAGATCTGCGGCAACCTCACCACCGCGAAACCTTGCACGTCAGGTTGATCGCCGAATTCCCCCACATCGATCCAGCGACTCTGATCGGGGCTGGTCAAATAAATCCGATAGCGAGCCGGAAACCCTTGAGGAACGCCGTTCATCATGCGGGCGGCCAGCTTCACCCTGCTCACCGACGGAATGCTAGGGCTATTCACCCAAGCCGCGACGAAAGTGCCGTTACTATTATCGGGGGAGGAAAAAGGGTTGGAGCTGTAGGTGGTGCCATACTGATGGTCGGTCAAGGCCGCCACATCCCATCCCGGCAGAGTGTTATTCGTCACGGCCCCGGCGAGATTGTATGAAACCGGCGTTGGCGTCGGCGTTGGTGGCGCAACAACGCCAGCGGCGCCGGCGGTGGGCAATAACTCGATTTCATTCAACTGAAGATAATATCCGCCCCCGTCGTCTCGGCCCAATTCCTCTGGAATGATTTGCGCGCCAAACGTGCGCACCAAGCGTGGCAAGCCGATGGTCGCGATACCGTTCGCGCCCGGCTGGGTGGTGAATACGCCGAAGTCGTTCCAACCGGTGTTGTCCGCATTGGTCAAGAGCAGGCGATAACGAACTGGAAATCCGCTTGGCCGATGATTGACCATACGCGCATGCAGCTTCAGCGAGCCGACCATGTAACCACCCGCCGACCTGCCCGGCAGATACACTACTACATTGACCCCAGCCGTGTTTTCCGCGCTTGGAAAACCGTTGGAACTATAGGTACTGCCCATGTCGCGGTCGATCAAGTGGGAAACTGACCATCCGGACAATTCATTGTTCGAGGTCGCGGACGTGGCGTGCCACGGTTTTTCGGCCACACAGCCCAGGCCATGTTGCTGGCAGCAAAAATGATCGTTTCCTTTTTCCCAGCTCGAATTACCTGTCGCGCGATAGGCGTCAAATGTCGGCACGCCATCGGCGTGGGAAAAATCCATGCCGGCCGACAGGGGCACCAAGCCATAGGAATCGCCATTGTCTACTTGCAGTTCTTGGAAAAAATTATGCATCTGCGCGATCAATGAAGGATTGTGCGAGGAGATAAATTGTGCCTCGCAAATATTGCGCGCCTGAACATCGGGACTTTCGTTGCGCTGCCATCCCTGCTCGCTGGCGATCAATTTAAGCTGTGGCATGGAAAGCGGATCATTGACGCCTCGTGCCAGCAATTGGTCGCGCTGATAGCTCGATAGGATGGAGACGTTTTGAAAGTTAATGTTGTCGCCTGGTTCCTCGATGGGATCGCCGTAGGGGTGAATCGCCACGCTCCAATCGATGCTGGTGCCCAAGCGAGACCAAATGCCATCCAGAAGATTTTTTGAACCGATATGCGTGGGGTCGCTGGGGCCGGGATTTTGCCACAATTTGTCCAGGCTGGCATGCATCAATACGCCCGATGAATGGCGAGCGATCGCGCTATTGGCGGTTTTCATCAGATTGACGTATTTGTTAATCCATGCCTGTTGCTCGGAATCCGAGAGCGTGGTGGTGTTGGTGCGCACGACGGGGCTATAGTCGAACCAACCGCCGCTGGCGGCTTCGTTCCAGATGATGAAGTGCGATATGGTGCCGATTTGGCTGTTGGACGAATACCTGCTAGCGAGAAAATTGACGTAATCCTCCCAATCATCCATCGCGTCGTCGCGCGGGACGCAGCCATCATATAGTCGGCCGCCGTCCCAAGCGAAGCCATTGCAGTTTGGATAGCGATACTGGGACGGCGAAGACCACAAAACGACGGCGGTTTGAATGTGATTGATTGCGTCTTTCCTGAATATGTTGTCGAATTTAGAAATTTCTATCGAACTCAGGCAACGATATCGGTGATAGCCTTGATTGACACGTTCAGCATCGTTGCCCGGAACCAGCTGATATTGATTCGGACAGCCGATCGGTTGTGATGAGGATGGGATCCACGATTCCAGGCCGGACCACCAAATGTTATAAATTTTGCTGCTTAATCCGATCTCACTGAATTTTCGATAGCGCGCGTCCAGATTGCCGTCATAGCTGTCTATATATTGTCTGTCGTTAATTCCTTGTTTTCCTATCGGTGCGGCATAACCTGTGCTAATGTCGCTGGCGATGGCGTTGCCGCAAAAATTGATCGTGGCCGTCAAGGAAAGGAGCAATGTAGCGATCCATAGGCTGGGATGTTTTGTTTTATGCATGAGTACTTTCTTGGTATTGGATATGGGTTCGCAAGCAATTTTGATGCATGATTTTTGCCGATATTATTCGCTCCAGAAATGGGGTGCGTTCTTTATTTTTTAAAATATTTTCGCGGCACAAAATTCGCGTTGCGCGACCGCCAGTATGAATAGTATTGGTGAAATTTCAAGTAAAAAACTTTCAATTGTTACGATATCTGGAACTTGACAGGTTGATATGGCCAGGGTAGGAAAATGTGATTTTTCGGTATTGGATAGCTTGCCGTTTCACGCGCTGCTTAAACGTGGCAGTACCAATTTCAGCGCGGTAGAATCTAATTCGTATGCGTCACTTGGAATTATTTTCATAAATTCGGTATGTTTTGCAAAAAAAATATCGGTGGAAAAAATCAGGTATGTATCTGGTATTGGCTAAGGAAGGAAAAAATTTGTCATGTCCTTCAAGAAAGACTTTAATGCGCGAGCGTACACTCGTGTCGATGCTCTCTTGAATTCATCGGAAAACTGCTAAAAATAAATATTCATGCATATCGATGTGTGTGCTTACTACCATAAAAAATGATAGAAATTCGAAGTGACATAATAGTCAATTAAAAAGCGTGAAAGAAAGCGAGTCATAACCATACCGATTGGGTCGCCGTACGCGCCGTGTATACATTCGATATAGGCTTGACTTCCAGCCCGGCCCCACATATCATGTTTTTAGGCAACAATAATTAAAAAACGATTCCGTACACATGGCATCGAATTCAGGGCGCAGCGCCAAATCGGTACCCTGCAAACAGCGACATTGAGCTGTTTCCTCGGTATCCACACGTACTAATACCTTCCAGAGTGAGTCGGCGCCACAGCGCCGCGCCACCCCCACCAGGGCGGCCGGTCAAACACGCACATCACTCTTACCCCACTTAGTATTTCCCGCCGACGCGCGATGCTTGACATCCGCGTCATGGATGGCCTTTGCCTTGATATGTATAAAAATGGAGCACGAATTGAAGAACACTCTCACCACGCCACGCCGTGGCGGCGCGATCGCCGGCAAGTTGTTAATGATGGGCATGAGCGTCGCGCTCACGCTGCCGCCATCGGCCCGGGCCACCGAAGTGGCGCCCTATTTCGAAGGCTGGGCCTTCGGTGGCGGCATGAAGCCGAACTCGCTGATGCAAGCGAAAAACGAAGGCGGTTTGACGGCGGCCACCATCGCGTTCGGCGTCTCCGGCGGAGGCTGCACCCTGGGCGGCGGCATGGACAACATCATGCGCGGCGCCGGCAAGACCGATGCCCAGCAATTTTTGGCCGGCGGCGGCCATCTGATCCTGTCGTTCGGCGGCGCTTCCGGCCAATATCTGGAAAGCGCCTGTTCCGAAAACGATATGTTTAATTTGATCAAGAACGTGATCGATACGCACAAGGTCTATGCGCTCGATTTCGACATCGAAGGTGGCCAGCTCGACGTCGGCTCCCTGAACGAGCGCCGCAACAAGGTGCTGCTGCGCTTGCAACAAGCCTATCCAAACCTCTATCTGTCGTTCACGCTGCCGGTCGATCCGAGCGGCTTGCCGGGCGGCGCGGTAAACGTGCTGCGCGGCGCCAACAACGCCGGGGTCAAAGTGTCGGTGGTCAACATCATGGCCATGGATTACGGTGCGGGCTGGAGCGCGGGCAAAAAAACCGGTGACTTGGCCATCGCCGCCGCCAACGCCACTTTCAATCAGATCAAGGGTATCTTCGGCGGCCGCAGCGACGCCCAGTTGTGGGCCATGATCGGGATCACCCCGATGATCGGCGTCAATGACGTGCAAAGCGAAGTGTTCCGCCAATCGGACGCCCAGCAAGTGACCGAGTTCGCCAAGCAAAAAGGCATCGGCTTGATCGCCATGTGGGCCTTGCAGCGCGATCAGGTGGGCAGCGCCGGCGGCAAGGATAGCTACAGCATGGTCAACACCAAGCCCTACGAGTTCTACAAGATTTTCGCCGCCGCCAAGAACGGCAACACGCCGCCCAACACGCCGCCGCCGGCCGGCGGTGTCGCCAACGGCCGCTATACGATCGTTTCCGCGTTCAGCGGCAAATGCGTCGATGTGAGCGCCGCGGCGAAGGAAGACGGCGCCAAGTTGCAGCAATACTTGTGCAATCGCACAGGCGCGCAGCAATTCGACGTCGCCAACATGGGCAACGGCGCTTATCGCATCATCAATGTCAACAGCGGCAAGGCGGTCGATGTGCCGAGCGCCTCGGGCGACGACGGCGTGCAGTTGCAGCAATGGAGCGACAACGGCAGCAACGCCCAGCGTTTCGCCATCAAGGTGGCCGCCGATCCGACCGAATTCACGGTCAAGAACGTCAACAGCGGCAAGTGTCTGGATGTGGCCGATTGGAGTTCCAACGATGGCGGCAAGATCCAGCAATGGATTTGCGGCAACGGACAAAACCAGAAATTCAAATTCCTCAAATTTCAATAATAGGACGCCCATATGAAACCTCACTTTACTCCGCCCGGCCAATCCAAGTCGCTGGTCGCTTCCGTGTTCATCATCGGCATGAGCGCCGCCGCAGTGCTGCCGTCGGCGGCGCTGGCGACCGAAGTGGCGCCGTATTTCGAGTCGTGGGCGTACGGCGGCAACGCCAACCCGAATACCCTGATGCAAGCGAAGGCCAACGGCGTGAGCGCGGCCACGGTCGCCTTCGGCGTGTCCGGCGGCGGCTGCACCCTCGGCGGCGGCATGGACAACATCATGAAAGGCGCTGGCAAGACCGACGCCCAGCAATTCATCGCCGGCGGCGGCCGCTTGATCCTGTCTTTCGGCGGGGCCTCCGGGCAGTATCTGGAAAGCGCCTGTTCGGAAAACGATATGTTTAATCTGATTAAGAACGTGATCGACACGCATCGGATTTATTCGCTCGATTTCGACATCGAGGGTAGCCAGCTCGATGTCGCCAGCTTGAACGAACGGCGCAACAAGGTGCTGCTGCGCTTGCAGCAAGCGTATCCGAATCTGTACCTCTCGTTCACGTTGCCGGTCGATCCGAGCGGCTTGCCGAACGGCGCCGTGAACCTGCTGCGCGGCGCCAACAACGCCGGCGTCAAAGTGTCGGTGGTCAATATCATGACCATGGATTACGGCACCCAGGCCAGCGCCGGCAAGAAAACAGGCGACTTGGCCATCGCCGCCGCCAACGCCACCTTCAATCAAATCAAGGGCATATTCACCGGCCGCAGCGATGCCCAGCTGTGGGCCATGGTCGGGATCACGCCCATGATCGGTGTCAACGACGTGCAAAGCGAAGTGTTCCGCCAGGCCGACGCCCAGCAAGTGACTGAATTCGCCAAGCAAAAAGGGCTGGGCTTGATCGCCTACTGGGCCGTGCAGCGCGACCAACCCGGCACCGCCGGCGGCAAGGACAGTTTTAGCCTGGTCAACACCAAGCCTTACGAGTTTTACCAAATCTTCGCCGCCGCCAAGAACGCCACCACCCCGCCCGTCACCACTCCGCCGAGCGACGGCGTGGCCAACGGCCGCTACACCATCAGCTCGGCCTACAGCGGAAAGTGCCTCGACGTGAGCGGCGCCGCGACCGCCGACGGCGCCAAAGTGCAGCAATACCTGTGCAACCGCACGGGCGCGCAACAATTCGACGTGGCCTTCATGGGCAACGGCGCCTATCGCATCGTCAACGTCAATAGCGGCAAGGCGGTCGATGTGACGGATGCCTCGCTGGACGACGGCGCCCAAATCCAGCAATGGAGCGACAACGCCAGCAATGCCCAGCGGTATGCGATCAAGGTGGCGGCCGATCCGACCGAATTCACGATCAACAATATCGGCAGCGGAAAATGTTTGGATGTGGCCGACTGGAGCTCGAACGACGGCGGCAAGATTCAGCAATGGGCTTGCGGCACGGGCCAGAACCAAAAGTTCAAGTTCGTCAAATTCAACGCCGGCCCTGTAACGCCAACCCCGACGCCAACCCCGACGCCAACGCCAACGCCAACGCCGCCGAAACCGCCGACTCCAACCCCGACCCCGCCGCCGCCGCCGAAACCGCCTGCGCCTACCCCGACTCCGCCGCCGAAGCCGCCAACTCCGACCCCGACGCCAGTCCCGACCCCGACGCCGACGCCAACTCCGACCCCGGTGCCAACCCCCACCGCAACCGGCTTGAGCTCAGCGGCGAAAAAAGACATCGCGATGCAACTGGTGTCGAGCGCCGAAAATTCCTCCCTGAATTGGAAGGCGCAATACAAATACGTCCAGGACATCGATGACGGTCGTGGCTACACCGCCGGCATCATCGGCTTTTGCTCCGGCACCGGCGACATGTACGAGTTGATCGCGGCCTACACCCGCGCCAAGCCGAACAACGTCCTGGCCAAATACCTGCCGGCGATGAAAAAACTCAACGGCAGCGATTCGCACGCCGGCCTGGACCCGACCTTTGTCGGCGACTGGGGCACGGCCGCCAAGGACGCGCTGTTCACCCAAAGCCAGGACGCCGAGCGCGACCGCGTGTACTTCAACCCCTCCGTGGCCCAGGCCAAGGCCGACGGTTTGCGCACCCTCGGTCAATTCATATATTACGACGCCATCGTGATGCATGGCCCGGGCAACAACGGCGTGAGCTTCGGCGGCATCCGCGCCGCGGCGATCCGCAAGGCGCTGCCGCCATCGCAGGGCGGCGATGAAACCAAGTACCTGAACGCCTTCCTCGACGCGCGGGTCGCCGCCATGCGCACCGAGGAAGCGCATAGCGACGTGAGCCGGGTGGAGACGGCGCAGCGCCTGTTCCTGCGCGCCGGCAATTTCGATTTGAACTTGCCGCTCAGCTGGAAAGTCTACGGCGACGCGTTCAGCATCAAGTAATCGGCTTCGACGCCAGGCGCCCGCGCGGCGCTTGGCGTTATTGATTGACCATTTGCACGATCACCAGACGGCCGCCGGCTTCCTTCGACAACAGGATCTGCTTGCCGTCTTCCAGCGCCACCTTGCCGCCGACCGGCACCGCCGTCTTGCTCGCCACATCGGTCAAGTCCGGCATCGCCTCGTTGACCAGATACCACACCGCGTTATGCAGCACGAAGTAGCCGACCCGCTTTTTCTGCGCCTCGCTCAGCTTTTCATCCGGGAAAATGTCGCGCTTCACATGCCAGAGAAACAGCGACTGGCTGCTGTAGACCATCAAGCGATGATTGTCCGGCCGGTAACTGCCGCCTTCCTCCCAGGCCGAATACAGATTCAGCACCGGCAGCGGACCGGTGAAGGCGGTCTTGCAGAAGGGGCAGACCGGCCGTGTTTTATTGTCGAACACATACCAGCGCTGCTGGCAGTCCGGATTGGCGCAGGGCTGCAACAGATCCATGGTCTTCACCAGCGCGCTTTTCCACTCGTCGGCGCTGGGGCGCGCCTCCGGCCGGTGCAAGCCATCGACGAACGCGCGCGTGAACAGCGCCGTCAAATACGGGCCGGTCAGCTGGTAGGGCAGGGCGGCCGTATCCTTCCACGGCAGTTCGGCGGCGGAGATCTGCTCGGGCCTGATCCGGTTCGAGCGATCGACCGGATGCTCGATGAACAGCGCCCGCTCGCCCATCGCCAACTCCTCGTCCCGGTGCGGATCGTCCAGATCATGCACCTTGTCGCCGCGCAGCGGATGGCGCACCAGCAGATACATATAGATCAAGGTGGCCAGCGCATGCTGGTCGGTGGCGATCGACGGCAGCTTGCGGCGCGGGTCGTCGCGCGCCAGATGGGCCGTCATCACGCATTCTGGCGCGATGAAATCGGGCGTGCCGACCACCTCGGGCGGGAATTTACCCGGCACCACCAAGCCATCCATATCGATCAGGCAGGCGCGCCCGCTGGTCGGATCGGTCAGCACGTTCTTGTAACTGAGGTCGGAATGGGCCAGGCCGGCCGCGTGCATGCGATGCACCGCGCGCGCCATCATCAGGCACACCTTCAGGCATAGCATCCAGTTACCCAGTTCGCGCGGGTCGAGATGTTTGCTGCGGTTCGAGGCCGAGGTAAACCATTTGCCTTCTTTTTCGCGGCCCTTGATGCCGAGCCGGTCGTCGTTGCGCGAACCGTATTTGAAAAAGAAATCGGCGTCGTAAAACGGCGCCACCACGCCGATACGGCCGCCGTATTCCAGCGTGGTGGTGGGCCAGCAAAACAGGCGCTTCCAATAGTCGCCGCCGGCCTGATTGAAGATGCGTTCCTTGTAGACGCCGGTGATCGCGGCCACACGGTCGCGCGTGGCGTCGTCGGCCGGGCCGCGAAAGAACGCCACCACATAATCGCGCTCGGGCGAAAAATACACGTCCTTCATGCCGCCGCTGGCCTTGATCTCGTCGACGAAGCGCACCACGCTGCCGTCGGCGGCCGTGACGCTGATGATGTCGCTCATGGCCGGCCATCCCGGTAAACGAGGGCGATGGTGCGGTCGTCGTGATTGCCCGGCGACCAAAAATCGAGCCACGCCAGAAGCCGTTCCTGCCGCGCGCCATCGTCGGCGCCGGACAGATCGAGCGCCTGCTCCAATTCTTGCCATAACCGATCCCAGGCGGCGAGCCTGGCCAGCGCGCTGTCGGTCTCGAAGCGGGGATCGCTGACGCCATCGGTCATCACGATCAGCGCCGTCATGTCGTCCACCAGCGCGAAGCGGGTGCGCCGCATCAGCGCCTCCTGCGTCACCTCGGCCGCTTCGAGAAATTTGGTTTGGCCCGAATATTCGCCGCCGTCCACCGCGCCCAGCAAAGTGACGTCATGCCCGGCCCGATACACGGCGACCGCGCCGTCGCCTACCCAATACGCGGCGCACAATGTGCCGAAGGGGTAGCGCTTGCAGGCCGAGATCATGGCGGTGCTGGCATAGTCCTTGATGCTCGCTTCCAGGTCGGCATGGCGGGCCGCTTCTTCATGAATCGCTTTGAGCGCGTGGTAGGCCGCGTGGCCCACCGCCGCGCATAGGTGCTGGTGTAGCGCCGCCCGGGCCGATTCCAGCGCGGCCGGGTTTTCCGTTCCGGCGTCGCCGGCGCGGGCCAGATGAAACGCCTGCGCGGCCAGGTCGATGCCGGCGCCGGCCGCGCCGTTCAAGGTGGCGGCCAAGTGGCGCTCGGCCTCCTCGCAAATGAGCTGCGCGCCGCGCCGCGAATAGCGCGCGCTGCCGGCGCCGTCGGCCACGGCGGCCACATACCAGTCCGATGCGGGCAGATAGCCGATGCTGAAATGGTCGTCCCGAAAGCCGCCCTTATGCGCGTGCGAGCGGCCACGTTTGCTGGCGGCGAGCAGGCGAAAGGCCGGGCCGGCCGAGGCGGCGCTGTCCTGGTCCGGTTTCCAATATGGGTCGTCCGCTGGGGACGGCAAATTGAGCCACATCGATTTCGGGTCCGGATTGACCAGGAAGTGAAAACGGGCTTGGCGCGGTTCGGGCGCCGCCTGGTCCGTGAAGCGGTAGCTGACGACGATCTCGTGTTCGCCGGCGCGCCGCGGCGTGCCGCTCACCGTGGCGCCGCCGTGCGCGATGTCGGCCGTCAGACCCAGATCGTCGGGTAGCGCGATCGTGTCGATCACGAACCCGGGCGGGTCGCCCGCTTGCGCCGTCAGCGCCTGCGCGTAAGGTTCGCCCTCGCGCGCGTTCGGCAGGCGGAAATACAGGTCGCTGAAAATAGGGCGCGCGGAGGGCATGGCGGGTTCCGATTCCGGTTCGTTGGCGATGGGGGGCGTGTCGATCGCGTGCGCGGTGGCCGCCGGCGCTTGTTCGAGGTCGTCCGGCGGCCGCGCGGCGGTCCGACTTGTGTCGAGGCCGGCGAGGCCGTCCGCGAAGCTGTCCAGCGCCGCCAGCAGCTTGATGTCGGCCACGGCGGCGAAGGCGCGGAAATGCGGACTGCGCAAAAATGCTTCGACCAAGCCCGGCTCGGGCGGGCGGTCCGCGCGCAGCAGCAAGGCGCGCGCGTACGCGTCCAGCGGATGCGCAGGCGCCATCGCCTCAGCCGCGGGCGCGGTCGACATCGAAGCCATCGCCGTCGGATTGGCCGAAATAGCCTTCCTTCTCGCAGTTGGGACAAGTCGCCTCGCCCGGCCCGCTCAGGCACATGATGCGGCCGCAGCTACACATGGCGAAACCGATCGGATTGCCGCAATGCGGGCAGCCGGGCGCGCCGCGCAGCGTGTCGGAACCCACGGTGCGGGCCAGCCCGCGCGGGTCCGACAGCTCGTCGTAATCCTTCTCCAGCGGATAGACGCCGGTCAGGTTGAACTGGTCCACGCTCAATTGAAAGCCGGGCCGGTTCAGCGATTGGTTCACGCGTTCGTACTTGATCAGATACGGCAGCTTATTGTTCTGGCAGCGGCCGGTCAAGATCACGAAATCCTCGTCCACCGCGCCGGCTTTTGCGATGTCGCCGACCTTGTTCAAGATCGAGTGGTCCAGTTTGGCCAGATTCACGCCGCCGGCGCCGCTCATGGCCACGCTGCGGCTTTGCGCCACCACCGACATGCTGACCCAATCGACGAAACGCTTGAAGTCCTCGTCGCCGGCCGCGTCGAGCAGCAGCACGTGTTCGGTGATGCGTTCGAGCGTGGCCAGCGAAGCGTGTTTGCCGATGCCGATCGCCACCAGCGTGGCGCGCTGGCGAAATTGCCGGTTCCAGCGCGCGATGGCCGGCTCGATATCGTCGGTCGGCTTCCCGTCGGTCATCAGGTACACCACCGGCTTCCAGTCGCCCTTTTTGTCGGGCGTGGTCTTGGCCACCGAGCGCTCGATGTCATCCATCAAGTGTTCCAGCGCCACGCCCAGCGAGGTGCCGGAACCGACCGGCAGGCGCGGCGGATAAAACATCGCCACCTCGGTCAGCGGCGTCAAAGTGCGGGCCTTGCCGGCGAAGACGATGGTCGACAAGTGCACCGTTTCGAGCGCGTGCGGGTCGCGGCGCAACTGGCCGACCAGGCGTTCGAGTCCCTGCTGCTGCTGGCGCAGGGCGTCGCCAGCCATCGATTCGGAGACATCGAGCACAAAAAAGACGGGTAAGCGGCGCATCGTTATCCTGACCGGGTGGCGGGCTTAGAGCACCACCTGGACTTCGGGCGGTGGCGGCGGCAAATCCATATTGGCCGGCGCGCCGGACGCGGTGCTGCCGGCGCTGACCATGGAGCTGACCCACTGGAAGAAGCTGGAAAACGCGTTGCTGTCCATGGTGTCCAGGCTGACCACCTTGTCGGTCAGCTGCTTGAGCTGGTCCGGCACGCTTTTCGGGCCGGCGGCGCACGCGACGATGGTGGCGAACTGCGCCCGCTTGACGCGCGGGACCGCTTCCTCGAAGGCCTGGGTGTCGGAGGCTTTACCGTCGGTCATGATGAACAGCAGCGGGCGCCAGTCGCCTTTTTGATCGGGGTTCGACTTTTGTACTTCGCGTTCGACCTTGTCGCACAGGGTGTGCAGCGCCTCGCCCAGGAAAGTGGGGCCGGACGGCGGGCAGACGATTTCCGGCATCGACACGCTGTCGAGCGCCGTCAGCGGCAGCAGTTCGTTGACCTTGGCGTCGAAGGTGATCACCGACAGGTAGACGCTTTCAAGCGCGAACGGATTTTGGCGCAAGGAGGCCAGCATGGCGCGTACGCCGATATTGACGGCCTGGATCGGCTCCCCGTTCATGGAGCCGGAGGTGTCGATCAAAAGATAGGTGGGCAGACGGCGTGTGCTCATGGTGGCCTTCGATGTGGTGAAAAGTGTGGCGCGGGAAGCTGCGCGATTCCAGACGCCATACTATACATCCTGGCCGGCGCCGGGCGCATGATTTGCCATGCGCGCGCCACCTCCGACGGCCGGTTAGACCACGCCGCCGTTGGCGCGCAGGGTCTGGCCGTTGATCCAGCCGGCGTCCGCTCCGGTCAGAAAAGCCACGGCGGCGGCGATGTCGTCCGGGGTGCCCAGGCGTTCCAGCGGTGCGGCCTTGGCGGCGCGTTCGATCAGTTCCTCGCTTTTCCCCTTCAAGAACAGCGCGGTGGCGGTCGGGCCGGGCGCGATGGCGTTGACGCGGATGGCTTTGCCGCGCAGTTCCTTGGCGAAGATATTGGTCATGGTCTCGACCGCGGCCTTGGTGGCGGCATACACGGCGTAGCCGGGCAGGGCCAGGCCGATCACGCTGGTCGAAACGTTGACGATGCTGCCGCCTTGGCGCAGGCGGGTCGCGGCCAGGCGCAGGGTGTTGAAGGTGCCCTTGACGTTGATCGCGAACAGGGTGTCGAAGGTGGCGTCGTCGGTGTCGGCCAAGGCCGGCGGCACGCCGGGCGGCATGACGCCGGCGTTGTTGACCAGGATGTCGACGCCGCCGAAGGCCGTTTCGGCGGCGTCGAACAGGGCCGCCACCTGCGTCGGGTCGGCGACATCGGCCTGCACCGCGATGGCGCGCCCGCCGGCGGCGGCGATGTCGGCCACCACCCGCTCGGCCTCGGCGGCGCTGCTGGCGTAGTTCACCACCACGGCGACGCCGTCGGCGGCCAGGCGTTTGGCGACGGCCGCGCCGATGCCGCGCGCGGCGCCGGTGACGATGGCGACGCGGCCACGCTGGGCGCTGGATTGGAATGGCTGGTTCATGTCTGGCTCCTGATGATGGCGGTCCGCGGATGCGAACCAATGTGGCCATTGTGCCGCGTATTCAAAGATCGATAAACACGATAAAGTGAACAGCACTATGCAAGAAAAATTAACAATGGCGCCTGCTGGGAAGTATTCGCCGCGCCGCGCGGCCAAGCGAAGCAGCCGGCCGAAGTAAGCGGCCGGCCAAGCATGCCATCCCGCGCCCACTGTTCGCTTCATGTGAATAATGAAATCCGTCGGCGCGGCTGGCCGCTCGCCCGCCGGGCGGAACTCACTTTTTGCGCATGCGGCGCAGCGACAGGGGCAGGCAATTGAAGGCCGTGATCAGCCAGTGCATCTGCCACGGGAAAACGCGGCGCGCGCGCCGCTCGGCGATGGCGCGCGTCATCTGGGCCACGGCCTGCCGCTCGGTTTGCAAAAAGGGTTTGCCGCTGGCGTCGCCATGGTTCAACTCGCGCAGGCGGGCCGTGTCGATATAGCCCGGCACCAGCACCGTGACCGCCACCGAGAACGGCGCCAGGCAGGCGCGGTAGGCGTCGCACAAGCCGATCACGCCGCGTTTGCTGGCGCTGTACAGCGAGGCGCCGGGATAGTCGCGCAGCAGCCCGGCCACCGAAGCCACCGCCACCAGCTGGCCGGCGCGGCGCGCCACCATGCCGCGCGACGCCAGGTCGAAGGCGTTGGCCAAGCCGGTGACGTTGGTGCGCAACAGCGTGGCGGCATGGCGCGGGTCGCGCGCGATGGTGTCGGCGTCGGCGTAAAAGCCGGCCGTGACGATCAACATATCCAGTTCGGCGCCGAAGTCGGTCAGGGCGGCGGCCATCGCGCCGGTGTCGGCGATATCGAAGGCGTACTGGCGCAGCGCGGCGTGGCGCGCCGGCAGGGCGGGATCGACCTTGTTCAAGTCGCGCCCGCAAATGGCGACCCGCTCGCCGCGCTCCAGATAATGGGTGGCCAGCGCCAGGCCGATGCCGCTGGTGCCGCCGATGATCATGATGTTCATGGGCCGGCCCGATTATGTTTGGTCGCGTGGCGCATCGGGCGTTTGTGATTGCGTTCGGGGTGCTCCAGCGCTTCGAGCGCGCGTGCGTGACCGTAGCGCCATTGCGCCTCGACGTGGCCGACATAGCTGGCATAGTCGCCCGGCATGACCAGGCGGATGCGGTTGTCGCGCCACGACAGCAGCTTTTGCACGCCGCGTCCGCGCAGCGCCTGATCGACGTCGGAGGTGTCGATCCACACATCGGCGTGCTGGCCGTGCATGTGGCGCAGGCGCGCGTTGCCGTCGATGCCGAGCACGGCGCGCAGCGCGGGAATGGCCAGCGTCTGATTGAAGGGCGATTTCATTTCGATGGCCACGCTCTCGGCCAGGCGGTGCGCCAGCTCGATCGGGAACAGGTCGATCACGCCGCCCATGTAATGCCCGCTCGGGTGCGAATGGCAGCGGAAGTAAAACATGTCGGAGATCGAAATGCGCACCGCGTCGCCGATCGGCATGGCGCTGTCGGTGCGCAGCTCGGTCGCGATGGCGTTGGCGCCCCATCGCGCGCTGCTCAGCGGCGAGGCCATGCCGGCCAACAGGGCGGCCGTGCGCGCGTCGCCGAACACGGTTTCGGCGAACAGCTTGCGCCCGGCGCGCGGCCGGCCCACGTCCTCCGGTCCGTACAGTATTTTGCCGCCCACGATGGCCACCGCCACCTCGCTGTCGGCACGCGGCGCGGGCAGCGGCAAGCGGGCCGGGATATCGAAAAAATAGTCGCCGAACAGGTCGGGTATGGTTTCGGCCAGCCCGGTTTGCAGGCGGCGCTTGACGGCGTGCGCGAAGGAGCGGCCGATGGCGGCCTTCGGGGTCGATTGCAAGCCGCACAGGAATTGGTACATGGCGGGCGAGGCGACCCATTCGCGGCGCTGGCGGTCGTCCGGCAGGGCCTGGATCACGGCGGCCGCGATCGAGCCGCCGCAGCTGGCCAGCAGCAGATCCGGGCGCCGGCCCCGTTCGACGGCGGCCGCGTACATGCCGAGGTAATAGCCGAAGCGGAAGCCGCCGCCCGCCATCACCATGCAGCGCTGATATTTCTGGGTGTGGGTCATAGGCTAGAATAATGCCCTATTCCGCCCCGATCGTCAGGCCAACAACAAGGATCTTCATCCGATGGTAACGCCCGCACCCACCTGGCGCCGGCGAGGGCTGTATTTCCTCGTCAATGCGCTGGCGTTTTCGGTCTGCTATCCGCTCGCCAACTGGGCCGCGCACGAGCGTGGCGCCGGCCGTCATCTGGTGACGGCGCTCGACGGCGCGCTGCCGTTCCTGCCCTGGATGATCATCCCCTACCTCAGCTCCGGGCTGTTTTTCGCGCTCGGTTTCGCGTGGGTGCGCGACGGCGACGCGCTGCGCGTGCTCGGCGCCCGCCTGCTGCTGGCGACCGTGTGCGCGAGCCTGGTTTTCGTGCTCTATCCGCTGCAATTTTCCTTGAGCCGGCCGGCCGTCGCGCCGTCGCTGCCGGCCGCCCTGTTCCGCTATCTGGCGCTGGTCGACCGGCCGTATAACCAGCTGCCGTCGCTGCATGTGGCGTATTGCGTGATCTTTTGGGCCGCGCTGCGCCGACGCTTGCGCCATCGTCTGGCGCGGGCCGCGCTGGCCGGCTGGCTGCTGCTGGTGGCGCTGTCCACGCTGTTCACTTATCAGCATCATCTGCTCGACGTGCCGGCCGGGGCGGCGCTCGGCTTGGCCGCCGTGTGGCTGGTGCGGCCGGGCGCGGCCCGGGCCGGGGTCGCCTTTTATTATCTGATGGCGGCCGCCGCGCTGTGGCTGGTGGGCGTGCTGGTGCTCGATTGGCTGGCGTCCTCGTACGTGGTGGCCAGCCTGCTGCTGGTGAGCCTGGCCTACTGGCGCGCCGACCGCCATTTCCTGCACAAGCGCGCCGGCCGTTTTCCGCTCTGGGTCTGGCTGCTGTACGCGCCGTATCTGGCCGGTTACCGGCTGGCGTGGCATGGCGTGCGCTGGCACGGGCGGGCGCGTCCGCCGCTACTGCGCATGGCGCCAGGATTGTGGGTCGGCCGCCGCCTCGACGACGCGGAGGCGGCCCTGCTGCCGGCCGATTGCACCGTGATCGATCTGGCCAACGAATTGAGCGTCACGCCGGCCCTGCGCGCGCATCGCATGCACCACTTTCCCTTGCTCGACTTGCGGCCGCCCCCGCCCGAGGTGGTGGCGCACATCGTGGCGCTGATCGCGCGCGAAACGGCGGCCGGCCGGACCGTCTATTTGCATTGTGCGATGGGTTACAGCCGTAGTATATTCATCGCGAACCACTACCTGGACGGGCGCGCCCCATGACGTTTTCGATTTACCGGCTCAAACCGCGTTTCCAGCAGTTGTTGCGCCCTTTTTTGCGCTCGCTGGAGCGGTGCGGCGTGACGCCCAATCAAATCACCGTGGCCGCCGCCGTCCTCTCGCTGGCTTACGGCGCGGCGCTGTTGCTCACGCCCGGACGCGCCGGCTGGTGGCTGGGTCTTCCCTTGTTTCTCTTGCTGCGCATGGCGATGAACGCGATCGACGGCATGCTGGCCAACAGCACCGGTCAAAAGACACCGCTCGGCGCGCTGCTCAACGAGATGGGCGACCAGGTCGCCGATCTGGGCCTGTATTTGCCGTTCGCGCTGGCGCCGACGGTGTCGGCGCCGCTGGCGGTGCTGGTGGCGTGCTGCGGGTTGCTGGCCGAATTTGCCGGCGTGCTGGCGCTGGCGGTGGGCGCGGCGCGGCGCTTCGACGGCCCGATGGGCAAAAGCGACCGCGCCTTTGCCTTCGGTGTGCTGGGGTTGATGATCGGCGCGGGCGCGGCGCCGGTCTGGGTGAACGCGGTGCTGGCGCTGGTGTTGGCGCTGTCGCTGTGGACCGTGGCCAACCGCCTGCGTCAGGCGCTCAGATTTTCTGCGCCACCGACACGCTGAAAATCGCCTCCAGCCCGATCTGGGTGTCGACCTTGCGGCAGCCGGCGCTGGCCACCAGCGCATCCATCTCGGCCTGCGGCCTGGGTCGCATGATCCAGGGCGCGCCGACATGGTTGTCCAGGGTCTGGGCGATCATGTCGAGCTGCGGATGCCACGGTTGCGCGGTGTAGATCAGGTGGCCGCCACGGCGCAGCGCGCGCGCGATGCCGTGCAGGGAGCGCAGCACCATGGCGTTGTCGCTGAACAGTTCATACAGGCCGGAGACGATCACGATGTCGTAACCGCTTTCCTCGGACGCGTAGCTGTCGTTGTCGAAGGCGTCGCGCAGCTGAAAGGTGACGGTGGCCGCCACGTCCAGCTGCGCGGCCAGTTGCCTGGCCTGCTCCAGATTGTGCTCGGCGAAGTCGCGCACGGTCAGTTCGATCGGCTTGTCCTGGAAGCGTTTCACCGTTTCCAGCACATAGCGCGCGCCGCCGGCGGCTACGTCCAGAATACGCAAGGGCCGTTCGCCCTGGTGCTGGGCGATCAGCGCCGTCAAACTTTTTTGCAGCTGGACCTTGCGCAGGCGGATGCCGCGCCAGCCGACGGCGTCCAGATAGCCGCGGTCGATGATAGGCCCGATGAACAGGCGTCCGCCGGCCCGGTTGCGGTACACGTAGTCGAGCGAGGCGCCGGAGTCGAAGCCGTGGGTCAAGCCGATTTGCATGCCGTCGCTGAGTGGTCCCAGCATCCCCAGCATCAGTTTTTGCAGGCGGAAGCCGGCCTTGGCCAGCGCGCCGACCGACCTGCCTTCTTGCATGGCTTGGTAGCGCCGCGCGCTGTGGCTGTGGCGGTCGGCGTCGGCGTAGTGCTGGAGCGGCGGTAGCTCGCGCCGGAAGCATTCGATGATGAAGTCGCGGCTCGCTTGCAGGGCCGCGCCGATATCGCGCTCGTAGTAGACCGCGTGGAAGCAGTCCTTGAGCAGCACGTAGCGCTTCAGCGGCGAGGACAGGCGCTCGAAAAAGGTTTGCTGCGGCCCCAGGCTAACCACGTAATCCTTGTCGGCGGCCAGCATCAGGATCGGGGTGTCGATGGCGGCGGCGTCGCGCACCACGCGCCGCGCGGTGTCGGCCAGGTCCAGCAGCACGCGCGCCGAAATGCTCTTGGCGATCAGCGGGTCGCTGTCGTAGGCCGCCGCCTGTTCCGGCGAGTGGGTCAGCATGGAGGAGCGGATGTAGCTGGTCACGGCCAGGTCGGGCTTGAAGCGGGTGGCCAGGCGCAGCGCCGGTTTGGCCAGCGGCACGTACAGCTTGATCTCGAACGCGGCGGCCGCCATGATCACGCCGCGCACCCTCGGCGCGTAGTCGTGCAGCCAAGTGGCGGCGATCACCGCGCCCACGCTGTTGGCGACGATGACCATGTTTTCCGGCGCGATGCCGTGGCGCTGTTCGATGTGGGCGATGAAGGCGTTGAAATCCTCCACCAGCGCCTGAAAGCCCGGCGCGGCGCCGCGTTCGCCGGGCGAATGGCCGTGGCCGCGCGCGTCGCAGGCGAAGGCCCAGTCCTGGGTGAAGCCGAATTGTTCGACCAGCGGCTCGATGCGGCCCGAATGCTCGTGGCCGCGGTGCAGGAAGACCAGCGCCCGTTTCGGACCGTCGGCCCGTTCCGCCGCCGGCCGCCAGCTGCGGTAAAACAGGCGGGTGCCATCGACGCTCTCGAAGCCCGATTCCTTGCTGGTCCAGCTTAGCTGGCGCTCGTGGTTCATGCGCATTCCTTAGTGAAGGGTACAGACGACAAAGTACAGTAAAGGGGCGGTGACGACCAGGCTGTCGACCCGGTCGAGAATGCCGCCGTGACCCGGAATCAGGGATGAAAAATCCTTGATCCGCAAATGGCGCTTGGCGGCCGAGAACAGGAGGTCGCCCAAGAAGCCGCCCGGCGACAGCAGCAGGGCGATCGCGATCAATTGCGGCGCGCTGGCCAGCCGCAGATAGCCGCCCAGCGCGAGCGACAACAGCACGCTGACCCCGATTCCGCCGGCCAGGCCCTGCCAGGTTTTATTGGGGCTCAGGCGCGGCGCGATTTTTTGTCTGCCGAAGGCTTTGCCGGCGACGAATTGGGCGATGTCGTTCAGGGCGGTCATCACGAACAGATAAAACAGCCAGGCCAGATTGGTGGCGGCGGTGAACGGCAGGTGCATGAACTGGATCAGGAAGCTGATTCCCAGGCACAGGAATAAAAACAACGCCGTCAGCAGCGCGGCACTCTGTCTGCGATATAGAAAATAGGCGAACGGCGCCGCCGTCAGCCAGGGCAGCGTGCGCAGCGCCAGTCGCGGCTGGGACCAGGTCAAGCCCAATATACCTATCAGCAGCGCCGCGCCGGCCAGCTCCATGCGCCGGTCCGGTGTGACGTATTGAGCGCTCAGCTCGCGCAGCGCCAGCACGCCGATCAGGAGCGCCAGCAAGGCCGGTCCGAACGGGTACGCGCACAGGCTGAGCGACACCGCCGGGAACAGCAACCACCACGAATTGATTTGCATGCGCAGCTGGCCCTGGCCGGCCTTGCCCGCGCGCGACACGCCGAACGAGGCGGCGCCCAGCAGCAGATATAACAGCGTGGAGGCGACGACGATTTTGGCGTCGATGGCGATGCATGAAAACACGTTGGCGTTCCTTCAAGGGCGCGGCGGGAGCGGCAGTCGCATCGGCAAAAGTAATTGCCGGAAGTATATACCGCGCTTGGCACGCGATGTGTTGTCGGATCGATCATCGGGCGGTAAAATGCGCGCCACCGTTCACCCATTTTTAAGGCACCCATGACCCTGTCGCGCGCTTCCATAGCAGGTTTTTTATCGCTGGCGCTGTGCGGCGCCGCGCTGGCGCATGAGGGCGGGGACGCCAATCCGGCCATCGACTGCGGCCATTGCGTCGCGTGGAACCAGGAGCAGGCGCCGTTCAAGGTGTATGGCAATACCTGGTATGTGGGCACGCGCGAATTGTCGTCGGTGCTGATCACCGGCGCCCAGGGTCACATCTTGATCGACGGCGCCTTGCCGCAGTCGGCCGCGCAGATCGAGCGGCACATCAAACAACTGGGTTTCGATATCCGCGACGTCAAGTTGATCGTCAATTCGCATCCGCATTTCGACCATGCGGGCGGCATCGCCGCCTTGCGGCGCGCCAGCGGCGCGACGGTCGCCGCCAGCGCGGCCGGCGCCGCCGTGCTCCAGGCTGGCGTGATCGGCGCGGACGATCCGCAATTCGAGCGCGCCTCGAACACCCATTTTCCCGCTGTCGACCAGGTCGCCACTGTGAGCGACGGCCAGACGCTCATGGTCGGCAAGCTCGCGCTCACGGCGCATCTAACGCCCGGCCACACGCCCGGCGGCGCCAGTTGGACCTGGCAATCGTGCGAGGATGGACGCTGTCTGCGGGTGGCTTACCTCGACAGTCTGACCCCGATGTCGAGCGACGAGGGTTTCCGATTTTCGGGTGGCGCCGGACGCCCGAGCATCGCCGCCTCGTTCCAGGCCAGTATCGACAAGGTGGCGGCCTTGCCCTGCGACGTGGCCTTGTCGGCCCATCCGGATTTCACCGATAGTTTGGACAAGCTGGCCGCCCGCACCGCCGCCAACAATCCCTTCATCGACGCCGCGGGCTGCCGCGCCTACGCCGCCGACGCGCAACAGCGCTTGAGCAAGCGCTTGGCCAAGGAAAGCGGCGCCGCGCAAGGCGAGGCGCAAGGCGGGGCGCGCTAGGCGGGGCGCGCAAGGCGGGGCGCGCTAGGGGAGGGCGCCAGTGGGCGCGTTGGTCGAGGCGCCAGGCGACGCCGCGTCGCGTTCTTAGTCCGGGATGTCGGCCAGGCTGCGCGGCTCGAGCCGTGGCCGCACGTTCATCGCGTGGCGATAGGCGCTCGATGTTTCGTAGGCCTTCACGCGCACGCGCATGATGGAGCCGAGCGGCCTATGCTCGGGCAGGCAGTGCCACGGATTGAAGGACAGCACATCGTCGCCATACACGCGGCGCGCCGGGCTGTACGCGTTTTGCGGTAAAAAGCTGATCTTGCCGATCGGCTGATGCGGCGAGCGCGATTCCGGCCATACCACCGACGCGTCTTCGACCGGCATGCTGGCCAGGTCGGTGCAGAGCTGGGCGCGCAGTTCGTACTCGGCGCCCTGCTGGCCGAAAAACGCCACCACCTGGTCGCGCACGATGGACGGCGCGTTCGACGGATCGTAGACCTGGCCGGTCAAGGCGCGCGCCGACGGCGACAGCGGCGCCGCGCTGATCTTGGCGATGTGTTCGCCGAAGCGCAGCGCCGCCATGCTGTGGAAGGTCTCGCCCAATATATGATGGTGGGCCGCGCCCAGGGCGTCGAGCGTGGGGTTGGTCAGGCCGACCGCATGCAGCGCCGTCGCCGCGCCCTTGGCCAGGGTGGCCACCGCGCGTTGCGCCGTCTCCGAATCGTCGGCGTGCTTTTCCAGGGTCTGCTGCATGTTCCAGTAGGCGGCGATGTGGCCGAACGGGATCACCGGGCTGTTGACCAGTAAAAAATCCTGGGTGGTTTCGTCCTCGCGACCGGCCAGCAGCTTGCGGCCGGCCACCCCGATCACCTTGATCGCCATGCCCTTGGGCGAAGGCACGCGGTCGCTGTGGATGCCGGACGGCGCCGACGAAAAGCGCACCACGATCGGATACACGCCCGGCTCGCGGAACAAACCCTGGCGCAGATGCGGCGGATTGTCGTACACCGTGAGCGTGCCGACCAGCATGCCGTGACTCTTGGCGTGGGCGTCGCGCGTGGCGTGGCGGTGCTTGTCGAATTCGGCCTGGTTGACCCGCGCCATGGATGCCACCACCTTGTCGATGGTGGCGCTTTCGTCCGGCTGCAATTGTTCGACGTCGTCGCTGTAGCGCAGGTAATGTTCGGGCGTGGTGGGAGCGGAGTTTTCCATCGCGGGGGATCTTTTCTTTGTGGGTTGCGCCCGGCGGCCGAGGGCGAGGGGGCGGGATTGTGGTCATGCTATCGGCTCACGGCGCGGCGGTCGGTGCGGCAGCAAACATAGCGCACGCGCGCATGGCGTCGGCGCGCGCGTTAGGTGGGGCGGTGGGGCGGGTTGGCCCGGTCACCTTTGACACGGCGCAAACGGCGCGCGCCGCCGCGCACTATGCTAACGACATAGGCCTTGGTTCGGCCGATTCGCGGCAACCGCCGGTCCCGGTCCCGGTCCCGGTTGCGCCGCGCAGCGCTTTCTCCGCTGCCCCCACCCCTGCATGCGCGACGCGCTCGTCCTGCACGGTTTTTACCATCGCATTTTCGGGAGCCTGCCATGCCCGCGACGCGCATCTACCTTCGTATTTGTTTTATTTGGTTTCTCTTGTCGGTCACGGCCGCCGCGCCGGCCGCCGCCATGGTGGACGTGAAGGCCGTCGCCGCGGCCGGGCGAACCGGGACGCCGGGCGCGCCCGACGAGCGGCACGCCAATATCGGTCCGGTGCGGGCCATGGCCTCGGCCGGGCGCGCTTTATATGTGCGCAACGAATGTGGTCAGGATTTGAACGTGGCGCTTCACTACGCCGATCTGGACGGTAACTGGACCAGCGATGGCTGGTGGTTATACCGGGCCGGCGCCAGCAGTTACCCGGTCGACGACGACGGCTTGCCGCTGCGCTCGCGGCGCGCGCTGGTGTATCTTAGCGCGCGCCACCTGGACGGACGTGAAGCGGCGTGGTATGCCGGCGAACGCACCGAGCACGGGGCCGGGATCGCGATGCACGAGGCCCCGGTCGCGGTCGATACCGATGGCGATTACGTGGTTAGCATCGTGTGCGAATAGCGTGGCGTGGCAGGGTCGGCGCGGTGTCGCGCCTGCGAGGGTGGCGATCAGCATCGCGCACGGCTTGCTAGCCGCCAGCCGGCTCATGGCCGGACCGGCCGGCGCGCCAGCATGGCGGCCCAGGCCGGCACGGCGAGGCGCCAGAAGGCGGCGATGTCGTCGGCGGCGAGCTCCAGGCCGAGGTGACGGGCGGCGGGCAGCAACGCTTCGCGCAGCAGGATGGCCGCGCCGGCATCCTGGTCGAAGGCGCGCGCGCCGGTCTGCTTGGATAATTTTTCGCCGAGCTCGTTGTTGACGACGGGAACGTGCAGATAGGAGGGATGGGGAAGACCGAGCAGGTTTTGCAGGTAGAGTTGGCGCGCGGTGGAATCGAGCAAGTCGGCGCCGCGCACGATGTCGGTGACGCCCTGCTCGGCGTCGTCCACCACCACCGCCAACTGATAGGCCCAGAAACCGTCGGCGCGGCGCACCACGAAATCGCCCACCTCGGTGGCCAGCGCCTGACCGAGTTCGCCATGCCAGCGGTCGGTGAAATCGATCCGGTCCCGGGCTTGGTCCGGCACGCGCAAGCGCACGGCGCGCGCCGATTTTCCGGGGGGCAGTCCGGTGCGGCAGGTGCCGGGATAGACCGGCGCGGCGGCGCCGTCCAGGCGCAGACGCGAATCGAGTATTTCTTTGCGCGAGCAGGCGCAGGGGTAGGTGTGCGGCGCCAGTTGCGTGAGCGCGGCCTGGTAAAGGTGCTGGCGTTGGCTTTGCCAGGTGGGTTCGCCGTCCCATTGCATGCCGCAGCGTTGCAAGGTGGCTAGAATGGCGCGGTCGGCGTGCTTGACGTTGCGGTCCCAGTCGAGATCCTCGATCCGCACCAGCCAGTGGCCGCCGTGCGCCTTGGCGTCGAGATAGCTGGCCATGGCCGCCACCAGCGAGCCCAGGTGCAGGGGTCCGCTGGGCGAGGGCGCGAAGCGGCCAAGGTAGCGGTCGGGTTTCGGGGGCGAAGTCATGGAGTGATTGTGCGCGACGGCCGCCGCGGGCAAGTAGGGATAGCCTCCGTAGGATCGATTCAGTATCGCCGACTCGGGGCGGGCGAGTCAATCGTGCGGCGGCGATACGGTGTCTTGCTCAGCCCAGCGGAAGCGGATGTTTCGACACCGCCACTAGCACGATGTAGGCGAAGGTGGCGAGCGCGCCGGCGAAGGCGGCCACGCGCACGGTCTTGGTCTTGCCACGTTTAAGGGCAACGATGCCGAGCGCGATGTACAGCACCAGGGCCAGTACTTTGGCCGTCAGCCACGCTTGCGCCAATGGATATTGGCCGGTGGCGAGCGCCAGCGCGATGGCGCTCGCCAGCAGCAAAGTGTCTACCACATGCGGCAACACTTTCGCCCAGCGTTGTTGCAGCTTGGCCGAATCGGCCAGCATCCAGCAGCCGCGCAGCAGAAATAGCGCACCGCTCAGCGCGGCAAATAGGATGTGAGTGTGTTTCAGGGCGTGATACATGGTTGTTCCTGCTTCAAGGGGGGGGGCGATATTGTAGGGCGCGGTACATCCGCAACTGCGGCGCGCCGCTGGCGCAAGGCGCATTGTACTGTTTTCCGCGCCTTGTATCGTTTGCCGGACTCGGCCGGAGCGTGCGCGGTTCGGCGCTGGTTCGCCGCTTGCCCGCTTGCGCTTATTGACTGCGCTTATCGACTGCGCTTATCGACTGCGCATATGAATGCTTACTCGCCGGCCGCTCCGAGGCCGGCCCCGGCGACGCACGCTGCCGGCGTGCGGCAAGCAAGTTATACGGCGTCGCCGTCGCCGTCGTGCAGGCCAATCATCGAAACCAGGATGCCGATCGGCAGCAGCAGCGCGGCGAAGCCGAAGTGAACATAACCCAGGCCGCCGCCGGTGGCGCCCAGGCCGAAGGCGACGATGGGCCAGAAAAACTTGACGCAGCGCGCGTGCAGGGCCGGACTGCGGTCGCCGCGCGCGATGTCGACCAGATCGATCACCAGTTGGGTCACGTTGCCGGTCATGACGGTGGTGGGCGTCAATTGCTGGTAGAGCAGTTTGCTGCTGGCGTTTTGCACCCCCATCGACGCGGCGCCCAGCACCCCGGCCAGCACCGCCAGCGCGCTTGGGGTGGCGCCGATGGGCGCCGCCCATATGCCGGCCAACATGAAGCCGCACAGCAAAACCAGTTGCATCAGCAGGGTGGGCCTGGTTGCCGGTCGGCCGCGTTTTTCCAGGGCGACGCTGAGCAAGCGGGTCAGCGCCACGCCGGCGATAAAGGCGGGAAAGGCCAGGAATTTGATGAGCAACACCCCGTTCGAGGGTCGGGCCAGCTCGCTGCCAATCAGGACGAAGTTGCCGGTGACGTGGGCCGTGAACAAGCCGAACAAGGCGACGAAACCGACCGTGTCCACGTAGCCGGCCAGGAAACCCAGGCCGGCGCCTTGCAAGATGAGACGCGCGGGCAGGCGCATGGGACGTTCCTTGGTCGGTTGGCTGATGGGCGAACAACACCGCATGTCAGCCCAGCATACGTGTTTTTCGGTGGGAGATCGAAAAACACGCGGCGGCGAGCGGCCGCCGAGGCCGCCGAGGCCGCCGAGGTCGACGTCACACGCGATTCACGCCAGGCGCTGGCGCATCCGGGACACGATTTCGTATGAACGCAGCCGGTGTTCGTGCTCGAAGATTTGCGAGGTGATCATCAATTCGTCGGCGCCGGTGCGCGCGATGAAGGCGGCGGTTTGCTCGGCCACGCTGTCGGGCGCGCCAATCGCCGCGCAGGACAGCACCGAGTCCAGCATGCTCCGTTCTTGCTGGCCCAATTGCTCCAGATAGCGCGGCACCGGCGGCGGCAGGCGCCCCGGCCGGCCGCTGCGCAGGTTGACGAAGGCTTGCTGCATCGAACTGGCGCGCAGTTGCGCCTCGGCGTCGGTGTCGGCGGCGAACACGTTGAATCCCAACATCACGTAAGGCTTGGCCAGTTGGGCCGATGGCCGAAAGTTGGCGCGGTAAAATTCGACCGCCTGCATCATCTGCTGTGGGGCGAAATGCGAGGCGAAGGCGTACGGCAAACCCAGGTGGGCCGCCAACTGGGCGCCGAACAGGCTCGAGCCCAGGATCCAGACCGGCACCTTGCTGCCTTGGCCCGGCACGGCCAGCACGCGCTGGCGCGGCTGATCCGACATGTAATCGATCAATTCCACCACGTCCTGCGGGAAGTCGTCGGCGTTCGATTCCAGGTTGCGGCGCAGGGCGCGCGCGGTGTGCTGGTCGGAGCCGGGCGCCCGGCCCAGGCCCAGGTCGATGCGGCCGGGATACAGCGCCTCCAAAGTGCCGAACTGTTCGGCGATCACCAGCGGCGAGTGGTTCGGCAACATGATGCCGCCGGCGCCGACCCGGATGCTGGAGGTGCCGGCAGCCACGTGGGCTATCACCACGGCGGTGGCGGCGCTGGCGATGCCCGGCATGCCATGGTGTTCGGCCAGCCAGTAGCGCTGAAAGCCCCAGCGCTCGCCGTGTCGGGCCAGGTCCAGGGTGTGGCGAAACGAGGTGGCGGCGTTGCCGCCCTCGGCGATCGGCGACAGGTCGAGTATGGAAAATGGGATCATGCGAACGATATCGGGCCGGTATGACAAAACACAATGGCCGGCGCCGATTGTCCTTGCTTACGGGATGGGTATGCCGGGGCGGGGGCCGGCGTCCAGAATCGCGTGCAATTGCGCCATGCGCACCGGTTTGACGATATGAAAGTCGAACCCGGCTTGACGCGAGCGCAGTTGATCCTTTTCCTGGCCCCAGCCGGTCACGGCCACCAGCACGCAGGCGGCGGTGCGCGGATCGGCGCGCAGGCGCCCGGCCAGCTGGTAGCCGTCCAGGCCCGGCATGCCGATGTCGAGGAAGGCGAATTGGGGCAGGAAGCCGGCCGCCGCCAGCAGGGCGCTGGCGCCGTCATGGCACACTTCGACTTGCTGGCCGGCCGCGCTCAGCAAAGTGCTCAGCGTGGTGGCGTGATCGATGTTGTCGTCGGCCAGCAGCACCCGGTGGCTGGTCCGGTTCGCGGCGGGGGCGGTCGCCACGGACGGCGCCGCCGCCGCCGCGTCCGCCAGCGGCAGGGTCACCGTGAAGGTGCTGCCCATGCCGTCGCCGGGGCTGCTGGCGCGCAGCTTGCCGCCGTGCAGTTCGGCCAGGCGGCGCGCCAGCGGCAAGCCGATGCCCAGGCCGGCCTGGGAGCGCCCCAGCGTTTGGTCGGCCTGGTAAAAAATCTCGAACACCTGGTCCAGCACGGCCGGGGTCATGCCGATGCCGCTGTCGCCGATGACGACCTCGATCGCCCCTTCCGTCACCGCGGCCGTCAAGCTGATGGCGCCGCCCGGCGCGGTGTATTTGGCGGCGTTGTTGAGCAGATTGGAAAACAGTTGGGCCAGGCGGGTGGCGTCGCCGCGCACCGGCAGCGGCCGCTCCGGCAAGGCGACCGTCAGTTGGTGGCCGCGCTGGGCCAGCAAGGGCGCCACCGTTTCCTGCGAGTAGGCCAACACGTCTTGCAGGCGCAAATCTTCGTTCTTGATGCTCAGCTTATTGGTGGCGATGCGCGAGACGTCGAGCAAGTCGTCGATCAGGCGCACCATTTGCTTGAGCTGGCGCTCCATGATGTCGAGCACCTTGTCGGCGCCGCCGCGGCGCGCCTCTTGCATGCGCAAGATTTCGAGCGCGTTGACCAGCGGCGCCATGGGGTTGCGCAATTCGTGGGCCAGGGTGGCGAGAAACTCGTCCTTGCGCGCGTCGGCCGCCATCAGGGCCGCCTGGGCGCCGCGGCGCTCCGCCATCTCGCTGGCGGCGGCCTGTTTGGCTTGCTGCAGGGCGAGCGCGGCCTGGCGCAGCGAGGTGGCGACCTGGTCGGCTTCGCGGAAGTCCAGGCGCGGCATCTCGATCATGGCGCCGGTGCCGAGCGCGGTGGCCGGCCCGATCAAGGCCTGGATCGAACGCGCGACGCGGCGCCCGACCAGCCAGGCCAGGCCTAGGCCGACGGTGAGCAGCACCACGGTCGACAGGATCAGCGATTCCAGGGTGCGCAGCAAGCCGGCGCTCAGATTGCGCTGCGGAATGCCGAGCGCCACCGACCAGCCCGAACGGGGCGAGCGACTGTAAATGGTCACCACCGGCACCCCGTCCAGGGAGTGGGTGTCGAGGTGGCCCTCGGGCTGGCCCTGCATGCGCCGGTATAAGTCGTCGTGGACTTTGATGCCCAGGTAGTGGGCGATATCGGTGTTGCGCGCCACGATCGCGCCCTGGCTGTCGGTGATCGAGACGCGCCACTTGGTCGATAGCTTTTGTTCGGTCAGCACATTGGCCAGCGAACCGGGCTCGATGGTGGCGGTCAGCACGCGGGCGATCACGCCGCGCCGGAACACGGGCACGCCGATGGTGACGAAGGGCCGCCCGCCCGGTGGCAGGTAGAGGTCGGACACGGCCGGCTGGCCCTGTTTGAGCACGCGCGCCAGCAGCGCCGGGTCGGTCTGAAAGGGCGCTTGCCGCGCGCTGCTGGCCATGGTGTTGAGCAATTGTCGGCCGCTCAGCGGATCGACCAGGGCCAGGTCGGCGATCGGCAAGATGGCGTGCACATTCATGGCCTGCAACTTGAAGGCGTCCAGATCGCGCTCCATGTCGCTCGAGGCGGCCAGGGTGCGCAGGGCGGTGGTGACGGTGTCGAAATCGCGGTCGACCACCGCCATCATCGAGCGCGTGGTCGATAGCGCCTCGCCCAGCAGCAAGGCGCGCTCGACTTGGTAGTGGTCGTAGATCAGGTAGGCCGACACCGCGCCGGCCGGCAATACGCAGGCGACCACCAGGATGGCCAAGCGGTACAGGATGGACGGCAGGCGGCGCGGCTGGCCGGCCGGCGCCGGCGTGTCGGCGGCTGGGCCGGTGGCGTCGATGGGCAAGGTGGAATCAGGCAATCGTGGACTCGACTTGGTAAGCAATTGACAAGTAAACCAGGGTAAAGGTGCGAACAAGGCGCCAACAACGATATTCCGCCACGGTAACACATGTCGATCATGGCCGCCTGCACGCAAGGTGCGGCGTGCAGGGCGCGGCCCGCGAGGCGCGGCCAGCGCGGCGCGGTCCACGACGCGCGGCGCACATACCGCGCCGGCGACGCTTTTTCGGGCGGCGGCAGAACTTCGCTTCCGGGTTCCGGTCATACCAGCATCACGTCAACAATCAGCGATGCGGCGGCGCGGAACGCGCGGCCGGGCGTCGCATAGGGTGACTGCCATGTATCTCACCGAACTTGTCAAACCCGATGGCCGCGCGCTGACCTTGTATGGCCGCCAAGCCGTGGCGGCGTTCGATCCCGCGCCCAGCCCTTTTCCGGAGCCGCAAGCAGCCAATCCGCATCTGCGCTGGCATCCCTTGCGCGGCGAATGGGTCACCTACGCGGCGTTCCGCCAGCATCGCACCTTCTTGCCGCCGCCGCAGTACAATCCCCTGGCGCCGACGCTGGACCCGGCCGAGCCCACCGAATTGCCGCGTGGCCAGTATGACATCGCCGTCTTCGACAACCGCTTCCCGGCGCTGACGGAGCAGGCGCGCGACCCGCCCGCGCTGATGGTGCCCACGGCGCCAGCGCGCGGGCATTGCGAGGTGGTGGTGTTCACCCAGGACGCAGGCGGCGCGCTCGGCGCCCTGCCGCTCAGCCACATCGCGCTGTTGCTCGAAGTGTGGGGCGAGCGCACCGCGCGCCTGGCGCGCCGGCCCGGCATCGCCTACGTCATGCCGTTCGAGAACCGCGGGGTGGAGATGGGCGTGAGCCTGCACCATCCGCATGGCCAGATCTATGCCTATCCCGACGTGCCGCCGGTGCCGCAGCGCATGCTGGCCCAGGAGCGCGCCTTTCACCGCGAGCGGGGCGCCGCGCTGCTGGTGGAGCTGGCGCGCGACGAAGTGGCGGCCGGCCAGCGCCTGCTCTACCTGGGGCCGCACGCGCTCGCTTTCGTTCCCGTCTGCGCCCGCTATCCCTACGAGACCTGGGTGCTGCCGCGCGCGCAGGTGAGCCGCTTCGACCAGTTGAGCGAGGCGCAGCGGGCCGACTTGGCGCTGGCCTTGAAAACGGTACTGCTGAAATACGACGGCTTGTGGCAGCGACCCCTTCCCTATCTGATGACCTGGTATCAAGCGCCCACCGATGGCCAGGCCCATCCCGAGACCCAGTTGCACGCCCAGCTGTATCCGCCGTACCGCAGCCGCGACCGGCTCAAGTACCTGGCCGGCACCGAGTTGGGCGCGGGCCTGTTCGCCATGGACGTTTTGCCGGAAGAAAAAGCGGCCGAGTTGCAGCGGGTCGCCGTCGATCCGGAGTCCGCATGAGCGCGCCCGTCGACCGCGAAACGCGCGCCAAGCTGGCGGTCATGCGCGGCTGGCTGGCTGAAGCCGGCGCGGCGGCGGTCCGGCTGCGCGGGGTCGATTGGTTCGCCTGGGCCACGGCCGGCGCCTGCGCCGCGCAGCGCTTGAGCGCCGAGTGCGGCGCGGCCGAGTTGCTCGTCACGCCGCGCGGCGCCTATATCCTGTGCGACGCGGGCGAGGTCGAGCGTTTGCGCGGCGCCGGGCTGGGCGCCGACTGGACCTGGCAGGTGTCGCCCTGGATGCAATGCCATTTGCGCGAGCATTTCGTGGCCAACGCGGCCGATGGCGGCCCGGTGCTGAGCGACCGGCCACGTCTTCGCGAGCACGGCTTGCCTTGTACGGCGCAGCTGGCGCGCCTGGTGCTCGCCGTGCCCGAGCGCGCGCGTTACCGTCAACTGGGCCGGCTGGCCGCCGCCGCCGCCGGCGAAGCGTTGCGGGCGGCGCGCCCGGGCTGGACCGAATACGAACTGGCCGGCGCCGCCGCGCATGCTTTATGGGCGCGCGGCCTACAGCCGGTCTTGCTGCTGGCCGCCGGCGCCGAGCGGGCGCGGGCTTGTCCGCAACCGGCGCCCACGGTCCTGCCGCTGGGGCCGCGCGCCATGCTGGGCGTGTGCGCGCGTCGCCACGGCTTGCATGTCCACCTGATCCGTTTCGTCCAGTTCGTCGGCCGGGCGGGCGAGCGCGACGCCGCCATCCTGGCCTTGGAAGCGGTGGCCCTGGACGCGTGCGAGGTCGACCAACCGCTGTGCCAGGTGTACCGGGCGCTGGACGGGGCTTACGCCTACGCCGGCCAGCCCGACGCGCTCGCGCGCCACCCGCAGGGCGGCATCACCGGCTACCAGGCGCGCGAGGTGCTCGCCACCCGCCACAGCGAAACCCGGCTGCGCGACGGCATGGCGCTGGCGTTCCAGCCGGCCTTGGGCGGCGACCGGGTGGAAGACACCTTCTTGCTGGAAGACGGCGAGCTTGACAATTTGACCTGCGATCCGGCCTGGCCCTCGGCCATGGTGGCGGGCCGGCGCCGGCCGCTGACGCTGGAGCGCGCATGATATCGATGGACGACTATTTCCGGGGTGCACCGGCGGCGCTTGCCTCGGCGCCGGGCCGGGTCAATCTGCTGGGCGAACATACCGACTATAACGAAGGTTTTATGTTACCCACCGCCACCCCCCAGCGTACCGAGGTGGCGCTGGCGCTGAGCCCGGACCAGCATCACCATGTGTATTCGGCCACCCTGGACCGGCAGGTGCGTTTTCCGCGCGGCGGCCCCGCGCCGCCCGGCTTCGCGCGTTATATGGAGGGCTGCATCCGCATGCTGGAAGAGCGTGCGCTGACGGTGCCGCCGCTGCGCGCCTATGTGCGCTCGGCGGTGCCGGTGGGGGCCGGCCTGTCGAGCAGCGCCGCGCTGGAGCTGGCCACCCTGCGCGCGCTGCGCCGCCTGCTCGCGTTGCCGCTGGACGACGTCACCCTGGCCCTGCTGGGACAGCAAGCGGAAATTCGTTACGCCCAGGTCAATTGCGGGGTGATGGACCAGATGGCGGCCAGCCTGGCCGACAGCGCCCACATGTTGTTTCTCGACGCGCGCACGCTCGGCTTCGAGCTGTTGCCGATGCCGTCCGATAGCGCCTTGATCGTGATCGATTCGGGCGTGACACGCACCCTGGCCGGCAGCCAATACAATCTGCGCCGCGCCGAATGCGAGCAGGCGGCGCGTCTGCTGGGAGTGGGCAGCTTGCGCGATGTCGACGATCCCGCGCGGGTCGAGGCGTTGCCGGAACCCTATCGCCGGCGCGCGCGACACGTGGTGCATGAAAACCTGCGCGTGTTGCGGGCCAAGGGCGAGCGGGACGGCGTGGCGTTCGGCTTGCTCATGAATCGTTCGCACGCCAGCCTGCGCGACGATTACGCGGTGTCGGTGGCCGAGCTCGACGAGCTGACCGCCGCGCTCAGGCGCGCGCCCGAGGTGTATGGCGCGCGCTTGACGGGGGCCGGTTTCGGCGGTGCTTGCGTGGCTTTGTGCCGGAAAGACGCGGCGGCGGCGGTCGGGCGGCGCACGGTGGCGCGTTTCAACGCCGGCCGCGACGGCGGCGCGAGCGGTCCGCGGCGCGCCCGTTTGCTGTTGCCGGCGCCGCCGGCCGACATGCTTGCTTGAGCTGTGTTAATGGGCACGTCATTGACAAGCGAAGAATCGCTTCGGCACGGAACCATCGGCGCCGGTGCTACTCAAATCTTTATATCTTGTTAAGAAGCTGGGCAAGTCGGCGCACCGCCGCTTGCCCATCCACCGAATCGACGAGGAGCCGATGTCCGATTTTGCCTATCCCCGGCCGCAACTGGTACGCGATCAGTGGCAGTGCCTGAACGGCCGCTGGCAATTCGCCTTCGACGACGCCAGGCGCTTCAAGCTGCCGGCCGATCCCATCGAGTGGACCCATGAGATCGTGGTGCCGTTCGCGCCCGAATCGGCGGCCAGCGGCATTGGCGACCGCGGCTACCATTGCGTGTGCTGGTACCGGCGCCAATTCGATATCTCGCCGGGCGGTGCGGCACCTCCGGGTGCCGCACCTCCGGGTGCCGCACCCTCGTCCGGTCGCGACTTGATCATTTTGCATTTCGGCGCGGTCGATTATCTGACCAAGGTATGGGTCAACGGCCACCAAGTGATCGAGCACGAAGGCGGCCACACCCCGTTCTCGGCCGACATTTCGAGCGTGTTGGTGCCCGGAAGCCAGGTTGTAACCGTCTACGTGGAGGACGATCCGCACGATCTAGCCAAGCCGCGCGGCAAGCAGGATTGGCAGCTCGAACCGCACTCGATCTGGTATCCGCGCACCACCGGCATCTGGCAATCGGTGTGGCTGGAGCGGGTGGCGTCGACCTATATCCACAAGCTGCGCTGGACTCCCGTGTTCGAAGGGTATGAAATCGGCTGCGAAGTATTCACGGCCGGCGACATCACGGACGACTTGACGGTGGAAGTGAAAATCTGGCACGACGGAAGCTTGCTGGCCGACGACCAATACAAGGTGCTGGGACATGAGGCCAATCGCAAGATCGCCCTGTCCGACCCGGGCATCGACGATTCGCGCAATGAATTGCTGTGGAGTCCGGAACGCCCGACCTTGCTGGACGCCGAAATCACCCTGCGCCACAAGCAACAGGTGCTGGACCGGGTCCGGTCTTATACGGCGCTGCGTTCGGTCGCCATCAACCGCGACCGTTTTATGTTGAACGGCCGCCCTTATCCGCTGCGCCTGGTGCTGGACCAGGGTTACTGGCCCGATACGCTGATCACGGCGCCGTCCGACGCCGCGCTGCGCCGAGACGTCGAACTGGCCAAGGCGATGGGGTTTAACGGCGTGCGCAAGCATCAAAAAATCGAAGACCCCCGTTATCTGTACTGGGCCGATAAGCTCGGCTTGCTGGTGTGGGAGGAAATGCCGTCGGCCTACCGCTTCACCAACAAGGCCATCACACGCATGGTGCGGGAATGGACCGACGTCGTCGACCGCGACTACAGCCATCCCTGCGTGCTGGTGTGGGTGCCTTTCAACGAATCGTGGGGGGTGCCCAACCTGACCGCGATCCAGGCCCACCGCAACGCGGTCGAGGCTTTATACCACCTGACCCGTACACTGGACGCGACCCGGCCCGTGATCGGCAACGATGGCTGGGAAGCGTCGGCCACCGACATTCTGGGCATTCACGACTACGATTGCGATCCGGAGCGTTTGCGCGCCCGTTATGCCATCACGGACTCGTCGCGCACGGTGTTGTTCGACCAGCGCCGGCCGGGCGGGCGGATTTTGACACTGGACGGTTTTCCCCATCGCGGCCAGCCCATCGTGCTCACCGAGTTTGGCGGTATCGCCTTCGACGTGGCCGGCGACGCAGCGGCCGTCGCGCCCGAGGCCAAGACTTGGGGCTACGCGCGGGTGGCCGACGCCGACGCTTTCATCGACCTGTACCGTCGCTTGCTCGACGTGGTCAACACGGCCCAGATGTTCAGCGGGTATTGCTACACCCAATTCGCCGACACCTTCCAGGAAGCGAACGGCTTGTTGACGGCCGACCGAACGCCGAAGGTCGCGCTGGAGTTGATCTGCGCGGCCACCCGAAAAGAATTTACCCAGCATTAGATCGTAACGCGCCGCCTCGGACACCGGTGGTGGTGGCCGCCGGCGCCACGCCATGCCACGCCGCCGGCGTGGCATGGCGTGATCAGCGAGCGTGAGCGGCGTGGCCCGGCCGCGTGGCGAGAGCGGGTATGGTCCTGGTCGGCAGGGCGCGGCCGTCCGGATCCGCCCACGCGGCACACGATATGCCGCCAGTGCCGCGATCGCGCACTGTGATGGCGCGTATGCGCGGCCCATTTAATCGATCGAACGCCATCGCGGCGGGAAGGAGCTAACATGAAAACAATTATTGTTTTTTCTCATCTGCGTTGGGACTTTGTCTATCAGCGGCCGCAGCAGCTTTTAAGCCGGCTAGCCCGCCACTATCACGTGATGTTTGTCGAGGAGCCGATGTGGCATGCGGCGCCCAGCCAGCTCAGATTGACGTCGCCGGCCCCGAATGTGACGGTGTGCCAGCCCCAGACGCCGGTACAGGCGGCCGGTTTTCATGACGATCAACTGGCCGAGCTCCACCCCTTGCTCAAGCAAATCACGCCGGCCGACGATCCGGTGGTGTGGTTTTACACGCCGATGGCCTTGCCCTTGTTGCAGCAGCTACATGCCAGCCTGGTGGTCTACGATTGCATGGATGAATTGTCGGCGTTTAAAAATTCTCCCAAGCAGCTGCTACAGCGGGAAACGGCGCTGCTGGCGCGGGCCGATCTGGTGTTCGCCGGCGGACCCAGTTTGTATCAGGCCAAGCGTGCGCGTCATCCGAACACCCATTGTTTCGCCAGCAGCGTGGACGTGGCCCATTTCGAGCAAGCCTTGCAGCGTGGTTGGGGCCATCCCGCCATGCAAGCCATCGGTCACCCGCGCCTTGGCTATTACGGCGTGATCGATGAAAGGTTCGACGCCGGCCTGATCGGGGCGCTGGCCGATGCCCATCCGGATTGGCACATCGTGTTAGTCGGCCCGGTGCTCAAGATCGACCCCGCCAGCTTGCCGCAGCGCACCAATCTGCATTATCTGGGGCCGCAAACTTATGCCAGTCTGCCCTTATTCCTGGCTGGCTGGCAAGTGTGTCTGTTGCCCTTCGCGCTCAACGAGGCGACCCGTTTCATCAGCCCCACCAAGGTGCTGGAATATATGGCGGCCGAGTTGCCGATCGTGAGCACCGATATCGCCGATGTGGCCATTCCGTACGGCGACATCGTCGCCATCGCGCGCGACACCACGGCCTTCATCCGCGCCTGCGAGGCGGCGCTGGCGGCCACGCCGCAAGCCTTGGCGGCGATGGTGGCGCGCATGCGCCAAGTGGTCTCGGCCACCTCCTGGGATGTGACGGCCGGGCAAATGCATCTGCTGCTGGAAAGCACGACGCCGCGTGCGCAACCGACGCCGGCCGGCTCCGGACCGCTGGTCGACGGCGCGGCCGCGCTGGCCGGCGCCGGCCCCAAGGTCAATCCGCTGCGCACGCCGGGCGCCATGCAGCCGGTTCATTGCGCCATCGTGGGGGCCGGCCCGACCGGTCTGAGCGCCGCTTACCACCTCGGACCGGACACCTTGCTGCTGGAGCGAAACGCCAGCGTGGGCGGCTGGTGCCGTTCCGTCAGCGCGCAAGGGTTCACCTTCGACCATGCGGGCCACATCATGTTTTCCACCGATCCCGATGTCTTGAATATGTATCGCTTATTGCTGGGGTCGAACATCCATTGGCAAAATCGCGAAGCTTGGGTCTACAGCAAGCAGGTCTACACGCGTTATCCGTTTCAGGGCGCCCTGTACGGCTTGCCGCCGGCGGTGATCAAGGAGTGCGTGGTGGGCGCGATCGCGGCCCGGTATGGCGAGCCGAATCCGTCGTCCTGCGCCGGCGCGGCCGGGGCGCGGGCGGCGCCCGACTGCTGCGCCGATGGCGGGATCGATCTTGCGCAGGGTAGCGAGGAGGGCGGGATGAGCGGTGGGGCGGCCGGCGGGCCGCCGCGCAATTTCGAACAGTTTATTCATCGCGTATGGGGCGCCGGCATCGCCAAGCATTTCGCCATTCCATACAACAAGAAATTGTGGACGATACCGCTGAGTGAAATGGAAACTTCCTGGCTGGGCGGCCGGGTTCCGCTACCCGACCTGGACGACATCATCGAAGGCGCGCTCGAGCCGGTGGCCAAACCGATGGGGCCGAACGCCCGCTTCGGCTATCCGCTGCAAGGCGGATTTCAAGCCTTGATGGATGGTTTCCTGCCGCATATCCAGGGGCAGTTGGAGTTGAACGCGGACGTGGTGGAATTGCTGCCGCGTCAGCATGTGTTGGCCTTGGCCGACGGCCGCCGTTTTCGCTATCAACACTTGATTAGCACCATGCCGCTGCCGGAATTGATCAAGCTGATTGGTGCGCAGGCGCCGGACGAGGTGCGGGCGGCCGCGCGCGCGCTGCGCCATATCTCGGTGCGCTGTGTCAATCTGGGCATCGGGCGCGAGCGACTCACCGACAAACACTGGATTTACTACCCCGAAGAGACGATCTTCCATCGCATTTTCGTCCAGGGCAATGCCAGCCCCCATAACAACGCGCCGGGCGGCTTCGCACTGACCTGCGAAATCAGTTACTCGCCCTCGAAACCGCTGCCGCACGATGGCCAGGCGCTGATCGCCCGTTGTGTGGACGACTGCGTCAAGGTCGGCATGCTGCGGCCCGACGACACGGTGTTGGTTAGCAATCTGGTCGACATGCCTTACGCCTATGTGGTGTACGACCACGCGCGCGCGCGCAACGTGGCGCTGGTGAAAGCCTGGCTGGCCGGGCACGACATCGTGCTGGCCGGGCGCTACAGCGAGTGGGAATACTACAACTCGGATCACGCCTTTATCGCAGGCAAGAAGGCGGCCGAGACGTTGGCGCCCGATGGGGTCCGGTTCAAGCAAAACGCCCTGGCCGAATAGACAGGCGGGCCGCCGCTCGCCGACAGCGCAATATCGAACAAGGGAGGCACATGAAGCCGCATATTTTGGTGGTCGGGGGCGCCGGTTACATCGGCTCGCACATGGTCAAATGCCTGGACCGGGCGGGGTTTGTCCCTATCGTGCTTGACAATTTGTCGCAGGGCAAACGCGACGCCGTCGGCAAGGCGCGCCTGATCGTGTGCGACTTGGGCGACGCCAGCGCCCTGGAAGTGATTTTTCAAGCGTTTCCCATCGCCGCCGTGATGCACTTCGCCAGCTTTATCCAGGTGGGGGAATCGGTGCGGGAGCCGGGAAAATATTACGATAACAACGTCGGCAACACGGTCCGCTTGCTGCAAGCCATGCTCAGACATGGCGTCGGAAAATTTATCTTTTCTTCCACCGCCGCCATCTTTGGCGATCCGCAGTATGTGCCGATCGATGAAAACCATCCCAAGCGCCCGATTAATCCCTATGGCCGCTCCAAGACCATGGTCGAAGAGATCCTGGACGATTTCGACCGGGCTTACGCGCTGCGATCCGTGTGTCTGCGCTATTTCAACGCGGCCGGCGCCGACGAGCAAACCGAGCTGGGAGAAAGGCATGAGCCGGAGACCCATCTGATCCCGCTGGTGTTGCAGGCGGCTTCAGGCCGGCGCCAAACGCTCACCATTTACGGACGCGACTACGCCACGCCGGACGGCACCTGCGTGCGCGACTATGTGCACGTCATGGATTTATGCGACGCGCATTTGCTGGCGCTGGAGCGTTTGCTGGAAGGCGGCGCCAGCGCGCGTTTTAACTTGGGCAATGGAAACGGTTATTCCATCGGCCAAGTGATAGCGGCGGCCGAAAGCGTCACGGGGCGTTCGATCCAAACGCTATATGGTCCGCGCCGCCTCGGCGATCCGCCGACCCTGGTGGCCGATGCCTCGCAAGCCAGGAAAGTGTTGAGGTGGGCGCCCAGATTCGCCGAGCTCGACCTGATCATCGAGCATGCTTGGCGATGGGAGAAAAAAATGACGAGCCTGGAAGTGCGCTAGCCGCTGGCTCGGCGCGGTAATGGCATCACCAATCATTTTTTATTAAGGTATACACAATATGAATATATATTATTTGGATAGTGAAATCCACATAATGTAATTTACTATAGAATATCAATCATGCTTTTCCCACTTGTTTATGCTGTTTCATTAATGCGATAGTGGCGCGATACTGGCTTCGCGCATAGTGAATTAGTTTCTTTACGCCAACTTCTGCTTTATGATTAGACATAGCCATGGCGCTCGGCTTGTTCCGCCACCGGCCGTACTCATTTGATAAGTTTATCCTTCCCCGGCTTATGTTTTTGTGTACCGGCTCGGAATTGGCCTACTTAATCATGATTTCTAAACAATGGAAGCGGGGTTGGCGATGTCGGCAAAAATCATTGTCGTTGCATATTTTATATTTTCATTTGGCTTGCCGGCGCGGGCCTCCGAGAGCGCCGATGTTTTGCCGGGACCGGCCGCCACCGAGGCGGCCGAGACGGCGCCCCGGCGCGGTACTTTGTACCGGATTCGCCATCGCGACAAAACCAGTTACTTGTTCGGCACCGTTCACATGGGCAAGGAAAGTTTCTTTCCATTGGAGCCGGAAGTGCGGCATGCTTTGGCAGCTTCTGCGCGTTTGGTGATCGAGCTCGACATCCGGGAACACGTCCGCTTTCAAGCGGCGCTTGCCAAACATGGCGTGTACGAGGCCGGCACCGATGTGCGCCAGCATTTGTCCGAACCGACGCTGCGCAAACTCGGGCGCGCGCTGCGTCAAGCCGGCATGGAGCCGGAGGCGGTGGCCCGCTACAAGCCTTGGCTGGTGGCCAATTTGCTGCTCGGCTTGGAGCTCGAACAGCATGGTTTTCAGCGTAGCCAGGGCGTGGAAAATTATTTGCTCGCGGCCGCCATCGCACAGCAAAAACCAGTGCTCGAACTGGAAAGCGCCGACTATCAATTGGCCTTGTTCGATACCATGGACGATGCGCAGCAGGAAACCTATTTGCTGGAGAGTCTAGCCGATCTGGACGACGGCAATTCGCTCAAACGCAATCGCGGCCTGATCGAAGCTTGGAACAGCGCCGATCCACGGGAAATCGAGCAAGCGTTGCGGCAGGCTACCGGTGGCGGCACTGTGTCATCGGCCTTCATGCAGCGCACCCTGCTCGACAAACGCAATCCCGAGATGGCGGCCACTATCGAACATATCATGCAAGACGATCAAGGCGCGTTCATCGGGGTCGGCTTATTGCACATGGTAGGTGACAATGGTTTGCCGCAGCTGCTCAGCCAACGTGGATATCGGGTCGAAAAAATCTACTAAGCGGCCCTAAACCGGGCCACAGGGTGCTGGCGTCGTCGTGGTCGAGCGCCAGCGTGCGCCTATCGGTGAAGGCCGACTCTATCTACTTAACGTTGAACGGGGGCGGGCGTGACCGGTGGTAGGGTGGCGCCCGGCGTCGTGCCGCTCGTGCCGGGCTTCATACCCGTTCCCGAACCGGTACCGCTTCCGGTCCCGGTTCCGGTCCCCGGCGCCGTGTCTGGATGCGGCTCGCTCATGGTGCCACCGGCGCCCGGATTCACACTTCCTGGAACCGTGGAGCCGGACGTGCCGCTCGAACCGGCCCCACTGCCGCCCGACGAGGTGTCCGTCGAGCCGGTGCTGCCGCCGCTACCCGACGTGCCGCTGGAACCGGAGGCGCCGCTGGAACCAGACATGCCCCCGGAACCGGATGCACCGCCGGACCCGGATACACCGCTGGAACCGGACATGCCGCTGGAACCGGACATGCCGCTGGAACCAGACATGCCGCTGGAGCCGGATGCGCCGCCGGTGCCGATGCCCCCGGAGCCCGACATCCCCTTCGAGCCCGACACGCCGCTGGAACCGCTGGTGGGACTGGTGCCGGACATGCCGGAGTCGGTGGCTTCGCCGGGCAGCGCGCCGGCCCCGGTATTGCCATACGAGCTGGTGCCCGAGCTATCCATCCTGCCGGTGCTGCTGCATGCGCCTAGACCAATACACATCAGTGCGGCGAGTAAGACATTATATTTTTTTGCGGTCATCATAATCTCCTTGTGGGAATGGGTATCCGGAATTGAGGAGTTAACTCGGCAATTCCTTTTAGGAAGTTAACGGTCTTTTTTATCGTGTTATTCGCTATAATTTGCGCAAATTCACGCGCTCCCCTGGTGCTTACTTAGCCGCTACTTTAGTAAGAGCGTCGAAATCGGCGGATGTTGCGCAATTGTTATTTTGCGTTGAGATAGATCAAGCGCGGATATTGTCGAGCTTGGTATAAACATGGTTCCGGATGCATTTCTTATCCCGCGAGGGCATCACATGCATTCGAACAAGATTGCTTCTTCAAGGCAATTCGTTTCAGTCAACATGTTTGTCAATTAGAAATCTTAGGAATAAAAATGAACACATTATCCACCGCGCAAACCATACAAGAATTAACCGCCGCCACCTATGGCGAGCTGTCGGATGTACGTCAGCAATATATTTTTTCTCAAGCGCTGTATGCCTTGGTCAGGCTGGCGAAATTGGAGCAAATGATGGAAGTGAAGCAAAATGTCGGCCGCGCCAGCGGCGTGGCGCCCGGTGCCAGCAGTCGGCGTCAGACCAAGGCGATCTTGCGGCGCATCGGCATGCGCTGCAATAACCGGCAGGGACAATTTGAGTTTGACAAGAAAGATAGCGCCAGCTCGGACTAGGCGGCGCGGCGACCCGGTGGCGGGGCCGCGCCCGCCGCTACGCCGCCAGCCGGCGTCGCAACACCGGCCATAGCGCGCGGCACAGCAAGGCGGTGAGCACGGCCGCGTTCATGTCGACCAGCCAGTCCATGATCGAACCGTGTCGATACGACAGAAAACTTTGGTTGATCTCGTCGCCGGCGCCCATCAAGGCAATGGTCGCGATCGCTTTGAGCGCGCGTTGGCCGGGCGTGCCGGCGCCGCCGCTAAACACCAGGTAAGTCAGCACGCTATACGCGCAAGAGTGCAGCAGAATGCCGGACGCGTATTGGCCCACGTCGGCGCGGGCGCCCGGAATCGAGCCCACCACCACGATCGCCGCATACAGCGCCCAGGCGCTGCGATAGCGTAATTTCTGATATTGATCGGAAATAAATAAGGTGTAGGCGATGTGCATGGCAAACTTGGCGACGAAAAACGTCACGATACCATGTCCCGCCCTTGTCTTCTTGATTGGCGCCAGGGCCGACAAAAAAATGCCCACCAGTAGGGCGGGCGCAAACCCATGCAAGCGTCAAGAGTGAATCCTGGTCGCCGCGCCTTGGCGGGCGGAGCGGAAATCGGGGTGGTGTGCCCGCTTGCCGCACACCGGTCCGCGATCAC
>JAYVUV010000323.1:0-4595 GCA_043787615.1 Janthinobacterium sp. | reverse complement strand
CCTATCTCAGACTACGCGAAGACAATTACCTGTTCCACAATCAAACCTTGCGCGAACAAACCGCGACGGTTTTCCAGGATTATGGCGCCCATCCCGATTGGGATTGCCAACTCGGCGGCCCCGATCCGGCCATGACCATGGCGTGTCAGTTTGGCGAAAGCGATTACAACTATCTGCACCGGCGCTGGGAAGCGGCCGGCTGGCATTATCGCTACGAGCACACGGAAAGCGGGCATAAGCTGGTATTGTCGGACGATTCCACGGTCGCCTCGCCGATCGACGGCGACGGCGCCGTGATCGCCTTTCAGCGTCACGCCGGTTCCAGGGTGGAGGAGGCGCTCGGCGAGTGGAGTCCGGCGCGCCGCATCGCGGTCGGTAAGGTCAGTCTGACGGCCTTCGACTTCAAAGCGGCCAAGCCCAAACATATCGAGATATCGACCCTGCATCGGCAAGGCAAGGTGCCGCGAATCGAGTTCTACCGTTATGCCGGCGCCTATGGCTTCGGCGCCAATTTTGGCGATGGCAATCATCAGGCGCGCCTGCGCATGGAGGAAATCGAGGCCGGCATTAAGCAAATGGAAGGGAAGGGCAACAATCCCTACGGCGCTCCGGGGCGCTGGTTCCGTTTGAACTGCCATTTCCACTTCGACAAACCGGCTTCCCGTTCGGATCGGGAAAAGAACCAATTTCTCATCGTCGGCATGCGCCACGAAGTGGCCAACAATTATTTGGCGGTAGACGGCGTGGCCGAATACCGTAATGAATTGACCTGCGTGCGCAAGAGTGTACCCTGGCGTCCCGGGCCGGGCTTCAACAGCAACGCGACCAAGATTCTGGCCCCGCAAACGGCGCTGGTGGTGGCGACCGAGGGCGCGGAAATCGAGACCGACCAATATGGCCGGGCCAAGGTGCAATTTCATTGGGACCGCGCGGAACCGGGCCATCAGCACCGCTCGACCTGGTTGCGCATGATGCGTCCGGCGGCCGGCGCCACCCAAGCCTGGGGCGGCGTGGTGCGCAATTTGCAGGAGGTGGTGATCAGCTGGCTGGGCGGCGATCCCGATGCCCCGTTCATCATGGGTTGTGTGCCCAACGCCGTCAATATGCCGCCCTGGAGCTTGCCGAGCCAGCAAGCCTTGAGCGGCATCCGTAGCCGCGAACTCAAAGGCGCGAACAACGGCGGCGGCCGGCGCAGTAACCATTTGGTGCTCGACGATACGAGCGGTGAAATTCAAGCCCAGTTGAAGAGCGACCATTTGCACAGCCAATTGTCGCTCGGGCATATCAGCCGCATCGAAGACACGGCCGGGCGCAAGGACCGTCGTGGCGAAGGCTTCGCGCTGGAAACGGAGGGCGCCGGCGCGCTGCGTTCGGCCAAGGGCTTGCTGCTGACCACCGACGGCCGCAGCCAAGCCGTGGGCGGCACGCTCAGCCGTGATGAGCTGGTGCATTGCCTGGAGCAGGCGCTGGCCCTGGCCAAGGGTTTGGGCGGCGCGGCCGGCGCGCACGCGGGCGGCCAGCGCGACTTGCAGCCGCAGCAAGGCTTGAGCGCGGCGGTCGACGCGCTCGGCCACGGGGCCGGCGAGGAAGCCGAGGCCGCCGGCGCAGCCCCTAGCGCCCAGCCCGTGATCGCGCTCAGCGCCGCGGCCGGCATCGCCAGCGCTACGCCCAAGGATCAGTTGCATTACGCGGGCGAGAATATCGACACCGTCGCCGGCAAAAATCAACAGCATTACGCGGCGCGATCGATCCTGCATACGGCCGGGCGCGACATCGAACAATTCTCCCTCGATGGCGACCTGCGCAGTATCGCGGCCAAGGGAAAAGTCGGCATCGAGGCGCAGCAGAACGAGTTGCGCATTCTGGCGCGCAAGATGCTGCAATTGATCAGCGAGGACGATTGGCTGGAATTGCGCGGTAAAAAGGGGATTCGCTTGCACGGCGCCGACAGCCTGTTGGAAATTAGCGATGTGGTGCAGTTATTCACGCGGCAGCCGGCCCTGATTCACGGCAATCTGGAAACCTTGGCGCCGAAAAGCGTGGCCCAAGCGTCCAACGAGCGCCCGTCGAGCATGTACGACCAAGAGGTGCGTCTGCTTCAAGTAAACAACATGCCGGCGCCACATATCGACTACGAGGTGGTGCGCGACGGCGGCGACGGGAGCGGCGCCAAAACCGGCGCCGGCGGCAGCACCCAAGTACAGAAAGCCAGCGGCATGGAAAGCTATACCATCCGCTACAAAGGAGAGCGGCCGTGAGCGAGGAAACGCAGGAGTTGAACCAACATGGCAACCACGAGGGCGAATTTTCCCAAGGCGTGGGCGGCTGGGCCGAGTACACGGTATGGATGACGCCGACGGACGACGCCATCCGGCACGACGTGACCGTGCCACCCAACAAAGTGATACCCATCGTCTTCCTGCCGGGCGTGATGGGCTCGAACCTGCGCATGGCAAAAACGCGCCAGGATGAGTTGGTACGCAACGACAACATGGCCTGGAAGGCGGACGACATCGGCAGCGTGGACGCCTTGACCGGTTCCGGTTACGCCGGCTGGTTTAAAAAGGCCACCCCTGCCCAGCGCCAAATGAATTTCGATCCCGAGCAAACCGAAGTGGCGAGCTATCGCTACACGGAGGACAAGGGCCGTTTCGACCCGGGCGGGGCGATCACGCGTGAGTCGGACGCGCAGCACGGCAACGTACCGAACGGCATGTCGGCCATCCCGCCGCTGCTAACGAAGGCCGCGACGCCGCCCTCGGGCGCCAGCCGCACGGAGCAGGAGCGCCTGCGCGAAACGCCGGCTCAAAAGGCGCGCTGGCGCGGCTGGAGCGAAGTCTTGTTTGGCGGCGCTTATGGCGAGTTGCTGCAAACATTGGAGCGCCAGCTTAACAACATGGTCAAGAAGGGCGCCGTGACGTCGCATTGGAAAGAACGGGCGCCGGACGACCACGCCGACGAGTCGAATGGCGCGGCGGCCCAGCGGCCAGTCGATTGGCTCAAGCTGGTTGGCAAAAAGCCGAGGGACTTGGGCGCTGAATTCGAGGGCGATGCCATCACCGAGGACGATCTGAAAAAGATCGCGCCATGCTGGTATCCGGTGCATGCGATGGGCTACAACTGGCTGCAAAGTAATAGCAAATCGGGGATAAAAGTCGCCGAGCGCATCAAAGGCTTGATCAAGGGCTACCAAGATCGTGGTTTTAAATGCGAAAAGGTGATTCTGGTTACTCATAGCATGGGCGGCCTGGTGGCGCGCGCCGTGCTGCATCCCGAGCACGGCAACCTGCACGATAGCGTGTTGGGCGTGTATCACAATGTGATGCCGACGCTGGGTGCGGCGGGTGCCTACAAGCGGATGCGCTTCGGATTCCAGGAAAAAAATGGCGGTCTGAGCGGCTTGACCGACACCATCACGGCTAGGATATTGGGGCCGGACGGGGCCAGCGCCACGGCGATTCTCGCCAACGCGCAAGCGCCAATGGAAATGCTGCCCGGGCAGGCATACGGTTACAAATGGCTGAAAGTGGTTTATGGTTCTCCCCAGTCGAGCACCTTTGCCGCCTGGCCCAGCGAGGAACAAGGGGAAAATGCACTCAGCAATATTTATTTGCAGCCAAAAGACGCTTGGTGGCGCTTGATTAATCCCGATTGGGTCAATCCGGGAAAGCAGAAATTGATAAAAGACAGGGCGGAAGCTCCCTGGATGGACGGCGTACATGACCGCCTCGAAGCCGCGTCGGAATTCCTGCATTCCATCGAAGAGACATTTCATCCGGTTACCTACGCCAGCTATTGCGCCTCTCCGCACCGCGCCAGCTACGGCGAGGTGAAATTTCTCTTGGCCGACACTGTAGACCGGACCCGGTTGCCACCAGCAAACACTTGGACATTGCTGAGTGACGACGGTAAGAAACTCTTAACGGTTCAGGCCGGGCCGCACATTTTGACCTTGACGCGCCAGCCGGCTGACGCCGCCGGTGACGAAACAGTGCCGTCCGCCCGCTCCGCCGAGCGCATTCGTGGCAAGCGTTTCGTGCATGGCCTTAACAACCACGGCTATGAACACCAGAATAGCTATCTGGATCCTTTGGTTCAGGCATCCGCGCTGTACGCCATCGTGCAGATCGCCAAAACCGACAAATGGGAAGAATTATGAAACCGTATCGTTATCAGTCCGCGCTAGCCCTGGCGTTGTCGCTAACACTATCGCTGTCAGCCTGCGCCCAGCGCCCCATTTATGCATATAAGGAAACATCCATGCCTGAAGTCGCCAAACTCAGTCCGCGCTTGCAGGCGCTGTTCAGCAAAACCAAGCTGGTGTGTTTTGGCCGCTATGCTTTGGAAGTACCTCAGGAAGCAAAACTCAATTGGGGGCCAGTTGCGTTTCCCGCTCCGATCAATGTGATCGAAGGCGATGCCGTGACCGTGCAGCGATATGTGGCGAAGGATATTGAAAGAATAAAAAATAACTCTGTCGATAGCAAAAGCTTTGAACTCATCTATAACCAAGCTGGGCCTGTCGATGGTAGTTGGCAGATTCAGTATTATGAAAGCAAATATCAGAAAAAAAGAAAATCGGTAATTTTTAAAAC
>JAYVUV010000322.1:0-3644 GCA_043787615.1 Janthinobacterium sp. | reverse complement strand
TCGACTCCCCAAGTCCGACAGGCTGCTAGCAAGCGGCCAGATGGTGTTCGATGGCGAACACGTGCTGATCGTGTTTTCCCAGCGCGCGCAAGGCCAGCGCCAACTGGTTCAAATAGTCGCGGTTCGGGCCGCTTGGGCCGCTGGCCCGGGCGATTTGCCGGGCGATGTCCTGTTCCGAGGCGGCGCCTAGAAACGCTTCGTTGTGTTCGGTGGCGATGTAGACCAGGCCTTCGGTCTTGCTGCCGTCGTCGAATTCGATGTCGGTGCACAGGCGCAGGTAGCCGTTTTTTTCGCGGTGGTCGAGGTGGCCGAACACTTCCGGCGTGATCAGGTAAGCCAGGCCGCCGCATACCGCGCCGGCTTGTTCGATCAGCGTGGCCACGCGGCCGGGCGCCGCTTCGGTGCCGCGGTGGTCGTGCGAGCCTTGCCAGAAGCGCCGGGTCCAGCCGGTGATGCTGGCCGGACGTTGTTCGAGGAAAGGGAAGTCGGCCTTGAAGATGAGCGAACCGTAGCCGAACAGCCAAACGCTGTGATGGCCATCGAACTTGTTCATCTTGCGATTGATGTCGATGGTGTTGGCGCTGATGCGATGGGGGCGGGTGTCCATGCTGTATCGAAGAAAGTGCACCGTTCATCGGCGAACGGTGCTCGTTTCCATTATAGGGCGGGCATGACGGCCCGCCCTTGCGCCGGCATCAAATAAAAACGAAAAGCAACACTTGGCTTAGGCCGCCTTGAGCGAGGCCACCTGGCTCAGCGCGCCGTCCACGGCGCCGCGGTGGGCCGCCTCGCCCATCGCCAAGCCTTCGGCGCGCACGATGGTCAAGTCGGTCACGCCGATGAAGCCGAAGACCGCCTTCATATAGGCTTCCTGGTGGTCCAGCGCGATTTCATACGGGGCGCCGGACATGGCGCTGCCGCGCGACGAGACGATGATCACCCGTTTGCCCAGCACCAAGCCTTTCGGACCGGCCGCGCTGTAGCTGAAGGTGCGTCCGGCCACCAGCACGCGGTCGAGCCATGCCTTGAGGGTCGATGGCACCGAAAAATTGTACATCGGCGCGCCCAGCACCAGCACGTCGGTATCTAGCAGTTCCTGCAACAGCGTTTCGCTGTACGCGGCTTGTTGCGCCAGTTCGGGCGCGACCGGCTGGCCGGCGTCGCGCGGTCCCCTGATGATCTGGAGCAAAGCGCCGGTGACGTGCGGCAGCGCCTCGGCCGCCAAGTCGTGATAAGTCACGCTGGCGCCGGCGTGTTCTTCGCGCAGGCGGGCCACGGTGGCGGCGCTCAGTTTGCGGGACACGGAAGCGTCGCCCAGGGCGCTGGAATCGATATGCAAAATTTTCATGGATTGCTTTCTTTTTTGTAATGAAGGAAGTGCAAAAGAGCTTATCCTTGCAAAGATCAATCCGTAAGTGCCGTAGTTGCAAATAACTATTGCAGATTTGGTGGTAATGCCTTGTAGGAGTCGTATGATAGCGCTACAAAATTTGAACGATATGGCCTTGTTCGCCAAAGTGGTCGAGCACGGCGGCTATAGCAACGCGGCGCTGGCGCTGGGCATGCCCGCCTCGCGCCTGAGCCGTCACGTGGCGGCGCTGGAAGGCCGTCTCGGCGTGCGCCTGTTGAACCGTACCACGCGCCGCATCGCCGTCACCCAGGCCGGGCAGGAATATTACCGTCACTGCGCCGCGATTCTGGCCGAGGCCCAGGCGGCCCAGGATACGATCGAGCACACCCGCTCGATCCCGCAGGGCCTGGTGCGCATCAGTTGCCCGGTCTCGGTCCTGCACGTGGGACTGAACCTGGTGCTGGCCGACTATTTGATCGCCCATCCGCTGGTGCGGCTCAACATCGAGGCCACCAACCGTCGCGTCGAAGTGATCGAGGAAGGCTTCGACCTGGCCTTGCGGGTGCGCCCTTTGCCGCTCGAGGATAGCGATCTGGCGGTGCGCATGTTGCACAACTCGGAAGTGATGCTGGTGGCCAGCCCGCATTTGTTCGCGCGCCATGCGCGTCCCCTCACGCTGGACCAGGCCACGCGCCTGCCGACGGTGGGCTTGACCGGCCATGCCGGCCGGCACGCCTGGATGTACGCCGACGCCGACGGCACCCACCAGAGCGTGACGCACATGCCGCGCCTGGCCATCGACGACATGCCGACCCTGCGCCAAGCCGTGTTGCGCGGCTTGGGCGTGGCGCAATTGCCCAGGCAACTGGTGCAGCACGATGTCGACGCCGGGTTGTTGGAACAATTGCTGCCAGACTTGGTCTTTCCTGTGGGTGCGCTGCACGCCGTGTTTCCGTCCCGGCGCGGCCTGGTGCCGGCGGTGCGCGCCTTGATCGACGCGCTGGCGGCCGCTTTCGAGGACGGCGACTGCCGGGTTTAAACCGGCGCGTCCGCTTGCTCGTCGCCCGCTTGCTCGTCGCCCGCTTGGCCCGCAAGCCATTGGCGGTCGGCCACGAACGCGCTCAAGAAGGCGCTGAAGCCGGCCGCCGCCGGCGACAGCGCGCGCCCGGCGCGGGTGTAGATATAAAACTTGCGGCTCAGCTCGGGCTGTCGCAGGCGGCGCATGTGCAATTGGTAGAGCTTGACCATCGGCTCGGCGTAGGGCAGGCACACCGTGATGCCCAGGCCGGCGCTCACCATGGCCAGCGCCGTGGTCATGAAGGTGACTTCGTTGTCGGGCTTGAGCGCCAGGTCGCGCAACGAGCTGTGCACGTCGCGCAGCAAGCGTTCGCTAAATTGGCCCTGCAAGGCGATGAAGGGGTGGTCGGCCAAGTCGGCCCAGCCGATCCGGCGGCGCGCCTGCAATGGATGGCCCTCCGGAAACACCAGCACGAACGGCAATTCGAACAGGAACTGGGCGCCGATCTCGGCGCTGGCGTCGCGCTCCGGGCCGACCCCGACATCGGCCTCGCCGCTGAACACGCGCGCGGCCAAGTCCTCGAGCGGACAGTCGAGCAGCTTCACCTGCAGCGCCGGGTGCGCCCGCTGGAAGGCGGCGATCACTTGCGGCAGCAAGGTGCACGCCATCATCTGCGGCGCGGCCACGCGCAGCACGCCGGTTTTCAGCGCCTTGCGGCTGGCCACGTCGGCCATGGCGCGGTCCAGGTCTTGAATCAACTTGTCGAACAGCGGATACAGCTCCCGTCCCAGCTCGGACAATTGCATCTTGCGCGTGCTGCGCTCCACCAGCCGCAAGCCCAGCACCTGTTCCAGCTCCTTGATCAAACCGCTCAGGGCCGATTGCGTCACGTGCAAGTGCTCGGCGGCCAGCGTGAAGCTGCCGGTCTTGGCCAGGGCGACCAGGGCGCGCATTTGGCGCAGGCTGGGACTCATAAGCTAATCCGATAAATCGTCTGAAAAATATTGTTTGTATGATAGCTGGAACTGGCTTCTAATGGCAAAAAACGGAGCGCGCGCCGGGCCTGCCGGCCGACGGGTCCGATCCAACATGAGAGACGATCAAGGAGCACGGCATGAGCATCCAGCAGATTCACCACGTCGCCTACCGCTGTCTCGACGCCAAGCAAACCGTCGAGTGGTATGGCAAGCACCTGGGCATGAACTTCATTTTGGCCATCGCGGAAGACCAGGTACCGTCGACCAAGGCGCCCGATCCCTATATGCACGTGTTCCT
>JAYVUV010000321.1:0-6220 GCA_043787615.1 Janthinobacterium sp. | reverse complement strand
CACTGGAGCGACACGGTCGGCAAACATATTTCATCGGGTTGCCGCACCGTGTACCCCGATTATCAAGAGCGTTTTCATCAGTATGGCGCGCTGTGGACGCCGACCAAGATCGTGTATTACATCGACCGGGTGCCGGTCGGCCAGATTTTGACCCCGGCCGGCATGGACAAGCCGATGTATATGATTTTGAATTTGGCGGTCGGCCCCGATTGGGTCGGCAAGGTAATGGACGAAGCCGTCACCTTCCCGGCCGATATGGTGGTCGATAACGTGGTGGCGTATTCGGTCGAAGGCCCCGCCTCCTGCGCGGTGCAGGCGAACGGGGTCAATCTCTGCCTCGGGGAATAAGTCGATGAACGGCCGCGCTTTGCGCAGCGTGGCCGTCCCGCGTTGTTCGGGCGGCGCAAACAAAAAAGGGTTACCAGCCGAAGCGTGTAACCCTTGATTTTCCTGCGCATTCTGTGGGGTGGCTGATGGGACTCGAACCCACGACGACAGGAATCACAATCCTGGACTCTACCAACTGAGCTACAGCCACCACTGAACTACTTTTGTCTCGCTTTGCAAGACAGGTGCCGAATTATACAAACTCCCCCGGCAAATGGCAAATCTAAATGCCTACTTTACGCAATTAACTGCGAATGGCTCGCCAGCCGGCTTTCCTGCACGGGCGGCGCCAGCTGGAGCAGGCGCGCGAAACCCAGCGCCAGGGTGGCGGCGTCGGCGCTGGTGTAAGCGTGCAGGCTGGCGGCGTCCGCCTCCGCGTCCGCGTGCGCCTCGCGCAACCGGCCGGCGCCGGCCAGCAAGCGCGTCAACTGACGCGCCACCGCCGCGCCGGTGTCGACCAGCGTCACCGCTTGCGCGCCGCGCCGCGCCAGCACTTGCTCGATGGCGCCTTGCACGAAGGGGTAATGGGTGCAGCCGAGCACCAGAGTGTCGATGCCCTGGGCCAGCAGCGGCGCCAAGTAACGGTCCAGCATGTCCAGCGTCGCCTCACCGTCGAGCTCGCCGCGCTCGATGCGCTCGACCAAGCCCACGCAGGCTTGCAGCAAAAAGGTGGCCTTGCTGGCGCCGCCGATTTGCTCGCGCAATTGCAAAAATTTGTCGCCGGCCAGGGTGCGGCCGGTCGCCATCACCCCCACCATGCCATTGCGCGTGAGCGCGGCGGCCGGTTTCAAGCCCGGCTCGACGCCGACCAGCAGCATGGCGGGATAGTGGGCGCGCAAGGTCTGGATCGCCGCCACCGTCGCCGTGTTGCACGCGACCACCAGCGCCTTGGCCCCGCGCTCGATTAAAAACGCGGCGATTTGCAGCGAGCGCTCGACCACTTCCCGCTCCGTCTTGTCGCCGTAGGGCGCGTAGGCGGAATCGGCGAAATACAGCAGCCGCTCGCGTGGCAACTGGGCCTGGATATGGCGCAGCACCGACAGGCCGCCGACGCCGGAATCGAACACGCCGACCGGCGCGTCGGCCGACGGGGGAAGGGGCGGAAGAGAAGTCACGATCGCTTTCGTTGAAATGGCCGGCCGCCTGATCGACGGCTGGCGAAGCGGCGGCCGGCGAATCGGCCACCGAGGAATCGGCGGTTTATGCCACCGTGACGGGGATCTGGGTCAGGCCGCCGAACGAGGCGATCTTGGCTTGCCATTGCTTCGGCCCGGTGTTGTGGACCGAGGTGCCGTTCGAATCGACCGCCACCGTGACCGGCATATCGACCACGTCGAATTCATAGATCGCTTCCATGCCCAGATCGTGGAACCCGACCACGCTGGCGTGCTTGATCGCCTTCGACACCAGATAGGCGGCGCCGCCCACCGCCATCAAATACGCCGATTGGTGCTGCTTGATCGATTCGATGGCGGCCGGTCCGCGCTCGGCCTTGCCGATCATGGCGATCAAGCCGGTTTGTTCGAGCATCATGTCGGTGAACTTATCCATCCGGGTGGCGGTGGTGGGGCCGGCCGGGCCGACCGCCTCGTCGCGCACCGGATCGACCGGGCCGACATAATAGATGACGCGGTTGGTGAAATCGACCGGCAAGGATTCGCCCTTGGCCAGCATGTCCTGGATGCGCTTGTGGGCGGCGTCGCGCCCGGTCAGCATCTTGCCGTTCAAGAGCAGGGTCTGGCCCGGGGTCCAGGCCGCCACTTCGGCCTTGGTCAGGGTATCGAGATTGACGCGCTGCGATTGTTCCGTGTCGGCCGTCCATTGCACGTCGGGCCAGGTCGACAGCGGCGGCGGTTCGATATAACTGGCGCCCGAGCCGTCCAGCACGAAATGGGCGTGGCGGGTCGCCGCGCAGTTCGGAATCATGGCCACCGGCTTGGAGGCGGCATGGGTGGCGTGCATCATGATTTTCACGTCGAGCACGGTGGTCAAGCCGCCCAGGCCCTGGGCGCCGATACCGAGCGCGTTGATCTTGTCGCACAGCTCGATGCGCAATTCCTCGGTCTTGTTGCGCGGGCCGCGCGCTTTGAGCTCGTACATGTCGATGTCGTCCATCAGCACTTCCTTGGCCATCAGCATGGCCTTCTCGGCGGTGCCGCCGATGCCGATCCCCAGCATGCCGGGCGGACACCAGCCGGCGCCCATGGTCGGCACCGTCTTCATGACCCAGTCCACCAGCGAATCGGAGGGATTGAGCATGACGAACTTGGACTTGTTTTCCGAGCCGCCGCCCTTGGCCGCCACCTTCACGTCCACCGTGTCGCCCTCGACCAACTCCATATGCACCACGGCCGGCGTATTGTCCTTGGTGTTCTTGCGCTCGAAATGGGGATCGGCCACGATCGAGGCGCGCAGCTTGTTGTCGTCGAAGTTATAGGCGCGCCGCACGCCCTCGTTGACGGCGTCCGTCACGGTACCCGTGAAGCCCTCGAAGCGCACTCCCATGCCGATCTTGAGGAACACGTTGACGATGCCGGTGTCCTGGCAAATCGGGCGCTTGCCCTCGGCGCACATGCGCGAATTGGTCAAGATCTGGGCGATGGCGTCCTTGGCGGCCGGGCTTTGCTCGGCCTCATAGGCGCGCGCCAGATGGGCGATATAGTCGGCCGGATGGTAATAACTGATGTATTGCAGCGCGGCGGCGACGGATTCGATCAAGTCTTCTTGCTTTATGACGGTCATGGTGTTCTCGCGGAGTGAGGTCGAAGGAAATTAATGGGTGGACTTGGCGGCGTTCTGGGTCACGGTCATGATGCGGTCGGTGTAGGCGATGGCCAGCGCCGAGAGCAGGAACACCACGTGGATCGCGGTTTGCGCCACCAGCACCTGGGCCGAATAGGCATTGGCGTTGATAAAGGTCTTGAGCAAATGAATCGACGAAATGCCGATGATCGCCATCGCCAGCTTGGTCTTCAAGACCGAGGCGTTGACGTGGGACAGCCATTCCGGCTGGTCCGGATGATGGTCCAAATACATGCGCGAAACAAAAGTCTCATAGCCGCCGATAATCACCATGATGAGCAGATTGGAAATCATCACCACGTCGATCAAGCCCAGCACCACCAGCATAATGGTCGACTCGTTCAACTTGGTCGGCAGCGGCGCGCCGGGCACGGCCACCGCGTTGAAAATATGCTCGAGCGCGGCCTCGTTGCCGAGCGCGGCGCCGATCAAATCTTTCAGCTCGACCCAGAAATGGAACACATACACGCATTGCGCCAGGATCAAACCCAGGTAGAGCGGCAGTTGCAGCCAGCGCGTCATGAAAATAAAGGCTGGCAGCGGCCTGAGCTTGGCGCGCGCGGCGTGCGGGTCGGTCATGACATTCCTCGGGTTTAATGCAAATCACTGTGCCGACATTTTACACGTGTGCCGGCCCCATGCGCTGAGCCGGCATGGGAGGGCGGCGCTCCTGTTGCGCCGATGGCGCGGGGCGGCGCCGTCCGTTCGGCCAACAAGCGCGGCGAAAGTGCGTAAAATCGGGAAAAGCGCACGGTCGCGCGCGCTTGGCCCGCTGAAGTGGACGGTGTAAGGGGGCAGTAAGCGTAGGCCGCTATGTTGTTTGCAAATTAATACCAAACTGGAGACGATCATGGTTGACACAGCTACACAGGGGCAAGGCACCGAACAACAGGGGCCGCAGGAAGCGCGGGTCTTCACCCCTTCCGCGCGATTCGTGGCGCAGGCGACCATCTCCGGCATGGACAACTACCAAGCCCTGTGCGCCGAGGCCGAGCGCGACTATGAAGGTTTTTGGGCCGGGTTGGCGCGCGAACACCTGGCGTGGCACAAGCCCTTCGGCACCGTCTTGAACGAAACCCAGGCACCGTTCTACAAATGGTTCGAGGATGGCCAGCTCAACGTGTCGTACAACTGCCTGGACCGCAACCTGGACAACGGCAACGCCGACAAGACCGCCATCATCTTCGAGGCCGACGACGGCCAGTCCAGCCGGGTCAGCTACCGCGAGTTGCACGAACTAGTGTGCAAATTCGCCAACGGCTTGAAATCCCTGGGCATCAAAAAGGGCGACCGGGTCGTCATCTACATGTCGATGTCGGTGCAAGGCGTGGCCGCGATGCAAGCCTGCGCGCGCATCGGCGCCACCCACTCCGTCGTGTTCGGCGGCTTCTCGGCCAAATCGCTCCAGGAGCGCATCATCGACGCGGGCGCGGTGGCCGTCATCACGGCCGACCAGCAACTGCGGGGCGGCAAACACCTGCCCTTGAAAACCATCGTCGACGAAGCGCTGGCGCTGGGCGGCTGCGACGCGATCCGCAACGTGGTGGTGTACCGGCGCACAGGCGGCGCGATCCCGTTCTCGGCCGGGCGCGACCGCTGGCTCGACGAACTGGTGGCGGGTCAGCCGGCCTGGTGCGAGCCGGAATGGGTGGACGCCGAGCATCCCCTGTTCATCCTCTACACGTCCGGCTCGACCGGCACCCCGAAAGGCGTGCAGCACGCCAGCGGTGGCTACCTGCTGTGGGCGGCGCTGACCATGAAATGGAGTTTCGACATCAAGCCGGACGACGTCTACTGGTGCACCGCCGACATCGGCTGGGTGACCGGCCACAGCTACATCGCCTACGGGCCGACGGCGGTGGGAGCGACCCAGCTCATCTTCGAGGGCATCCCCACCTTCCCCGACGCGGGGCGCTTCTGGGCCACCGTGGCCAAGCACAAGGTCAGCATCTTTTACACGGCGCCGACGGCGATCCGGTCCCTGATCAAGGCATCCGACGTCGATCCGGCGGTGCATCCGCGCAATTACGAGCTGGGCAGCCTGCGCTTGCTGGGCACGGTGGGCGAGCCGATCAATCCGGAAGCCTGGATCTGGTATTACAAAAACGTGGGGCGCGAAGCGTGTCCGATCGTCGACACCTTTTGGCAGACCGAGACGGGCGGCCATATGATCACCCCCTTGCCGGGCGCGACCCCCATGGTGCCGGGTTCGTGCACCTTGCCGCTGCCGGGCATCATGGCCGCCATCGTGGACGAGGCCGGGCACGACGTGCCGAACGGGCAGGGCGGCATCCTGGTCGTCAAGCGACCGTGGCCGTCCATGATCCGCACCATCTGGGGCAACCCCGAGCGTTTCAAGGCCAGCTACTTCCCGGAAGAGTTGGGCGGGCGCATGTACCTGGCCGGCGACGGCGCGATCCGCAACAAGGACACGGGCTACTTCACCATCACGGGGCGCATCGACGACGTGCTCAACGTGTCCGGTCATCGCATGGGCACCATGGAAATCGAATCGGCGCTGGTGGCCAATCCGCTGGTGGCGGAGGCGGCGGTGGTGGGCAAGCCGGACGACACCACGGGCGAATCGATTTGCGCCTTCGTCGTGCTCAAGCAGGCGCGGCCGACCGGCGAGGAAGCCAAAAAGCTGGCGCTCGAATTGCGCAATTGGGTGGCCAAGGAAATCGGGCCGATCGCCAAGCCGAAGGAAATCCGCTTCGGCGACAATTTGCCGAAGACGCGCTCGGGCAAGATCATGCGGCGCTTGCTGCGGGTGCTGGCCAAAGGCGAGGCCATCACGCAAGACATCTCGACTCTGGAAAATCCGGCCATATTGGAGCAGCTGAAAGAGAGCGCATAGGCGGGCGGGTGCGGGCGGCAGATATTGTTGGTACTCTCGGGAATTTTTGCTATAATTTGCGGCTTCGCGGAAGCGGAGATGCAGGAGAGATGGATGAGTGGTTGAAGTCGCACGCCTGGAAAGCGTGTATAGGTTCATAGCCTATCCGGGGTTCGAATCCCCGTCTCTCCGCCA
>JAYVUV010000320.1:0-2609 GCA_043787615.1 Janthinobacterium sp. | reverse complement strand
ACGCGCCGCCGGAATGCATCCCGGCGGCGCGTCATGACCTGCGCGGCGGATTAAACGGGGCAGCTATTGGTGATGCGATAATCGATCACCTTGACCTTGCCGTCGATAATATCCTTGCGCGCGCCCAGCACGCGTTTTTCGATTTCCGGGGTGATCAACTTGCGGTTGTGCTCGTCGAGCGCCCAGTCGACCCCGCCTTCCTTCAAGCCCTTGCTGACCACGCCGCCTTTCCAGCTGCCGTTTTTCATCTGCATGAAGCTGTCGTAGACGGCGTTGTCGACCCGCTTGACCATCGAGGTCAGCATGGTGCCCGGGTATAAATGGTTTTGATTGGAATCGACCCCGATCGCCAGCTTGCCTTTTTCCTTGGCCGTTTGCAGCGTGCCCATGCCGCTGCCGCCGGCCACCGCGAACACCACGTCGACCCCGCGGTCGAATTGCGAGCGGGCCAGTTCGCCGCCCTTGGCCGGATCGTTCCAGGCGCCCGAGGTGGTGCCGACCATGTTCTGCGTCACTTCGGCCTTGGGATCGACGGCCTTGGCGCCTTGCGCGTAGCCGCAGGCGAAGGTGCGGATCAAGGGAATGTCGATGCCGCCGATGAAGCCCAGCTTTTTGCTTTTGCTCGCCATGGCGCCGGCCACGCCGACCAAGTAAGAGCCTTCTTCTTCCTTGAACAGCACGGAATTGACGTTATCGCCCTTGGCGGTGCCATCGATCAACACGAAGTGCACTTTCGGGAATTCCTTGGCCACTTTTTGCACCGCTTGCGTCTGGGCAAAGCCGATCGAGGCGATCAAGTCCAGATTCTTGCGCGCCAAGCCGCGCAGCACTTGCTCGGCCTGGGTATCGCTGCTCACTTGGGCCTCGATGAAATTGATGTTGGTCTCTTTTTTGAAACGGGTGGCGCCCTCGAAAGCGGACTGGTTGAACGATTTGTCGAACTTGCCGCCGGCGTCGTACACGACCGCCAGTTTCGGGTCGGCCGCGAAGGCGCCGGGTGCTGCCAGGCTGGCCAATACGGCGGCAATCGTCAATGTAAATGGTGTGCGTGTCATCAAAGGTCTCCTGGAAGAACGGTATTGTATATTTTTTACAGACGAAATATGTGTTGCTTAATCTTTCCATCTTGACTTAACGCGTGGAAAGCGGGGGCGGTGGACGCGTCGGGCGCACCGGCCAGATATTGCAGCGCGTCAGAAACCGGCCGCCCGCAGCGCTCCTTGGCCACGATCTTGTCGCAAGTTCGCAACAGTGTGCTTTGACACAAACATATTTGGCTGGCTATTTTTTTTGTGCGGATGCACAAAATGCAATGATGATTTGGAAATTTTAAACCGGGCAGGCGCGCCTGCCGGAATTGTCTAGAACGCGTGCCGGTTCGCATGGCGGCGCGCTTACGCGTAGCGCGACCAGCGGCCGCCCGACCGGCCGGCGACGCGCCGGCCGATGGCGCGCCGAACGGCGTGTTGTGAGAGGGAAAGTGGGGTCAAAACAAGCATGGGCGATATCGCGCTGAAGGGTTGCCGAGAAGCGCTCGAGCGCGCCGCTTACCACCTGTAAAACACCGTCTGCGCCGGCCCGGTGGCGGCAAAGCGAGCACGACAACATAAGATTTTGGCGTGTTTGCCACTATGCATGAGGCTTTATATGTAGGGCAAATACGATTTTATTTCCCTATTCAGACGATTTAAATCTAAATAAACCCCCTGAAGGTCTGATTTGCTCGCAATAAATTTCATGCTAGCATGCCTTTTACTTTGTTTTTTGCAAATCTTGGGCATGCAAACAGCAACTGTTTTCAAGCCTGTCGAGCCGACCGGGGCGGCAGGCGCGGGCAGAAGGGCAAGACCCACAAGGTCCGCCGCGCACAATTTTAAAAACTGGTGTTTATCCAAAGGGAGTTACTTGATGATGAAGAAGACTAACAATCGCGTGGCACGGCAAGCTGTCAGCCGCTCGCTGATCGCGTTGGCGGTGGCGGCCGCGTTTCCGTTGCACGCCATGGCGCAGGAAGCTCAGCCGGCCGAGGCCGAGAAGGCCCAGCCGACCCAGCTCGAAACGGTGATCGTGACCGCGGCGCGTCGTTCGGAAAACATCAAGGATGTGCCGATGGCGATTTCGACCATGAAGGGCGAAAAGCTGGACGTACTCACCGCCAATGGCACCGACATCCGTTTCATGGCCGGCCGTACCCCCAGCCTGAACGTGGAATCGGACTTCGGTCGTTCCTTCCCGCGCTTTTATATTCGCGGCCTGGGCAATACCGACTTCGATTTGAACGCTTCCCAGCCGGTCGGCTTGGTGTATGACGGCGTGGTGCAGGAAAATCCGATGCTCAAGGGTTTCCCGGTATTCGATGTGGAACAGATCGAAGTCTTGCGCGGCCCGCAAGGCACCCTGTTCGGGCGCAACTCGCCGGCCGGCGTGATCAAGTTCGATTCGGTCAAACCGACCAATAAATTCGAAGGCTACGCCAGCGTTGGCTTCGGCAACTACGGCGCCGTCAATGTCGAAGGCGCGTACAACATTCCGCTTGGTGAACAATGGGCGGCGCGTTTTTCGGTGCAGCAGCAAAGTCGCGACGACCGCGTGCATAATCCGCGGCCGAC
>JAYVUV010000319.1:0-3257 GCA_043787615.1 Janthinobacterium sp. | reverse complement strand
CGACCGGGCCGTTGGCGACGCGAACGGCAATATCCGCGTGCGCCGCAGCGATTCCCAGCCGCAAATCGATCCATCCTTGCAAGGCGCCTACCTGGCCTTCAACAGCGGCGACACGGGCGCCGCGCGGCGGCAATACGGCGCCGTGCTGCGCCAGGACCCGAACAGCCGCGACGCCCTGCTCGGCATGGCCGCCATCGCCCTGCGCGAGCGCCAGCCCGAGGTCGCCGCCGCGCACTACCAGCGCCTGCTGGAACTGGACCCGAACGACGGCGACGCCCTGGCCGGCTTGATCGGCCTGCGTCAAGGCGACCCGCTGCAAAGCGAATCGCGCTTGAAAGCGCTGCTCGAACGCAGCCCCGACGCCGGCCCGGCGCAGTTCGCGCTCGGCAATTTGTACGCCCAACAGTCGCGCTGGCCGGAAGCCCAGCAAGCCTACTTCCGCGCTTACGGCAATAATCCATCGAACCCCGACTACGCCTTCAACCTGGCGGTCGGCCTGGACCGGCTGAACCAGCCCAAACTGGCGGCCGACTATTATCGGCGCGCCCTGGCCCTGGCCGGCGCCACGGCGGGCGGCTTCGACCAGGCCGCCGTGCGCCTGCGGCTGCGCGAACTGGGCGCACCGGCCGAGCCGGCCACCGCAAGCCCGAACGGCGTCGCGCCCTGACACCGCCCCGCCACCATGCCCGAAGCCGCCAAACTTCCCCTAGGCAAACTGCTGATCAAGAAAGGCGTGATCAGCGAAGACCAGCTGCGCATCGCCCTGATCGAGCAAAAGCGCAGCAGCGAGCCGCTCGGCAAACTCTTGATCACGCTCGGTTTCGTCACCGAGGCAACCGTGCGCGAGGCGCTGAGCGAAAACCTGAACACCCGCAGCGCCGACCTGAGCAACCTGGTGGTCGATGGCATCGCCTTGAAACTGATCCCCAAGGAAACGGCGAAACGCTACCGCGTGTTCCCCATCGTCTACGAGCGCCATAGCGACAACCTGATCCTGGCCATGGCCGACACCAACAACATCGTGGCCCTGGACCAGATCAGCGCGATGCTGGTCAAGGGCATCACGGTGACGCCGATGCTGGTGGGCGAGTCGGACATTTCGCGCGCCATCGACCAATACTATGGCTTCGAACTATCGATCGACGGCATTTTGCTTGAGATCGAAACCGGTGAAGTCAATTACCAAAGCATCGCCACCTCGGACGAATACAGCCAGCCGATGGTGCGCCTGATCGACGCGCTGCTGGCCGACGCGGTGCAAAACGGCGCCTCCGACATCCATTTCGAGCCGGAGCAATCGTTCCTGCGCATCCGCTACCGCATCGACGGCATCCTGCGCCAGATCCGCAGCCTGCACAAATCGTACTGGCCGGCCATGGCGGTGCGCCTGAAGGTGATGAGCAATATGAACATCGCCGAGGCGCGCGCGCCCCAGGACGGGCGCATCTCGATCAAGTTTTCCGGGCGCCAGATCGATTTCCGCGCCTCGGCCCAGCCCACCACCCACGGCGAAAACTTCGTGCTGCGCGTGCTGGACCGCCAAAAAGGCATCGTGCCGCTCGACGCGCTCGGCCTGGCCGAGAGCGAATTGAATCTGCTCAAGCTGATGATCGCCCGCCCGGACGGCGTGATCCTGGTCACCGGCCCCACCGGCAGCGGCAAGACCACCACCCTGTATTCGATCCTGAACCATATCAACACCGAGAGTGTCAACATCATGACGCTGGAAGACCCGGTCGAATACCCGATGAACATGATCCGCCAAACCTCGATCAACGAATCGGCCAAGATGGGTTTCGCCGACGGCATCCGTTCCATGATGCGGCAAGACCCGGACATCATCCTGGTGGGCGAGATCCGCGACCGCGAAACGGCCGAGATGGCGTTTTCGGCCGCCATGACCGGGCATCAAGTGTATTCCACCCTGCACACCAACTCGGCCATCGGCGCCGTCTCGCGCCTGCTCGACATCGGCATCGTGCCCGACGTCATGGCCGGCAACGTGATCGGCATCGTGGCCCAGCGCCTGGTGCGCCGCCTGTGTCCGCATTGCCGCGAACGTTACGAAGCCGACAGCGTGGAGCGCCGCCTGCTGGGGCTGGGGCCGACCCCGGCCGATCCCGATGCCGCGCCCTTGGTCCACCTGTACCGCGCGGTCGGCTGCGAACGCTGCCAGCATCACGGCTACAAGGGCCGCATGGCGATCATCGAGCTGCTCAAGTTCAACGCCGAGCTGGACGAACTGGTGGCCAGGCGCGCCTCCAGCCGGGAATTGAAGAACGCGGCGCGCGCGGCCGGTTTCCACAGCCTCATCGACGACGGCGTGCGCCGCGTGCTCGAAGGCGTGACCACGCTCGAGGAGATCGGGCGCGTGGTCGACTTGACCGAGCGGCTGGCCTGATGCCGCTATACGCCTACCAAGCCATGGACGGCGCCGGCCACCGCATGCCGGGCAGCATGGACGCGGCCAACGGCGCCGACCTGGAGCTGCGCCTGCACCGCATGGACCTGGACTTGATCGACTTCCAGGCCGTGCGCCAGCAAGACCGCATGCTGGGCAAGCGCCGGGTGCGGCGCCAGGACTTGATCAATTTCTGCTTCCACATGGAACAGATGACGGGGGCCGGGGTGCCGATCCTGGAAGGCTTGGCCGACTTGCGCGACAGCATGGACCATCCGCATTTCCGCGAAATCATCACCGACGTCATCGAAAGCATCGAGGGCGGCTTGCAACTGTCGGGCGCGCTGGAACACCATCCCGAGGTGTTCGACAAGACCTTCACCAGCTTGATCATGGCCGGCGAGCATAGCGGCAAGATCGCCGAGGTGCTCAAGAACCTGGCCGACAGCTTGAAATGGCAAGACGAACTGGCGGCCCAGAGCAAAAAGATCGTGATGTATCCGGCCGTGGTGGCCCTGGTGGTGACAGGGGTGACCTTTTTCCTGATGATTTATCTGGTGCCGCAGTTGACCGCCTTCATCAAGAACATGGGCGGCGCATTGCCGATCCACACACGGGTGCTCATTTTCGTGTCCGGCATCTTCATCTCTTACTGGTATCTGCTGCTGGCCTTGCCGGTGCTGGGCTTTTTCGGCGCCCGCGTGTGGCTGGGCCGCAGCGCCGCAGCGCGCTACGCGGCGGACGGCTACAAGCTGCGCCTGTGGCTGGTGGGGCCGGTGCTGCACAAGATCATCCTGGCCCGCTTCGCCACCTTCTTCGGCATGATGTACGCGTCCGGCATCACCATCCTCGATTG